>NZ_JBOHGC010000569.1:0-9910 GCF_050699995.1 Actinokineospora sp. | reverse complement strand
TCCCGACGCCTTCCTCGGCCTGATCGGTCAGATCCGCGCGGCGGCGCCGCGGGCGGGGATCCGCTCCAATGTGATCTGTGGCTTCCCGGGCGAGACCGACGCCGACCTGACCGTGCTGCATGACTTCCTGGTGGCCGCGGAGCTGGACGCGGTCGGGGTGTTCGGCTACTCCGACGAGGACGGCACGGAGGCCGAGAACCTGGGCGACAAACTCGACGCCGACACCATCGGCGCGCGCGTCGCCCGGATATCCGCGCTGGTCGAGGAGCTGACCACGCAGCGCGCCGAGGACCGCATCGGCTCGGAGGTCGTCGTGCTCATCGAGCGCGAGGAGTCCGAGGACGAGGACTGCAGCGGCCGCGCCGCCCACCAGGCCCCTGAGGTCGACGGCGAGTGCGTTGTGGTCGACGGCGAAACCGGCCCGGCCGTGGAAGACCTGGTTGTCGGCGACCTGGTGCGCTGCCGCGTGATCGACAGCGAGGGCGTCGACCTGGTCGTCGAGCCGGTCGCGGTCATCCCGCGCGCGGCGGTGGCGTCCCCATGAGCCCGGCCGCGACCGGCGACGACGCGCCCGCCGCCGAACCGACGCGGCCGGTGCTCCCGGAGCCCACCCAGGTGCCGGTGCTCAACATCGCCAACCTGCTCACCCTGTCGCGGCTCGCTCTTGTCCCGGTGTTCCTGGTCGCGCTCTTCACCGGCGACGGCCACGACACCACGTGGCGGCTCATCGCCACCGCCGTGTTCGGGGTCGCGTCGGTCACCGACCACGTCGACGGCTGGCTCGCCCGCAAGCACGGCCTCATCACCGACTTCGGCAAGATCGCCGACCCGATCGCCGACAAGGCGCTGACCGGGGCCGCGCTCGTCGGGCTCAGCGTGCTCGGCGACCTGCCGTGGTGGGTGACGCTGGTCATAGCCGCCCGCGAGATCGGCGTGACCCTGCTCCGCTTCTGGGTGATCCGCCAGGGCGTGATCCCGGCGAGCCCCGGCGGCAAGCTCAAGACGCTGACGCAGATCCTCGCGATCACGCTGTTCCTGCTGCCGCTGCCCGCGGGCTGGCTGGTCGTCGCGTGGACGATCATGGGCGTCGCGATCGCCCTGACCGTCGTCACCGGCGTCGACTACGTGGTGCGCGCGGTCCGGTTGCGCGCACTCGGTAAGCGCGCCGTCGGATCATGACCCCGTTGGCGCTGGTCCCCGGTCTGACGGCGGAGCCTGTCGCCGTGTTGATCGACCGCCTGCGCGAGCGCGGCGAGACTGTCGCCACCGCCGAGTCACTCACCGCCGGACTCCTCACGGCCGTCCTGACCAGCGTTCCCGGCTCCAGCGCCGTGGTCCGCGGCGGGCTTGTCGTCTACGGCGCCGACCTCAAGTCGTCCCTCGCCGGAGTCGACGCGGCGCTCCTCGCCAGCAACGGCCCGGTCGACGCGGACGTCGCGGTGCAACTCGCCGCGGGGGCCCGCGAGCGGTGCCGGGCGAGCATCGGGATCGGGCTCACCGGCGTAGCCGGACCGGACCCGCAGGACGGTGTGAGACCCGGCACGGTGTGGGTGGCGTTGATCAGCGCTCGCGGCCCGAGCGTGGCGCTGCTCACGCTCTCCGGAGATCGCGAAGAGGTCCGCGCGGGCGCTGTTCGAGGTGCGCTGGACCTGCTCAAGGCCGATCTCGATACGCTCATCGAGTGAGGTTGTCGTCACGAAGCGTGCCTGACATGATCACGTCCGAAACCAGCGAACCGGCGTCCACCAGGGAACATTCGATCCTCTCCGATCGTTCGCTCTTGGCGGACTACCCGCAAAGGCGCTGCGTTTCGTCGGCGTCAGTCGGTAACGTTGTGGAGGAGACGGCCACGCGTTGTCCCCGAGCCGGTCACCGACCGGGAAGGGAACGGCGTTCGGACTGGTTCCGCAGGAGGAAGGGAGGTGCGCGATGACCGTGCTGTTGCGAGAGGCGATCGGTGATCGGCTCCGACACGCCCGCACCAACCAGCAGCGCACGCTGCGGGAGGTCTCCCGCTCCGCGCGGGTCAGCCTGGGCTACCTCTCCGAGGTAGAACGCGGGCGCAAGGAGGCCTCCAGTGAACTCCTGGCCGCCATCTGCGACGCCCTCGCCCTGCCGCTGTCGGAACTGCTCCACAAGGTGGCCGCCGACATCGGCGCGCTGACCGCGGTGGAACACTCCATGCCGGAGCAGGCGGCCGTCGAGGAGTCCACCAGGCAGGCGGGCCCGCGGGCCGCTGCCGAGGGCGGCAGGCTGGTCCCGGCGATCGTCGGGGAGAACCTGGCCGATCTGCGCATCCAGCCGGCGCTGTCGCACCGGATCGAGACCTCCCTGGGCGGCACCAGGGCGGGCGCGGTGTTCGCCGCCTGACTCGTGTGGGTCATGGTCGCGATCGCGGCCGCGGTCGTCGTGGCAGCGGCCATTCCCGTGCTGACCGGCGCGCACCGCCGTCCCATGGGCGCGCCCGTTCGGGTACGGGCTGATTCCGCGACCGCGCGGTCCCGGCGGCTGCTCGCCGACATCGACGCCGTCGCCCTGAGATCCACAACGCTGGGCCCGGTCCGCCGTGCCGCGGCGGCGCTCGTCTGCGCGATCGAGCGCGCCACCGACGAATCCGCGCAGGTCACAGCCGTGGACGGACTCCGCGCGGTCCGCGCCGACATCCGCGGGTCACACCCGGATCCCGCGGCGTTGGCCGCCCGTTTGGCCGCGCTGACCGCGGCCCTGGTCGGGGATCACCCGCAGAGCGGGTCCGGGGATCAGGGTTGATCTCCGAGGGAACCCTGAAATCTGCTGGGTCTGGTGGTACGGCTTCCACGCACCTGACACGATGGAACCCACAACGGTGCCGGAGCGTTGCCTCTTCGTTGGCGGCGCGGACCCCAGCGGGGTCCGCGAGGGGTCGCGACGCGGCAGCGGGTCCAGTGATCCGGCAGGTACGAAGAAGGCAGGCGGAGGAGATGGCCAACCCGTTCGTGAAGTTCTGGAAGTACCTCATGGCGTCGTTCTCGTCGAAGATCGACGAGCACGCCGACCCGAAGGTGCAGATCCAGCAGGCCATCGAGGAGGCGCAGCGCGCGCACCAGGCCCTCTCACAGCAGGCCGCGGCGGTGATCGGCAACCAGCGCCAGTTGGAGATGAAGCTCAACCGCCAGCTCGGTGAGGTCGAGAAGCTGCAGTCCTCGGCGCGCCAGGCGCTCGTGCTCGCCGACGAGGCCCGGTCCAAGGGCGACGAGCAGAAGGCGACGCAGTTCGAGAACGCCGCGCAGTCCTTCGCCACTCAGCTCGTCACCGCCGAGCAGGGCATCGAGGACCTCAAGACGCTGCACGACCAGGCGCTGCAGGCCGCGGGCGCGGCCAAGACCGCCGTCGAGCGCAACGCGATGGTCCTGCAGAACAAGCTGGCCGAGCGCACCAAGCTGCTCAGCCAGCTCGAGCAGGCCAAGATGCAGGAGCAGGTCTCCAAGTCGCTCAACCAGATGAGCGAACTCGCCGCGCCGGGCAACACCCCGTCGCTCGAGGAGGTCCGCGACAAGATCGAGAAGCGGTACACCACCGCCCTCGGGTCCGCCGAGCTCGCACAGAACTCGGTGCAGGGCCGGATGATGGAGGTCCAGGCCTCCACCACGGAGATGGCGGGCCACTCGCGGCTCGAGCAGATCCGCGCGTCCATGGCAGGCGGCAAGGTCGCGGGCGAGGTCACCAGCGGACCGGCGGCGGCGGCGACGCCGACGGCCAACATCCAGGCGGAGATCCAGCAGCGGGTGGCCCAGGAGCAGAAGGCCAATCCGCAGGCCGGTTCCTGACCCGACGATGACGGGGTCGCGCAGGCGCGAGCTGATCAAGCTCGGAGAGTTCGTAGGCCAGCACGTGCGCGGCCCCTACGCGGACCAGATCCGCGGCACCCTCGCCAAATGGCGTGACCCGCGGGCCAAGGCACTGCGGCTGCGCCAGAAGGCGGCCAGGCGGACCAGGCTGTGGACCGCCACCGGTGTCACCACCGGTGGCGGCGCCGCCGTCATCCAGACCGCCGTCGAATCACCCGGCGCGACCCCAGGGGTCCTCATCGGCGCCACCGTCATCGCCGGCTTCATCGCGGTCAAAGCGGGCCTCGAGTCGCGGCGGCTGCACCGGCAGCCGCTGCCGGAGCCGATCCGCGTCCCCGCGCCACTGCCCGCCCGAGGCTCCCAGGCCCGCGAACCGATGCGCCGCCTGGAGGAAGCCGAGGACACCCTCCACGAGCTCCTGTCGCAGCTCGCACGCGGCGCCATGGTCCCGGCCGACTCGGTCGACCAGGCCCGCCGCACCGGAGCCGACGCGGCCACCGCGCTGCGCGCCACCGCCGCCCAACTCCACGCCGTGGAACGCGCCCGTGACCACGCCCCGCCATCCGACCGCGCGGCCCTCTCCGACGGCGTCCGGCGATTACGGACCCACCTCGACGAGGGCATCGACGGCTACTGCCGCCTGGTCGGCGCCGCGGGCCACGCCCTGGCCGCCAGCACCCCCACTCATGGCCGCGCCGAACTCGTCGACGCCACCGACCACCTCGCGGGCCTCGCCCACGCCCTGCGCGATCTCTCGTGACCCATCGAAGACAGCTGCGGCGTCGACGCGCGCTCATGCAGTTCGCCTTGGCGTTGTTCCTCATCCCGACTCTGGTCTTCCGGCTCACCGAGGCGACCGACCAGCTCAAAGCCCTCGCCCACGCCCTGCGGGAGCTCGCACCGGACGTCTGACCTGTGCCCGATTCGGATCGCGGGGAGCCAACCGGACCGGACGTGCGTCCGACTGGCGATAAGGGGGCGATATGACCGACCGAAGCCAACTGCGGCGCCGACTGCTGCGCACCCGGATCTTGATGGCCCTGTTCCTCATCGCGGCGGGCTTTTTCCTGCTGCGCGTCCTCAGACTGTGGCTCGGCTTCGACGCGGCGGCCGACACCGACGACTTCGACAGCGCCTTCGCCGCGACCTTCGTCCTCGGACTCCCCGCCCTGGCCTGCTGGGCCCACCTGAAAACCCTGGACGACGCCCTGTCGGCCGAAGACGAACAACCGCGCCAGAAAGACGCCGGATAGCCGCCCGACCGGCACGCCCGCCTGTGCCCGTGATCACTCCCGGCCCCCGTCATGGCCCCTCGACTTCACCGTCTCCTCCTCGACCGACGAGAACCGTCGAGAATCGACCCGAGGGGAGCCCGCCGTGGACACGATCAACCCGGCAGCACTGCGCGAGACCGTGGCTGAGCGCGTCGCCGAGGCGGCTGCCTACGAGGACCGGTTCTGGGACATCGTCGACAACAGCCACATCGACCGCGACCGCGCCTCCCGCATGCTCGACGTCGCCGTCGAGTGGATCGGCACCGGTCGCGGCCACGTCGTCGACCCCTACGCGCTCGCCCTGTCCTGGATGCCTGCCTGAGCGCAACCGCCGCCCCGCCTGTCACTAGGGCATCTGTGTGAACATCACGGTGTCGTATCGACTTGGCGACTACCTGCTGTGGCACCATGCACCGACAAATCCCGGGCGTGGGTGGAGGCGGCATTGACGGTGTGGTCCGTGCACGGTGACGGCCGCCGCGTCCGTGATGGCGACCAGGTCGCGCCCAACGAGCGGCTGAGCTGGCCGCTGACCATCGGGCTCGGGCTGCAGCACGTCGCCGCGATGTTCGGCGCCACGGTGCTGGTGCCCGCCCTTACCGGTTTCCCGGTGACGACCACGCTCCTGTTCTCCGGCGTCGGCACCCTGCTGTTCCTCGTCATCACCCGCAACCGCGTGCCCAGCTACCTTGGCTCGTCGTTCGCGTTCATCGCGCCGCTGATGGCCACCCGCGACGAAGGCATGGCCGCTCAGCTCGGCGGCGTGCTCACCGCCGGTCTGCTGCTCATGGGTGTGGGCGTCGCGGTCAAGGCGCTCGGCGTGCGGCTGCTGGACTCGGTCATGCCGCCGGTCGTCACCGGCGCGGTCGTCGTCCTGGTCGGTCTCAACCTCGCGCCCACCGCGACCCAGTCGTTCGCGAAGCAGCCGGTGGTCGCCGTCGTCACCCTCGCCACGATCCTGATCTGCGGCGTCGCCCGCGGCTTGCTCTCCAGGGTGTCGATCCTGGTCGGCATGCTGGTCGGCTGGGCGTTCGCCGTCGCCACCGACGCGCTGAGCGACGACCGGATCGCCGCGCTCGCCGCCGCGCCCTGGTTCGGCCTGCCCGAGCTGAGCGGCCCGCAGCTGCGTCCCTCGGTGGTCTTACTCGTGATCCCCGTGGTCATCGTGCTCGTCGCGGAGAACGCGGGGCACGTCAAAGCCGTCGGCACCGTGACCGGCCGCAACCTCGACGGCAGCGTCGGCGACGCGCTCATCGCCGACGGCCTCGCCACCACGCTCGCGGGCGCGGGCGGCGGCTCGGGCACGACGACCTACGCGGAGAACATCGGCGTCATGGCGCTCACCAAGGTCTACTCGACCGCCACCTACGCCGTCGCCGCGCTGACCGCCATCCTGCTGTCCCTGGTCCCGAAGTTCGGCGCGCTGGTCAACACCATGCCCGACGGTGTCCTCGGCGGCGCCACGCTGCTGCTCTACGGCATGATCGGCCTGGTCGGCATCCGCATCTGGATGGCCAACAAGGTCGACTTCACCGACCCGGTCAACCAGCTCGTCGCCGCCGCGGCCGTGGTCGCCGGGGTCGGCAACCTGACCATCGCCATCGGCGAGCTCAAGATCGAGGGCATCGCCTGGGGCTCGATGTTCATCGTGCTGGCCTACCCGCTGCTGCGCTGGTGGCGCGGCCGCGGCGACGAGGTCGACCAGGTCACCGTGCGGCGACCGCGCGGTTGATCCGGCGCACCAGCGGCGGTCCCTCGTAGATGAACCCGGTGTAGAGCTGCACCAGGGTCGCGCCCGCGTCGAGCATCCGCAGCGCGCCGTCGGCGTCGAAGATCCCGCCGACGCCGATCACTGGCAGCCCGCTCTCCTTGTGCACGAAAGCCACGACATCGCGTGCCCGCTCGCTCAGGGGCCGCCCGCTCAGGCCACCCGCCTCGGCGCCGGTCTCGATATCGGACGGCGCGAGGCCGTCACGGCTGAGCGTGGTGTTGGTGGCGATGATCCCGTCGACCCGGTGGTCGGCGCAGACCTGCAGCACCTCGCCGATCGCGTCGTCGGTCAGGTCGGGGGCGATCTTGACCAGCAGCGGCTTCGTCGACTCCCGCCGCAGCTCGCCGACCAGCATGTCCAGCGCCGCCCGGTCCTGCAGCCCGCGCAGCCCGGGGGTGTTGGGCGAGCTGACGTTGATCGCGAAGTAGTCGCCGAACTCGTGCAGCGCGCGCAGCGAGTGGCGGTAGTCCTCGACGGCCTCGTCGACCGGCGTCACCTTGGACTTGCCGATGCTGATGCCCAGCGGCACCCCGACCGGCCCGGTCGCCCGCAGCCGTGAGGCCAACGCGTCGGCGCCCGCGTTGTTGAAGCCCATCCGGTTGATGATCGCCTCGCTGTCACGGAGGCGGAAAAGGCGCGGCTTCGGGTTACCCGGCTGCGGGTGCTGGGTGACCGTCCCGACCTCCACGAACCCGAACCCGAGCGCGGGCCACGCCCGCAGCGCGTGCCCGTCCTTGTCCATCCCCGCCGCGAGCCCCACCACGCCGGGGAAGTCCACACCGAACGCGCGCACCGTCTTCGACGTGCCGAAATAGTGGCGCAGGACGGACACGGCGGGGCGCACCTTCGCCAGGCGGGCCAGGCCTGCCATCGTGCGGGTGTGGGCGATCTCGGGATCGCCGCCGCCGAGTTTGAACAGGGTGCTTCGAGCTAGCTGCTGGTAGACCACGTCCACATCGTGTCACCCGCCCGGTTCGGCCATGATGGTCGGTGTGAGCGTCGACGACTTGTACGGGCTGCCGCGGGAGGAGTTCATCCCCGCCCGCCGCGAACTCGCCCGCCAGGCCAGGGATGCGGGCGACAAGGAGGGTGCGGCGGCCATCGAGAAGCTGGCCAAGCCCACCACGGCCGCCTGGCTGGTCAACCAGTTGGCGCGCGAACACCCCGACGAGGTCGAGTCCCTGATCTCCCTCGGCGACGAACTGCGCGAAGCCACCGGTAACGCGTCGGGTTCGGAACTGCGGGCCCTGACCCGGCAGCGCACCGAGCTGATCGGCAAACTCGTCGGCCTGGCAGGCGGCACCAAGCTCACCGACGCGATCACCCGCGAACTAGAAGACATGTTCACCGCCGCCGTCGCCACCCCCGAAGCCGCCGACGTCCTGCGCGCGGGCCGGATCACCACCGCACGCGACCTCGCCATAGCCCCCACCTGGCCCGGCCTGACCCTGTCACCGCCCACCAAACCCGCCGCCAAGAAGCCTGCGGAGAAACCCAAGCCCCGCGCCAAGGCCGACGACGAACGCGCCCGCAAGGCCGCCGCCCGCCAAGCCCTGGCGGAAGCGAAGGCCCAGGTAAAAGCCGCCGAAGCCGAACGCGCCGCGGCGGACAAGGCGATTCGCAAGGCCGAGGACGCGGTCACCGCCGCCGAAAAACGCGTCCGCGACCTCAACACGGAACTCGACGCCGCCGAAGTGGCCGAACTGGAGGCCCGCCGCACCCTCCAGTTGGCCCGCCGGGACGCTAAAGAGGCCGAACGGGCAGCCGGACTCGCCTGGCGCAAGATGCAGCAGGTAGAGGAAAGCTCAGCGGACTGACGCCCGGCCCGAGATTCCGGTGCGATCTGCGCGGATCACCCGATTGGGTGCGCACTGGTCTCGCCTGACATGCGATCCTAGGCATATACGCCCCGGAGTGGAATGGAGGCACACGGTGAGCATGTTGAGGCGACTGGTCAGCGCGTTCAAGGGCGGCTGCTGCGGGTGCTCGAATTGCACCGGCAAGGGATGCGGCTGCTGCGGTTCGTGCTGATGGCTCAACCAACCGAGCACGTCGAGTGGGTTCGGGCGGCGATGGTCGACGCACTCGGCGTGCCCGAAACCGGTGGTTTCGTCGACATCACACCGGAGATGTTGACCCACGCCGCCGAGCAGACGCGCAAAGGCACCCTCACCTGGCTCATCGCGTCCGCCAAGGACGGTGACGTGGAAGCACATGTGTGCGACGGCCTATGCGACCGTGCCTGACCTGCTAACGAACGCCCGGATGGGACTACCGCGATCGCGCCAAGTCCGATCATCGGCCAAGCCCCACGAATGCGCGTCGGTCCCGAGCACAAGTGCCTCACGACGGACGAGCTATACGCTCAGGGCGTTTGGTACCGGGCGAGGGATCGACTTGCGCTGTGGGGCCGATGTCGGCGGCCCAGGCAGGTGTGCTTCGCGGTCCGGTAGATATCTTGACCAAGCGCGCTGTACCTGTCCGCCGTCGACCGCCCGATGCCTGTTTCAGCAGGTCGGACGGCCAACGGCGGAGAAGTGTTATTCGAGGTAGTCGCGCAGCACCTGCGAGCGCGACGGGTGGCGCAGCTTCGACATCGTCTTCGACTCGATCTGGCGGATGCGCTCACGGGTCACCCCGTAGACCTGCCCGATCTCGTCCAGCGTGCGCGGCTGGCCGTCGGTGAGGCCGAAGCGCAGACGCACGACGCCCGCCTCACGCTCGGACAGGGTGGCCAGGACCGACTGGAGCTGGTCCTGCAGCAGGGTGAACGACACCGCGTCCACGGCCACGACGGCCTCGGAGTCCTCGATGAAGTCGCCGAGCTGGCTGTCGCCCTCATCGCCGATGGTCTGATCGAGCGAAATGGGCTCCCGGGCGTACTGCTGGATCTCCAGCACCTTCTCCGGGGTGATGTCCATTTCCTTGGCGAGCTCTTCTGGCGTGGGCTCGCGGCCCAGGTCCTGGAGCAGCTCACGCTGTATGCGGCCGAGCTTGTTGATGACCTCGACCATGTGCACCGGGATGCGGATGGTGCG
>NZ_JBOHGC010000568.1:0-4902 GCF_050699995.1 Actinokineospora sp. | reverse complement strand
GGAGTGGACCGTGCGGACCAGCGGTTCGCGGACCGTGCGGGGGGCGCCTTCGTCGGCGTGGTCGGTCAGCAGCGCGGTGATGCGGGAACGCAGGTCGGCGGCGGCACGGCGGCTGGACGTGAGCACGAGCAGCTGCTCCGGGTCGACGCCGCCGCGCAGCATCCGGTCGGCGGCGAGCTCCACGAGCAGGGTGGTCTTGCCGGTGCCGGGACCGCCCAGGACGCGGACGAACCCGTCGCTGCCCGCGAGCACCCGCTGGGCGTCCCCGCCCCAGCGCGAGGCCTGCCGGTGCGCCGCAGGTCGGCGCACGAGCTGCGGCGCGTTAGGGGTTCTCGCGGCGGCCACACCCGATTGCATCACGAGGGGGTGACAGCCTTGGACGCGGCACGCCCGGCGAGGCCGAGATGGCATGATCCCGCGCATGGCCGATGCCTTACACGTTCACTCGTACGGGTCGATCGAATCGCCGCCGGTCCTGATCCTGCATGGAATCGGCGGGCATGGCGCACGCTTCCGCAGGCTCGCCGAGAACCACCTCCGCGACTACCGCGTCGTGGCACCTGACCTGCGCGGACACGGGCTGTCGGACCGGTTGCCGCCGTGGACGCTGGAGCAGCACGCGGCCGATCTGCTGCGTGTGCTCGACGTCCACGACCTCGCCTCGGTGCCGGTGGTCGGCCATTCGTTCGGCGGGTTGGTGGCACTGCACCTGGCTCGGCTCGCGCCGCAGCGGGTGCGCAAGCTCGTGCTGCTGGACCCCGCGGTGAAGGTGAGCCCCGAGGACGCGGCGGAGTACGCGCAGACCGCGGAGGTGATCCGCGACGACCGCGGCGAAGCCCTGGCCACGCAGCGGCACGACTGGCCGGGTGAGCCCGAGGAGCACATCGAGGAAGAGGTCACGGCGAACTGGGTCGAGGTCGACGGCCACTGGCGGCCGCGCTACAGCCCGGCCGCGGTGATCACCGCGTGGAGCGAGATGTGCCGGGCGCCGCGGCTGCCCCCGCCCGGGCTGCCGACCCTGCTCGTGCAGGCGACCCTCGACGCGTTCGTGGGACCGGAGTTCATCAAGGCGTGCCGGTTCACCCTGGGCGAGGACTTCCGGCTCGCGGCACTGAACCTCGGGCACATGGTCTACCTGGAGGACCCGTCGGGCATCGCCGCGGTGATCGACGAGTTCATCAGCGACAAGGGCGTGGCCGGATGAGTGTCGACGAACACCTGCACGAACGGATCCGTGACGCGGTCCGGTCGATCCCGGTCGGCCGGGTCGCGACCTACGGTGACATCGCCGACATCGCGCGCGCGCCGACGCCCAGGCTGGTCGGTCGGGTGCTGTCCGAGGACGGCCACGACCTGCCGTGGCACCGGGTGCTGCGGGCGAGCGGGACGCCTGCCCCGCACCTCGCCCGCAGGCAGCTGGAGCTGCTGCGGGCGGAGGGCGTGCCGGCAGTCAACGAAAAGGTCGATCTACGGACCTATCGCTGGGGTGTACGTGATTGATTAGCCTCGTTTGACCGACTCAGGGTCGAGGCCGAGCATCTCAAGCAGCTGCAGGCAGTCGGCGGCGTCGGCGGCGTGGTCGGCGACGGTGCGAGCGGCGCGGTGGCACTGCTCGGCGTTGTGCATCGACTCGATTTCACGGGCGGCGGCGATCCGACCCACCGTGGGTGCTTCGTGGGCAAGCGTCATGAGGGCAACCTTCCTAGGGGCGGCCCGCCGCGCGAAGAGCATCGAGGTTGCTCACAGGGAATCCCACGGCGTGCCGGCCGGGAATATGTAGCCACTCTTTCAGCCCAATAGGGGTCGCCACAACCCCCCAGACGGAGTCGTGCCGCAGGGTCATCGTCCGGTCACTGCGTGTTCGCCCAGGTCACGGGCGATCTTCGCGCAAGATTGAGATAAGTCCGACGACCATGAAGACGGCCCCGACGAGGGCCGCCACCAGACCAATTGCCATGTTGGTGAGACGTGCCGGAGGCCGTCGCGGTTCAGTCGATCTCGGGGGTGAACGACTCCGGCAGGTACGGGTCGGCCCACGCGGCGATCAGCTGCGCGACCCGTTTGGCGTGCAGCGGCGAGGTCAGCAGGTGGTTGGCGCCGTCAAGGGAGATGAAGGACTTGGGGTGGCGGGCGGCGGTGTAGATGCCCGCGGCGTTGGTGATGTCGACGATGTCGTCGTCGGGTGAGTGCAGGATGAGCAGTGGGCGGTCGAGCCGGGCGATGTGATCCGCCAGGCGCTGTTCGCGGAGGTCTTCGAGGAATTCGCGGCGGATGCGAAACCATTTACCGCCGAGGGAGACCTCGGCCTCGCCCGCGTGTTCGATGTCGGTGAGGGCGTGCTCGAACAAGTGGGCCACGTGCGCCGGGTCGCTGGGGGCGCCCACGGTGACCACGGCGCGAACCTCCGGGATCTCCCCCGCCGCCGCCAGCACGGCGGCGCCGCCGAGGGAGTGTCCGATGATCAGCGAGGGCGCGGTGAAGTTGTCGCGCAGGTGGGCGGCGGCGCGGACGATGTCGGCGACGTTGGACGAGAAGGTGGCGTTCGCGAAGTCGCCGCCGGAGTCGCCGATGCCGGTGAAGTCGAAGCGCAGGACGGCCAGGCCGCGATCGGTCAGCGCACGGGACACGCGGCGGGTGGCCTGGTTGTTCTTGCCGCCGGTGAAGCAGTGGGCGAAGAGGGCGTAGGCCTCGGGCTCCTTGGGTGGGAGGTCGAGAGTGCCCACGAGGGTTTCGCCACCGGTGCCGGTGAAAGTGACTTGCCGCTGGCCAGTTCTCACGGCGTCAGGGTAGTCAGTGGCCAAGTGGCTGGACGTTCACCCGCGCCGGACGAGTCCGCGGCCATGATCGCGCGCAGTCACGGCAGGCCTGCGGTGCGGTCGGGGTGCTCCGAGTTCGAGATTCTGTGCCCGTATGTGTCTGAACCGGGATCCGCGCCCTCTCCTTGATCTTTGCGGCTGGAGTCGTTGACGCGGATCTCGATGGTGTCGCGCACACCCATCCAGGTTCCCACCATCGTGTGATCCCGATTGGCATGAGGGTCCCGTCATGTTCCTCGCACGCCATGATTGTTTCGCCGAGGTCGTCGGCAGTTCAGCACTCGCGAATAGAGGTTGCAGTGCCCACCAGCTCAACGGGCTTGGCATGTCGCGGTTCCTCCGGATGGAATCGTGTCGGCGAGTTGCTCAGGCTCCACGACGAGCCGTGCGTGTACCTCGACGAGGTCCTCGTCCACCGCATCCTGCTCGACCACATCGACGAACTGTGCACGCGGATGCGCACGACGTTGACCGGTCTCGGAGACCCCGGCGCCGAGGCGTTCGGCGGCAAGGACCTGTTCTACTTCGACGACGCCCCAGGCGACCTGCGTGTCATGCCGTACCACGACGGCGCGACCATGACCGTCAAGATCATCGGGACGAACGAGGCGGGCACCGTCGTGCCCGACAAGATCTCGGTCGGCAAGGCCGTGGTCATCCACCCCCAGGACCACCACGTCATGGGCATCCTCGACGTCGCCGCGCTGTCGAGCATCCGCAGGGCCATCGGCATCCTGCTGGCCTGGCAGGCACTCAACCACGGCGGCCCGAAGCCGAACCTCGGTGTGGTCGGCGCGGGCCGGGTCGGCGCCTACACGGCGCTGGCGTTCCAGCGCGCGGGGTTGATCGACTCGTGCGTCGCCTACGATAGCAACCCTGTTGCCGTGCAACGGATGCATGAGCTGTGCGAGCTGGAAAGCGGGCCGCGGGTCCGGGCCGCCGCCACGCTCCCGCACCTGCTGGCGGAGTCCGACGCGGTGGCGTTGACGAGCGCCGCGCAGCAGCCGCTGCTCGGCCGGGCGGACGTGGACAAGTACGCGCTGCGGTTCGTCGGCAGCGTCGTCGGCGGACGCCGACAACCTCGCCGAACTCGAGGACGACGTGCCCGGCGCGGTTCCATTGCTGGTCGGCAGCCCACTGTGCTTCGTGCTCGGTGACCTCAAGCGCTGGCAACAGCTCGGCCTCGTGCCCGAGGTGACCTATCTGCACCAGGCGCTCGCCGCACCGCGCAACGACCCTGGCCCGTCCTGCTACATCTCGACCGGATTCCCGCTGCTCGACCACGTCGCGGCGACGCTCGCCTACGAGATCGCCACCACCAACGGGCTCGGCCACCAGCTCGCCGAAGGAACGGTATGAATCAGGCCATCGCGTACAAGAACGTCAAGTACGCACTCACCGCGCGCGACGCGTTCGAGGCCGAGGTCGCGCCTGGTGAGATCTTCGAGGTCGACACCGAGCTCAACATCGGCGGTCACCTGATCACGCACCCCAGTGACCAGCTGACCGAGGAGGACATCACCGTCCCGTACGTCAACCCGGCCACCGGCCCGATCAAGGTCAACGGCGCCAAGCCCGGCGACACCTTGGTCGTGCGGGTGCTGGACGTCGGCGTGCGCGGCCTCGGCTACACGGCCGTGTGGCCGAAGTTCAGCATATTCGGCGACATGCTCGCCGAGCAGGAGGGCATCCACTCGAAGATCGTTCGCGTCGAAGACGGCCTGGTCCACTGGGACGACGACCTCACCCTGGACGCCAAGCCCATGATCGGCCTGGTCGGCGTCGCACCCGCAGCGGGCGAAGTGGCCACCCTGGACAACGGCCCCCACGGCGGCAATCTGGACATCCAGGAGGTCACCGGCGGATCTACGATCAGCTTCCGGGTCAACCACGAGGGCGCCTACCTGTACTTCGGTGACGTCCACGCCCTGCAGGGTGACGGCGAGAGCAGCGGCATGGGCGCGGTGGAGATCCGGGGCAGGCTGCGCGTGCAGGTCGACGTGCTGCCTGCCACGCCCAAGCTGCACTGGCCGCGCATCGAGACCGAGACCCACATCGCCAGCGTGGGCTGCGCCCGGCCGTTGGA
>NZ_JBOHGC010000567.1:0-2399 GCF_050699995.1 Actinokineospora sp. | reverse complement strand
CCGCAATCCGCAGCTACCTGGCGACCGCCATCAAACACGGCGTCCGCTTCATCGACGCGCTGACCATGCTGGCCCAGCGCCGTCCCTGGCTGCCCGCACTTCCCGCATAACCAGCTGACCAGTCACGCTGGATGTAGGTCAAGGCGTTGCGATAACCGACGATCTCCAGTGACGTTCGACGGTCGGCATCCAGCGGTTCCTCGTCCTCCATCAGGGCGAGGGCGTCATCCAGCGAGACGTCGTAGCCCTCGATGCTGTTCGACCCCCTGATGGCACGAGCCTTCAGGTTTCGCCGAAGCTGTCCCTTCCATCGTCGGGGTTGGGCGAGCCAGTGCCGCAGCTTATGGCGGAGCTGCTCGATCTCATCGACAACCCGCATGTCTTCGGCGTCCAGGACCGGTGGCTGGAACAGCATGTGGACAAGCCTGACCGATGGCAGGATGATTCGTCAACATGGTTAAATGATTCAATCATTCGCGCATTGCGGCAGACCGCATCCACTCTCGGCATCCGGGGTGCGGCGTGCGGAGCGACGGCTGATTTCGCAGCCGATCTTGCCGGGTCCGCTTCCCCCTTCCGCCACCTGCCGGTTTACGGGAGCAGTGCGCGGTCGAGTTCTTCGCGGAGCGCTCGTTTGGGCTTGTGTGCGGCACGAAGGGCGCGAAGATGGGACTCGAAGTCCTCGTGCCGGTCGCAGCGGATGAACAGGGCTTTGGCTTCCACTAGGAGGGCGGCCGCGGCCCTGTAGGCGTCCCTGTTTTTGTGGTCTATCCGTTGGGCCGCCGCCCCCAGCAGAACAGGAACAGCGTCGGCGGGGTGGGTAAGCGCACGCTCCCGGGCTACCCGCAGCCACAGTTCGTCGCGGCACCCGCCGTCGACTGCGGCCAGCCAGGCGGCATCGGTGTCGCCCTCCCAGAGCAGCACCTCGACCAGCGTCGACCGGCCTGCGCGCTGCACGTATGGCCCCTCGCCGAAGCGAGCGGTGACCGCTGGAGCTTCGCCCAGCAACGCGAGTGCCCGGTCGCGCCACTTGCCGAACTGGTCCGCTGCGGCGTCATGCAGCGCGATGTACCTGTCCAGTTGGGGATGACTGGCGAAGTTCGCCCACAGCAGGTCCACGGCCTGCGCGCGCCGGTCAGCCCGAAGGTGGCACTCGGCGGCCAGCGAACGCAGGCGCGAGTCGGGCGCGAAGTCAGTCATCCCTCGCCTGAGCCATTCCAGTGCCTCGTCGTCGCGGCCGTCCCCGCAGAGCCGCTCGGCGATCCGCAGCACGTCATAGGGGCTGCACACGTCCCGGGCCAGAACCTCGATCACGGCGTCGGCGCCGCCCTCGCACTCGGCAAGGCGTTCCATCAGGTACGTGGCCGTGAACCGTCCGCTGCCGTACTCGCCCGCCCGCTTCGGCGGGAGCTCGCGCCACGCTGTCTCCACCACGTCCCGGTACCTGGCCATCCCTGCCGCGCCAAGCACGGGTGCGTAGTCCGGCAACGCGGTAAGGAAGACTTCGTAGTTACTGGCCAGTGCCGTCTTCGCCAGGTACTCGGCGAGCCGTACCGGGTCGGCTCCGCTCGCCGAGCAGGCGTCGAAGTGGATCTCCTCGGCTCGGCCCATGGCCCCCTGGAGCCCGCCGTCGGAGTCGTCGATCCGTTCGCCCGCCTCGGCCAGCAACTCCAACGTGTGCTCGGCCAGGCTCATCGCGACATCGGGGAAGCCTTCGTCGATCAGCTCAGCCACTTCCGCGAGTGCGTCGTCGACGTCGCCGAAATAGGAACGGGCCTCGTGGTAGCCGATGAAGTCGTCGACCTCCACAGCCCGCGTCAGACGAGCACGCAAAGGCCCGTCGTCGTAGGCGTCGCGGGCATCGGTGCCCGCCGCCACAGCGAGCCGGGCCCACAGCAGCGGATCAGTATCCGCCGCGCGCAGCAGTTCGTCCACCAGCCAGTTCACGTCCTGGGTGCGCAGGAATTCGCGAAGCTCGTGATCAGGCCCAGACCTTCCCCGCTCGGCTGGTTCGCCGTGGCCGTCCAACCAAGCCAGCGCCACGGCGACGCAATGCTCGCAGAAGTCGCCTTCGTCCTCACGCGGGCACGAACAGTTCGCTTCGAGCCCGGCAGCCGTCACCGAGAGCCGCACCCGATAGGCGCTGCCGCCGTCGACGACGGCCGTCACCACGGTGCCGCCGACGACGACCGTTCGCACCTGGCCCGCGTCGAAATACGCCTGCCCCCGCTCGAACGACCTTGAATCCGTCAACTCTCGAACCGACTGCTCAGAGCAATGCTTGAAACCTGTGGATCTGCCGGTGAGGGGCGTACCTTCCCGGTGATCAGCTCAGGTTCTCAAGCAAGGCCGACGTTGGCGCGTCGGTCGGGAAGGCACGCCCATGCTCACCGTAGTCC
>NZ_JBOHGC010000566.1:0-4552 GCF_050699995.1 Actinokineospora sp. | reverse complement strand
CCGCAATCCGCAGCTACCTGGCGACCGCCATCAAACACGGCGTCCGCTTCATCGACGCGCTGACCATGCTGGCCCAGCGCCGTCCCTGGCTGCCCGCACTTCCCGCATAACCAGCTGACCAGTCACGGAACGAGAAGGGGTGTGAATACGAACAGAGCGGGTAACTCCGATCGGGACACCCCGCGAAAGACAGGAAGAAAACGATGCTGCAGACCGATCCGAACCCCATCTACACCATGCTGGTGCGCGAGTTCGGCGTCGACCTCGACAAGGAGTCGCCCGCCGAGCCCGAGGTCGCCCAGGAAGCCCAGCCGACGCCCAGATAGCCAGAACCGCACGTCGGACGACTGTTCGTCAGCGGCGTGCGATCATGGCCGGCACTGCGGCACGCGAGGTTTGACAATTGCGCGGCGATCGAATTGCGTGATCCCGTGGCTACCCTCAGTGGATTCCCAAGCAGGGCATTCGACGAGTCGGTCGCAGGAACGAGCACTCAGTCACAAGGTCGGCACTCGTTTCGTTGGAAATGTCGAATGTCGCGGGCTGAATGGCCGATCAGGCGGCAGCCGGTGGGATCAATTTGGCGAGCCCCACATAGCCGATGTCGTGCAGACGCTTCGCCGACACGGCGAAGTAGCTCGCGTCCGCGCTGACGCCGAAGCCCTCGACCATGCGGTTCATGAAGTTGAACAACGCGCACACGAGGACGGCGCTGTGCAGCGCGGACTCGTCCCAGCCCGCGGCGAATACGGCCTCGGCGTCGGCCGGGGTCAACGCCGACGGGGTGCGGGTGAGTTTGCCGACATACCGCAGCACTGGCAGCAGCGGCGGGTCCACGTCAGCCGCGTCGAGGTCGGCGAGCGCGGCTTCGAGCAGCCCCGGTTCCACGCCATGAGCCTCGGCGGTGGCGGTGTGGACGCCGTGGCAGTACGCGCAGTTGTTGACGCCCGAGACGTAGGCGGCGATCAGCTCGCGTTCGGCCAGGCTGAACGGGGACGGGCCACGCATCACGGTCTCGTGGTACTCGATGATCGGGCGGGCGGTATCGGGATAGGCCTTGAACACGTCGAACAGGACGGCGTTCTCGGGTAGCGAAGGCAAGTAGGTCATGGCTGTCCTCCCAGGGTGGCGACCACATCGTCGATGTCGGCGCGGCGCAGCCAGCAGGCGGTGAGGTAGACCAACCCGGACGGGCCGGCCGTGCTGAACACGGTGGTGAGAGTGCGGTGGCTGCGCTCCCACGCCTGACGCAGTGACGCCGACGTCGACGGGCTTGGGTCGGCGTCGGCCAGGTCCGGGCGGATCGAGCGCCATCGGCGGGCACCGGCGGCGACCAGGTCGGGCATGGTCAGCCGGGCGCCGCCATGGCGGACGTGGTCGACGAGCATGGCGACCTGCCCGGCGTCGTCGGCGAGGGCCACCACGGCCAGGCACGCCAGCAGCCGGTCCGGGTCGAGGCCGAGCAGCATGATCCCGGTTTCGGTCGACGCCGGGTCGTCGAGGGCAGGGAGGTCGAATCTGGTGTCAGACAAGGGCTTCGACCTCCATCGAAGTCGGCTGGGACACGCCGAGTCGGGCGGCGATGGTGGCGGCGACCCGGGCGGTGGCGACCCGGTGGCCGTCGATATTGCGGGCGGCGGGGCCGAGCACCATGCACGCGGCGGCGCCGACGGCGAACACCCGCGGGTCGGCGCGGTAGGCGAGGGTGCGTTCGTCCAAGTCGGGCCAACCGTCGCGGGCACGTACGACGTCGGCGGGTAGCAGGGTCTCGCCGGTGGAGGGCGTGGTGCCGATGGCGAGGACGACGTGGTCGCCGTGCACGGTGTTGCCGTCGGCCAATCGCACAGCGCCTGGGCGTGCGTCGGTGACGGCGTGGCCGCGGTGCACGGTCAGCCTGCCGTCGGCTTCCGCGGCGCGGAGGAGGGGTTGGAACTCGAACATGACCGACGCGCGGCGGTGGCGGCCCATGAGGGTGAGGCGGTCCGACCAGGACGTGTTGTCGAATCGGGCGCGGCCCTCGGGGCGGAAGAAGGAGGCATTCACGTCGGCGCACTGGTAGCGCTCTTCGTTCTCGCGGAGCACCCAGCGCACGGACCGGCCTGCCGCCAGCGAGTTCGCGATGACATGCGCGGCGCTCAAACCGGCGCCGACCACGACAACCGAGCGGGCGGCGGCGGGCACGGGCTCGTCCCAGTAGCCCACCCCGTCGGACCAGCCCGCAGGCGCGGCGCGGCGTTCCTCGCCGAGGCACAGCACCGTGAACCACGCGTCGACGCGGCCGCGGTCGGTGTGCACGGCGAGACCTGTCGGGCTGGGCCGCACGCCGCGCACGTGGGCGCGCCAGGTCCGTGAGGTCACGCCGTGCACGGAGGCGAGGTGGCGGCAGTACGCCTCGAAGACGTCGACCGGGACGACGGACCGGTGCCCGGCCTGCGCCATGCGGATCTCCCGGCGCTCCACCGGGGAGAGTCGCGACCAGTGCAGCCGAGCGAAGTCGAGCAGTTCGCAGTCGCGGTAGCCCTCGACACCCGGGTGGTGCTCGTAGGGCGAACGCAGGACGCGCTGGCCGAGGGTGTCGATCCGGTCGAAGAACCGGTGACCGGGCCTGCCGTCGCGGTCCAGCAGGACGACGTCGGACACGCCGAGGTGCCACAGCGCGGACGCCACGGCCAGACCCGCCGGGCCCGCGCCCACGATGACCACGTCGGCGCGGGCGGGCATCGCGGAACCGGGTGCAGGCCGCGACACCAAAGCGTGTGGCCAATCCCGGTGTCTCGGCGACTCCAGCAGGTGCGGTTCGGGCATGAACTTCATGATCTGGCCTCGCCTGGGATGGACGCGATGGCGAAGCCGGGTGGCCCGGCTCCGCCCGTGTCGAGACTTCGCGAGGTCAGCCGATGACGGTGACGGGGACGATCATCTCGATGACCGGTCGCTGCGCGATCCCGTCGGCCACGAGTTTGCGCACCGCTTCGGCGGTCTGCTCGGGGCTGTCGGTCGGCGAGGCGCTGTAGCGGGCGTGCGCGTACGTCGGCTTGCGGGTGGAGCACTCCAGGTCGAAGACCTTGAGCATCGACTCGCCGGGGCGCACCTCACCGTCGTGGAAGGTGAGCCTGCGCTGGTCGGGGGTCAGGAACGTGCGGGCGAACTGGCGGGACATGATCATGCCGTCGTCGCCGTCGATGAAGTGGGTGTCGTCGTCGGTGGTGACCTGCATGGCGACCCAGGTCTGGTCGGTCAGGTTGGTCTCGGACTTGATCACCTGCCAGCGTCCGGGTTCGGGCAGGTACAGGCTCATCGCCACGTCGTGGTCGAGCGCGTCCACCGCCCCGGAGATCATCAGGACGCGCCTGCGCACATCGGCGACCGCGGCCATCTGGATATCGCGTGCGCGCACCCGACTGGATACGTCCAACCCGGGAATGTCCAATTCCGACACCATGCCTCCTGGCAGCATTCGACAACTAGATCGAGCTTTGCGGGAAAACGTGGACGCGAGATCTCGGACCCAGGCTGGCACAAGATCCAGACAAGCTCAATGACACGATTCCTGATTGGGCCGATCGGCCCTCGAACCGCGTTCCACTGGCGGCTTGCGCGGATTCAGGTGATTTCGGCCTCGGACTCGACGGACTCCTCGGGCGCCCCGATGTAGAGCACGCCGAAGACGTCCGGCTCGCGGAAACAGATCTTGACGATCAGGTTGTCCCGCACCACGACGAAGGACTCGCCGTCACGGGAGACATCGTCGAGCACCTTGTACGTGTTGTAGACCGTGCCGTCGGCCACCGCGAACAGCGCCTTGTAGAGCGCGTTCTTCTCGGCCTGGCCCGCGGAGCCCGCCCACTTCTCGAGGCGGGCCAGCCCCAGGTTGAGCTTAAGCCGCATACGTTCCCGACTCATCGGTCCCGACCTCCAGCAGGGCGATCACGTCATCGATGTCGCGCGGCTCCGCCGGCTTCTCCGCCTTCGCCATCGCGATCCGGTAGTCACGGGCACGCGACATCCGGGCGGTCATCAGCAGGCTCTCGACGAAGTGGTCGACCTGGGACCGGTCGGCGTCCTGCTCGGCGAGCACCTCGGTCAGCCTGCGCATCGCGGCGCGTCGGCCGTCGCGTGGGAGTCCTCCCAGCGCCACGGCGACCTGGTCGGCCAGTTCCACGTAGTCCTCCCCGAAGACACCGGAACGCAACGCATTCGTCACCGAAGCCATATTTCGCTCCCTCCGCCGGCGGTAGGCGCATAAGTCGCGCTCCATTAGTCTGAAGAACGCGCGAATACACTGCCAGTGTGCCCGACACTGAACATACGGGCAGCGCTCACAACCGCGGGCTAATTTCCCCACGCGCCGGGCATGACGAATTCACGACACGAATCAGCGCACCTCGGGAGTGGATTTATACGCCGCCGACCGGACTCCTGGGGGGGTGACTGGTCAGCTGGTTATGCGGGAAGTGCGGGCAGCCAGGGACGGCGCTGGGCCAGCATGGTCAGCGCGTCGATGAAGCGGACGCCGTGTTTGATGGCGGTCGCCAGGTAGCTGCGGATTGCG
>NZ_JBOHGC010000565.1:0-7753 GCF_050699995.1 Actinokineospora sp. | reverse complement strand
GCCCGATGTCGGCGAGCGCGACCGCGTCCTTCGGGGACAGCCCGCCCTCGACAGCGGCGGCGGCACGGGCGGCGCCGCGAAGGTCGGTGAGCCTGCCGGCGGCGCGGTCGGCGGCGGCGAGGGCGTCGGTGTAGACGGCCACGCAGCCGCTGATCAGGTCACCGACCACGCCGACCAGCTTGGCGATCCCGACCGGATCGGGCATCGGCACGGAGCCGACGTGGGTGGCGTCGTGCGCGGCGGCGGCGAGGGCCTGGTGGAGCTCGGCGTGCCTGCGCTGGTGGTCGCGGACGGACACCGCGAGGTCGGCGAGGGTGTCGCCGGTGGCGGTCAGCGTGGCCGCCATCCGATCGAGGACCCGACCGGTCGCGGGGAGCGGTTCGGCGCCCAGAGCGGCCACCTGGGACCCCAGCGGGGTCAGCGAGGCACCGGCCACCCGGTAGGCGGCGGCGACGGCCTCCAGGGCGTCCGGGTCGCCGGGCGGGGGCTCCTTGATCTCGTTGACCACGCTCGCCACGACGGTCACCAGCTTGACCGGGTTGAGCATCGCGCCCAGGTCGTTGAGGTTGCGCACCAGCGAGGTCAGCTGCACCGGCCCGCTCACTCGGCACCGTCCAGGACCGCGAGGCAGACGTCGAGTTCGGCGAGCAGCGCGGACCGCAGCCCGGCGTAGGCGTCGGCGGCGGGCCCGCTCCCGCAGGCGGCGGCACCGCCGCGGGTGGAGACCTCGAACGCCTCCCGGGCCCGGCTCAGCGTGGCCGCCAGGTCTTCGGCTGTGGGCATCAGTCGCCTCCTCGCGTGACTCGCGCACCGACCGTATGGCATCCGTACGCCATGGGGCAGAAGATGGGCGCATGGTGCGCCAGCCCCCCGACAAAGACGTCGTCGAGTCCGACCTGTCCGTGACCTCCCCGAAGCAGTGGGCCGCCGGTATCCCCGGTGTCGCCGTGTCGCTGAGGCGGAGCGTCGAGCAGATGGGGGTGACCCGCACCGCGAAGACGCTGCGCCTGCTCAACCAGCGCGAAGGGTTCGACTGCCCTGGCTGCGCGTGGCCGGAGCCCAGTCACCGGCATGCCGCCGAGTTCTGCGAGAACGGCGCGAAGGCGGTCGCCGAGGAGGCCACGAAGCGGCGGGCCGGGCCGGAGTTCTTCGCCGCGCACGCCGTGGCGGACCTAGCCGAGCGCACGGACTACTGGCTCGGCGGACAGGGCAGGCTGACTCACCCGATGGTGTTGCGCGAAGGCGGCACGCACTACGAGCCGATCTCCTGGGACGACGCGTTCACGCTGATCGCCGAGCGGCTGCGCGCGCTGTCCACTCCGGACGAGGCGGTTTTCTACACCTCCGGCCGGACCAGCAACGAGGCCGCGTTCCTCTACCAGCTGCTGGTGCGCTCGTTCGGCACGAACAACCTGCCGGACTGCTCGAACATGTGCCACGAGTCCTCCGGCGCGGCGCTGTCGGAGACCACCGGCGTCGGCAAGGGCTCGGTGTCGCTGGCCGACTTCGAGCTGGCGGACCTGGTCATCGTCGTCGGCCAGAACCCGGGCACGAACCATCCCCGGATGCTGACCGCGCTGGAGAAGGCCAAGCGGGCGGGGGCGAAGGTCATCGCGGTGAACCCGCTGCCCGAGGCCGGTCTGATGCGGTTCAAGAACCCGCAGAACGTGCGCGGGGTGCTGGGCAAGGGCACCGAACTGGCCGACGAGTTCTGCCAGATCCGCATCGGCGGCGACCAGGCGCTGTTCCAGGCCGTCGGACACCTGCTGCTCACCTGGGAGGCGGCGAACCCAGGCACGGTCGTCGACCAGGACTTCGTCGAAAACCGCACGATCGGGTTCGCCGAGTACGCCGACAGCGTCCGCGAGATCGACTGGGACGTCATCGTCGCCGCGACCGGGATGGCGCGCGAGCAGATCGAGAAGGTCGCCCGGATGATGGCCGACTCGAAGCGCACGATCGTGTGCTGGGCGATGGGCCTTACCCAGCACAAGCACGCGGTGCCGACCATCCGCGAGATCGCGAACGTGGTGCTGCTGCGGGGAATGATCGGCAAGCCCGGCGCGGGGCTGTGCCCGGTGCGCGGGCACTCCAACGTGCAGGGCGACCGGACGATGGGCATCTGGGAGAAGATGCCGGAGAAGTTCCTGTCGGCGCTGGAGACCGAGTTCGGCATCGACGTCCCGCGCACGCACGGCCACGACACCGTCTCGGCGATCCGGGCGATGCGCGACGGCAAGGCGAAGGTGTTCGTGGCCGTCGGCGGCAACTTCGCCGCCGCCACACCGGATACCGACGTCACCGAGGCCGCAGTGCGGTCGTGTGACCTCACCGTTCAGGTGTCGACCAAGCTGAACCGGTCGCACGTGGTGCACGGGCGGACCGCGTTGATCCTGCCGACTCGGGGACGCACCGAGCGCGACACCCAGGCGTCCGGCGACCAGTTCGTCACCGTCGAGGACTCGATGTCGGTCGTGCACCGGTCGCAGGGCAGGCTGGAGCCGGCGAGCGAGCAGCTGCGGTCCGAGGTGGACATCGTGTGCGGCATCGCCGACGCGCTGCTTGGGCCTGGGCATCCGGTGCCGTGGCAGGACTTCCCGCGCGACTACGACCTGATCCGCGACCGGATCTCCCGAGTCGTGCCTGGCTGCGAGTCGTACAACGAGCGGGTGCGGGAGCCCGACGGCTTCGTCCTGCCGCATGCCCCACGCGACGCGCGCGAGTTCACCGGGACGAGGAGCGGGAAGGCGGCGTTCACGGCGAACGAGCTGACCGTGCCGTTCGTGCCGGAAGGCAGGCTGCTGCTGCAGACGCTGCGCAGCCACGACCAGTACAACACCACGATCTACGGCCTCGACGACCGCTACCGCGGCATCAAGGACGCCCGGCGCGTGGTCCTGGTCAACCCGGACGACCTGACCGCCCTCGGGTTCGAGGACGGTCAACTGGTCGACCTGGTCGGCGAGTGGCCGGACCGCGAGCGGCGGGCCGAGCGGTTCCGGGTGGTGTCCTACCCGACGGCCCGCGGGTGCGCGGCAGCGTACTTCCCGGAGGCGAACTCGCTGGTGCCGCTGGACTCCACGGCCGACACGTCCAACACGCCGACGTCGAAGTCGATCGTCATTCGGCTGGAGGCGGCTACGCGGCCAGCTGCGCCTTGACCTCGGCCAGGCTCGGGTTGGTCAGCGCGGCGCCGTTCGGGAAGTGCAGGGTGGGGACGGTCTGGTTGCCGCCGTTGACCTGCATGACGAAGTCGGCCGCGCCGGGGGTCTCCTCGATGTCGACCTCGACGTACTCGATGCCGTCGGCGGCGAGCAGCGTCTTGAGCCTGCGGCAGTACCCGCACCAGGTCGTCGAGTACATGGTGAGCTTGCTGGGTGCCGACATCGTCTGGGTTCCTCTCCCCGTCGTCTTTGGGACGTTGGAGTCAACCACGGCGCAGCCCCGAAAATGCCCGCTCGCAGTGCGCTGCCGGTCACACCGCCACCACGGAGAACCCCTACTCGGGCGTGATCGCGGTCAGGGTGAACCGTCGACCGGCGCGGACCACTTGGTGAGCGCGCGCACGACACACCAGACCACGGCGGCCTGGACGAGCGCGGAGATGATCACGACCGGCCAGTACCCGATCGCGCCTGCCGCCTGAACCACCAGCAGGGACACCGGCATCGTCACGAACACGCACGAGACGCCGACCATGGACTCGGTGTCGCCCGCCGCGGCGACCACGACCGTGACCACACACACCAGGGCGACCAGGGCCAGGTAGGCCAGTGCCGCGACCGTCGCCTTGCTCATCGGACAAACACTGCCATCGCCGCGGTGTCGGCGCCAACGCAGGCGGCTTGCCCGCCCTTATCGGCTGAGCACCGCCATCGCCGCGTTGTGGCCGCCGATCCCACTCACGCCGCCGCCACGCCGGGCGCCGCTGCCACACACGAACAGGTTCGCCACATCCGTTTCCACGCCCCAGCCACCCTCATCGGCGAACGGCCACGACAGGTCCCCATGGAAGATGTTGCCGCCCGGCATCCGCAGTTCCTCTTCGAGGTCATGCGGTGTGCGGGCCTCGACGCACGGATTTCCGTCGGCGTCACGCGCCACGCAGTCGGCGATCGGATCGATGAGATGCCGATCAAGCCCGGCCATGAACCGGTCGATGAGATCCCCGCACAGCCCGCGGTTGTCTTCGGCGAACAGAGCGGCGGGCAGGTGCAGCCCGAAGAGCGTCAAGGTGTGCGCACCACGAGCCGCGAGTTCGGGCGCGAGAATGGATGGGTCGGTGAGCGTGTGGCAGTACATCTCGCCCGGCGGGAACTCGGGGACCTTGCCGGAAACGCTCGCCTGATAAGCGTTCTCCAACTCCACATAGGACTCGTCGAGGTGGAACGTGCCGGCGAACGCCTGCCTGGGTTCGACCCCTGACCGCAGCCGAGGCAGCCGGTCCAGCAGCACATTGATCTTCAGCTGGGCACCCACCGGCACGGCCGCCGCGCGCCCCCGCAGCCGGTCGAGCACCGCGGGCGCCACGCCCGACAGGACGTGGCTCGCGCCGATCACCCGGTCCCCCACGGTGACCTCCGCGGACGTGCCGTCCACGTCGACCCGGGTCACCTCGGCGCCGGTCACGATCTCCGCGCCCGCCGAGCGTGCGACCCGGAGCAACTCCGCCGTGACCGCGCCCATTCCGCCTGCCGGCACCCGCCACTCCCCCGTCGCGTTGCCGATGAGGTGGTAGAGGAAACACCTGTTGGCCAACAGGTCCGGCGACCCGAGTGAAGTGTGGGTGCCGATCAGCGCGTCCGTCGCGACGACGCCGCGCACCAGGTCGTCGGTGAAGGTCTCCTCGATCACCTCGCCCAGCGGACGCTCGAAGATCTGCCGCCAGACGTTCTCGCCCGCCGCCCCGACAACCAGGTCGCGGGCCGCCGCCGTGGACGGCAGCGGGTCGAGCATGGTCGGCGCGAGCGCGCGGGCCACCCGGGCGAGATCGCCGTAGAACTCCTGCCAGCGCCCGAATTCGACGTCCGAGCCGGTCAGCGCGCGGAACGATTCCGCCGTGACCGGACCGGGGTCGCGCTCGACCAGCAGGCCGGTGGCACGGCCGTCGCGGACGGTCGGCGTGTATGAGGACACCGCGCGGGAGCGCAAGTCGAGCCGCAGTCCCAAGTCCTCGACGATCCGGTCGGGCAGCAGGCTCACCAGGTACGAGTACCGCGAGAGCCGCACGCCGGGGAACGGGCTCGCGCTCACCGCGGCGCCCCCGGTGTGGCCCAGCCGTTCCAGCACCACCACCGAGCGCCCGGCTTTGGCCAGGTAGGCGGCCGCGACCAGCGCGTTGTGCCCACCGCCGACAACGACGACGTCGTAGCTGTCCTTGTTCACCTGTCGAACTTTAACGGTATGACCAGATTGGTATGTACCAATTACGGCGCCGGAGGGCTTAGCTCGGAGGGTCCCACCTCACCCTGCCTTGGAGAGCGGATGAACCGAAAGATCACCGCCGCCGCGTTGGCGGCACTCAGCGTGGCCGGCTTCACCACCGCCGTCGCGCTCAGCACACCGTCCGCCGCGGCGGACACGTCCATGGAGGCCGCGCTCGCCCGAGACCTGCACATCACCCCGGAGCAAGCCCGGCAGCGGCTCGGCCGCGAGAAGGTCGCCGCCCAAACCGAGGCCGCCCTGCGGGCCAAGCTCGGCGCGTCCTTCGGCGGCGCCTGGCTCAACGGCGACGCGACCCGCTTCACCGTCGCGGTGACCGACCGGACCAAGGCCGAGCAGGTCCGCGCGCTCGGCGCGGTCCCGGAGACCGTCGCCAGGAGCGAAGCGCAGCTCAGCGCCCTCAAGGACCGGCTCGACACGGCGGCGAAGTCCGCACCCGAGGGAGTGCCCGGCTGGTATGTCGACGTGACCACGAACTCGGTTGTGGTCCTGGCCAAGGACGGCAGCCAGGACGCGGCGAAGTCATGGGCGAGTGCCAACGGCGTCGACGCGGTCCGGGTCGAGGCGTCCACGGAATCACCCAAGCCGCTGATCGACATCATCGGCGGCAACGCCTACACCTTCGGCAGCGGTCGGTGCTCGATCGGCTTCGCCGTCGAAGGCGGGTTCGTCACCGCGGGCCACTGCGGGCGCACGGGCACCGTCACGTCGAACCCGTCGGGCACGGTCGCGGGCTCGAGCTTCCCCGGCAACGACTACGCCTGGGTCCGCACGGCGGCGGGCAACACCCCGCGGCCGCTGGTCAACCGCTACCCCGGCACGGTCCCGGTGGCAGGCTCGACGGAGGCCCCGGTCGGCGCGTCGGTGTGCCGCTCGGGCTCCACCACCGGCTGGCGCTGCGGCACCATCCAGCAGAAGAACGCCTCCGTCACCTACCCCGAGGGCACGATCACCGGCCTGATCAGGACCAACGCCTGCGCCGAACCCGGCGACTCCGGCGGCTCCTGGCTCACCGGCGACCAAGCCCAGGGCGTCACGTCCGGCGGCTCGGGCAACTGCACCTCCGGCGGGACGATCTACTTCCAGCCGGTCAACGAGATCCTCAGCGTCTACGGCCTGCGGCTGACCGTGTCCGGCACCCCGCCGACCAGCACCACCACGCCGCCGACCAGCACGACCTCGCCGACCACCACCACCGTCCCCCCGGGCGGCACGTGGGCGCCCTACGTGGCGTACGCGGCGGGCACGCAGGTCACCTACGGCGGGGCAAGCTACCGGTGCTGGCAGGGACACACGTCCCAGCCGGGCTGGGAACCGCCCAACGTCCCGGCGCTGTGGCAGCGGCTGTGACCTGAGCGGCTCTCCGCGGAAGGCCATCCCCGACGGGCGCAGGCGTCGGGGATGGCCTTCCTTAGGCTGGTGGCATGGGACGAGTGACGGTGCGCAGGTCTGTGGTGCGGTTGAGCGCCGACGGGCGGCGCACGCGGCCGGACGCGCTGGCCGCGGAGGAGCCGCTGGAGCTTCGGGTCGGGGGACGCGCGTTGGCGGTCACGATGCGCACGCCGGGACACGATGTGGAGCTGGCGCACGGCTTCCTGCTGACCGAGGGCGTCATCGGCGGCCGGGAGGACGTCTCCATCGCGCGGTACTGCGACGGGGCCGACGAGGACGGGCGCAACACCTACAACGTCCTCGACGTCGCCTTGGCCGACGAGGTGCCCGCACCCGAGGTCGGGGTGGAGCGGAACTTCTACACGACGTCGTCCTGCGGGGTCTGCGGGAAAGCGGCACTCGACGCGGTGCGGCTGCGGACGCGGTTCTCGCCCGCGGCCGACGACGTGACGGTGTCCGCCGAAGTCCTCCACTCGCTGCCGGGGCTGCTGCGGGAGAAGCAGAAGGTTTTCGAGAGCACCGGTGGGCTGCACGCGGCCGGGCTGTTCACCGCGTCCGGGGAGGCGCTGGTGGTCCGCGAGGACGTGGGCAGGCACAACGCGGTCGACAAGGTGCTCGGGTGGGCCCTGCTGGCCGACCGGGTGCCGCTGCGCGGGATGGTGCTGATGGTGTCCGGGCGGGCGTCGTTCGAGCTGGTGCAGAAGGCGGTGATGGCCGGCGTCCCGATCCTGGCGGCGGTCTCCGCCCCGTCCTCACTGGCCGTCGAGCTGGCGGACGAGGCCGGCGTGTCCCTGGTCGGCTTCCTGCGCGGCGACTCGATGAACGTCTACACCCACGCCCAGCGCATCGAGCACTGAGGACTTACGCGGAACGGTCGCGGCGCTCGCGGCGGGCCGGCTGGCGGGGCACGATCGTCGGG
>NZ_JBOHGC010000564.1:0-15573 GCF_050699995.1 Actinokineospora sp. | reverse complement strand
AGTACACCCAGTACGAGCGGCTTTCCGGCGGCACGCCCAGCGGAAACCTGGATCCGCCGATAGCCCGACAACGTTCGTGGACACACTAGCTTCCTACTTCAAGCCGACTTAAGGTCAAGTCATGCTCGACATCGGTGAAGTGGTGCGCCGCACCGGCGTCCCGGCCTCCACACTGCGCTACTACGAGGACAAGGGCCTGCTCGCTGCGAGCGGCAGGCACGGGCTGCGCCGCCAGTACGACGAGGGCGCGCTCGACCGGCTCGCCTTGATCGCGGTGGGCCGCGCGGCGGGCTTCTCCCTCGACGAGATCGCGGGCATGTTCGCCCCTGACGGCACCCCGCGCATCGACCGGGTGCTCCTCACCGCCAAGGCCGACGAACTCGACGCGACGATCACCAAACTCACCGCCCTGCGCGACTCCCTGCGCCACGCCGCGGCCTGCCCCGCGCCCAGCCACCTGGCCTGCCCCAACTTCCGCCGCATCCTCGACGAGGCCACGTGGCAGCCGGGCGCCAAACAACGGCGGCCCGCACTCGTCCAGGAGTGACGGGCCGCCCTCGCTCTACGCCAACCGGGCCTCGATCGCCTCGATGACCCGCGGCCGAAGCTCATCGGCCTGGATCACCGCGTCGACCGAGCCGACCTCGACCGCACGCCCGATGTGGTGGACCCGGTCGAACTCGGCCGCGACCTCGCTGAGCTTCTCCGTGCGCACCGAGGCACGCAGCTCGTCCAGTTCCGCGGTCAGCGCCGCCCGCTCGGCCCCGGTGGCCGCCGCGCTGCGGGCCTCCAGGTCCCGCACCCGCGGGTCGGACGCCGTGCGGACCGCGACATCGCGGGTGAACACCACCGCAGCGGCCGGGGCCCCGCCGAGCACGGATGCGAACGAGCCCTCCAATGCGAGCACCGTCATGTTCGGGTTCAGCGCCTTGGAGAACACCACGAACGCGCCACCGTGATACCTGGAGATCACGCAGAACACGATCGGCCCGCGGAAGTTGACGATCGCCCGCCCGATCTCCGCGCCGTACTCCAGCTGGAGTTTGCGCATCGACTCCGGTGACCCGTCGAACCCGGACAGGTTCGCCAGCACCACCAGCGGCCGGTTGCCGCTCGCCGCGTTGATCGCCCGCGCCACCTTCTTCGACGACTTCGGGAACAGCGTGCCCGCGGTGTAGGTGTCCGGGCCGTCGGTGGGCGGGAAACCGCGCCGCTGCACCGACTGCGACTCGATCCCCACCAGGCACACCGGGATGCCGCCCAGGTGCGCGTCCTGCACGACGGCGGTCTCCGCGTCGGCCATGCCCGCCCAGCGTTCCAGCACCGGCCGGTCCTGGTCGGACAGCGCCCGCATCACGACCCGGATGTCGAAGGGCTTCTTGCGGTCCGGGTTCGTCTCGGCGGAGAAGATCTGCCCGACGCTGGTGAAGTCGCTGCCCACCACGTCGTGCGGGAAGCCGGTCACATCGCGGTCGCGCGGGTCGCTGGTCTCCACCCGGCGCGGCCCGGTTTCCCCTGGGGCGACGTAGGTGTGGTCGTAGTACGACATCAGCAGGTCCCGGGCCGCCCCCAGGTCCGGCGCCCAGTACTGGGCCTGCCCGTTGGGTCCCATGACCCGGTCGTAGCCGCCTATCCCGAAGTTGTCCTCGGCCGACACCCCGCCGGAGAAGTCCAGCGACTGCTTGCCGGTGAGCACCATGGCCGAGTCCGGTGTCATCACCAGGATGCCCTTGGTGTGCATGAGCATCGTCGCTTCGGCGTTCCAGTACGGCTGGGCGCCCACGTTGATGCCCGCGACCACGATGTTGATCTCGCCGCCGTCCTGGGTGAACGTGACGATCCGCTTGAGCGCGGCCGCCACCCAGTCCATGTTCTCGGTGCCCGACTCCATGGAGATCCGGGCGCCGGAGGACACCGTGTACCACTCCACGGGCACCTGGAGCCGCTCGGCGAGGTCCAGCGCGGCGATCACCCGGCGGCACTCCGGTTCGGCCAGCGCGCCGAGCGATGTGGTCGGGTCGCCGAGCAGCACGACGCGGGTGACACCCTCCGGGTGCCGGGCGGTCGGGGTGCGGACGACGCCCGCGACGATGGCCGCAGAGTTCTGCCCCTTGGGCCGGTCGACGGGCACCAGCGCGTGGTTCTCGTCCAGGTCGTACTCGGTGAACTCGCCGATCATGCCGGTGATCTCGTAGGGGTACACCGTGTTCCGGCTGCTCGCCCGCACCACCTTCTGCCGGTAGTTGTCCAGCGGCAGGATCGGGTCGTCGGACGGCTCACCGATCGTGAGCGCCCCGGCGCCGGTGGCGTCGAAGGAGATCCGCAGCGCCATGCGCACCAGCTCACCGGTCTTCGGGTGCCGCTGCCGGAGGATGAACTCGATCTCCTCCAGGCCTGCCCCCGCGGTGGTGGGCAGGATCCGCCTGGCCAGCTGTTCCAGCTCGACCGGGGTGATGTCGCTGGGCTGCCAGACGTAGACCACGACCCGGTTGGTGTTGAACCGCGTCGCCGCCGACCGCCGCTCCTGGGCGCGGCGGACCGAGTCCAGGCAGGTCGCCAGGGTGTTCTCCGCGGTCGGCAGGGCCACCAGCCTGCCGTCGTGGTCGCGCAGTCCCACCAGGTCGCGGACCTGGGTGAACGCCACCAGCCGCTCGTCGGCGCGGTTCTCCCTGGCCACACAGTGGAACAGGTACACGTCCTCGTCGGCCGACGGCAGCCGCGTGAGGTCGAACTCGCGCAGGCGCTCGAGCTGCATGCGCTGGGCGATGTACGGGTGCAGGCCGCGGATCAGCCGGTCCTCGGCCATTCCACTGTCCGACCCACTGTCCGACGGGCGGAAGGTGATGTGTTGGTGCATGACCTCGCCGCCGCGGCCCGCGACGGTGAGGGTGAGCCTGCGGACCTGCGCGGGCAGCGGGTGCGGCCCGACCACCGCGGCCAACTCGGCTGCCAGCTCGGCGGCGTCCTCCGGCTGGCTGGGCCACGCCAGGTAGATGTCGGCCTCCAGCGGGCCCGCGCCCGCGGCCAGCGTGCCGAGGCCGTGCAACGCCTCGGACAGGTCGTCGTGGCGGGCCGCGGTGGACACCACGGTGAAGTCGGTGCGCTCGGCGGTCACGAACGTGCGGTCGGAGATCACGCTGGTCTGGATGTCGACCAGGCGCTTGTTGCCGTAGTACCGCCGGGTCAGCACCTCCAGCATGATCGCGTTGTCGCGCGCGTTGCGGTCGAGGTACTGGCTGAGCAGCCGCACGAGGGGTTCGGTGGTCCGCACCATCTGGTCGATCCGCTCGGCGCGGTCGGCGGCGTCCGGGTTGGCCGCCAGGTACCGCACGTGCCTGCGGACGTCGGCGTAGACCCGGGCCCGCCTGCGGCGCAGCAGCGGCTGGCCGAGCCAGGCGAACACGACACCCCGCGCCAGGTCCGAGACCGCCGGGAAGCGCACCTGGGTGGCGGCGATCAGGTGTTCCATGGCGAGCCCGACGCGTTCGCGCAGCGCCTCGTCCGGCGGCGGCTCCCGCAGCCAGGCGCGCAGCAGTGTGGCGACGACACCGGCGTCGGTGGCCGCCCGCTGCTGGGCGAGGAAGATCCGGAACACGGCGCCTTCCAGCTCCGGGGTGCGCTCCAGATCGGTCACCCCGTAGTGCCCCAGCGCCTTGGTGAGCTTGGCCTGGAACCGCTCCGGCACCCCGGCCCGGTCCACGTCGAGGCTCTGCAGGTATGTGTGGAAGTACTCCCGCGCGCTGTGCAGGTGGCTCTCACCACCGATGTCCTCACCCGCGGGCCGGTTGCGGCTCAGGTCGGCGAGATCGGCGAACGCGGTCATCAGGCGCACTTCCGCGGCCAGCGGCCGCCTGCCGCCCTCGCTCGCCTCCTGCCGCGCGGCGAGGTAGTCCCGCAGTGCCCTGCCGTCGTCCTGGCGGTCGACGTCGTAGCCGAGAAGCTGCCCACACAGGTCCTGCAGGCGGTCGGTCAGGGAGATCTCAGGGCGGTCGGGCAGGTCCCAGTCCACCGTGTCCTCGGCACCGGCGTCGGAATCGGCCATGCCGTTCTCGGCGAGCGGCTCCAGGCGCAGCAGCGGGGCGCCGGTCTCCACCAGGCTGCCCACGGCCACGGCGCATTCCTTGATCCGGGCGGCGAACGGCGCCCGCAGCACCGTCTCCATCTTCATGCTCTCCAGCACCAGCACCGGTGCCCCGGCCTCAACCTCGGCCCCGACCGCGGCCGGGGTGGCCACGACCAGCGCGGGGGCGGGGGAGCGCAGGACGCCGCCCTCGTCGCGGCTGACCCGGTGCGCGACACCGTCGATCTCGACCAGGACGACCGGGCCGGTGGTGCCCATCAGCAGGCGGTGCGGGGTCCCGTTGACCCGGATCTGCCCGGCGTGCTGGTCGAAGTGGTCCAGTTCGACGTCGACGGTGCGGACATCGCGGCCCGCCTCGATGCCGACGCGGAACCGGTGCGCCCCGACCCGCGTCACCCGGACCACGTAGGTGGCGCCCCGCAGCTTGAGGTCGAGCTTGCGGCCGCTCTCGTGCCGCACCTGCGGGCGGCCGCCGAACGCGGTGGACAGCAGCCGCTGCCGTTCGGCGCCCTCCTCTTCCTCGTACGCCTGGATCGCGGCCGCGGCGATGGCCGCGGCGGAGTGGCGCCGGCCGACGAGCCTGCCCTCGCCGCGGACCCTGTCAATCCAGCCGGTGTCGGCGCTGGCGTCGATGACCTCGGGCTGGTCGAGCAGGTCGAGCACGAAGCTCTTGTTGGTCGCGCCGCCGTCGATGATCACCGTCGTGTTCGCCATGGCGCGGCGGAGCCTGCCCAGCGCCTCGGTCCGGTCGCGGCCGTGGGCGATGACCTTCGCGATCATCGAGTCGAAGTCGGCGGGGATGGTGTCGCCTTCGCGCACCCCGGTGTCCACCCGGATGCCGGGGCCCGAGGGCAGCTCCAACCGGACGATGCGGCCGGGGGAGGGGGCGAAGTCGCGGTCGGGGTCCTCGGCGTTGAGCCGGGCCTCGACGGCGTGCCCGCGCTCGACCGGAGCCGCACCTTCGAGCCGGTTGCCCGACGCCACCCACAGCTGGGCCTTGACCAGGTCGAACCCGGTGGTGGACTCGGTGATCGGGTGCTCCACCTGCAGGCGGGTGTTGACCTCCAGGAACGCGAACACCTTGTCACCGGGGTGGTACAGGAACTCCACGGTGGCCGCGCCGCAGTAGCCGACGGCGATGGCCAGCCGCTCGGCCGACGACTTGAGCTCGGCGGCCTGGTCCGCGCTGAGCACGGGCGACGCGGACTCCTCGATGATCTTCTGGTTGCGCCGCTGGATCGAGCAGTCACGAACGCCCAGCGCCCACGCGGTGCCCTGGCCGTCGGCGATGACCTGCACCTCCACGTGCCGGGCGCCGGTGACGAGGCGTTCGAGGAACACGACGCCGCTGCCGAACGCCCGCGCCGCCTCCTGGCTGGTGCGCTCGTAGGCGTCGGCCAGGTCGGCCTCGTTGGTGATGACCCGGATGCCTCGCCCGCCGCCGCCCGCGGTGGCCTTCAACATCAGCGGGTAGCCGATTCGGCTCGCGGCCGCCACGGCGGCGTCGAGCGACTCCACCGGCCCGCGGCTCCACGGCGCGACGGGGACGCCGACCTCCTCGGCGATCAGCTTGGCGCCGATCTTGTCCCCGAGCTTGCGCATGGCGTCGGCGCTCGGGCCGACGAACGTGACACCGACCTCCTCGCACAGGGAGGCGAACGCGGGGTCCTCGGCGACGAAGCCCCACCCGACCCAGGCGGCGTCGGCCTGAGTGTCGACCAGGGCCTTCTTGAGCACCTTCAGGTCGAGGTAGGGGCGGGCCGACGCGGGCCCCAGGTTGTAGGCGACGTCGGCCTCACGGACGAACGTGGCGGTGCGGTCCACCTCGGTGTGCAGAGCGATCGTCTCGATCGCCGTCCCGGTCTCCGCGGCCAACTCCCGGGCGGCGTGGATGAGCCGCATCGCGGCCTCTCCTCGGTTGACGATCGCGATACGCCGGAACATCCGACCGACCTTCCCTCTCCTCGACATGGCCCCGAGCATGTGGCGCTCGGCGGGCCCGATTCCTAGCAGGCGGTGACAACACGACGAACCGCCTCGGTCCGAGAACATACGTGAAAACGATCGGGCTCAGTCGGCGGATGGCGCCGCCGACCCCTCCAGTTCATCTACCGGCTGATCGAACCCCGGCGAGTGGGTAGGTGGCCTGGGCGTTGTCCGTCGCCATCGCCCGCACCAGCCGCTCGGCGTCGGCGGTCGTGACCAGGTCGTCGGCGATCCAGGAGTCGATGAGACGGCCGACGTGGTGGCGGAACAGGGCCGCCCCGAGGTGGTGGGTCTCGGGGACACCGCAGCCGTCGGATGAGTAGAGGACCGAGGGGAACGGCGCGAGTTCGAGCAGCTCGGCGTACACCGCCCCCGCCCGGGCGCCGACGAGCGGAACGGCGAGTCCGACGTCGACGCGGACGTGGCCGAAGACGTGGGCGAGGTAGCCCGCCTCGCGGTGGAACGGCCAGCAGTGCAGCAGCACAACCGTCACCCCTGTGTCCCTCGTGGCCTTGAGGAAGTCGCTCAGCAGCGACGGATTCGCCTGGTCGAGCCGCAGGTCGTCGTCGCCGAACCCGGTGTGCACCTGGACCGGCAGGCCCAACTCGGCGCCGATCCCGGTGGTCTCGTGCAGCAGCCACGCCAGCAGAACCGGGTCGGTGAGCCGCGCCTGTCCTGACCGCAGCCAGCGGTCGACCGCGCGCCGGGCGTCGGCGTCGTCGGGCCGCGCGGCGGGGACGGCGAGGCCGCGGCGGTAGGCGATCACCGTCTTGAACGCGACCGCTCGCTGCCCGCGTTCGGCCAACTCCGTGCGGAGCACGTCGAGGGTGAGATCACCGTCCCCGGCCAGGGTTTCCGCGACCTGCTCGACGCGCACCACCTCGTGGTCGGTGCCGCCGCCGAGTCGGCCTGGCGTGGTGGCGTCGGGTGGGTAGCCGGTGTCGACCAGCCAGTCGGTGACTCCGGCGGCCCGGAGCAGTCTGGTCGCGACCTCCTCGGCGCCGAGGGCGAGTCGCCCCGCGGTGTACTCGGCAGGCGTGCTGTGCGGCGCCAAGCCCAGCACCGGGGCGCACCACTTGCGGATCGCCAGGCCCAGCATCGAGTCGAACGGGTCGCCACCGTGGCCACGGCCCTCGCCCAGCAGCGCGGTGAACCCGCGGTGGTCCAGGTTGTGGGGGAGGACGCCGTGGCAGTGGTGGTCGACCAGCGGCAGCCCGTCGGTGATCACCAGACCCACCTGGTGGCGGCGGCCAGGTCCGCGTCAGTCAGGCCCGCGCACCGCCGGTGTTCGCCCCGGCGGACCGTGATGATCGCGTCGTGCAGTTCCGGGCCCAAAGCCGCGGCCAGCACAGCCGAGGACTCCAGTGCGTCCGCCGCCTCGCCCGCGGAGGCGGGCAACCGCGGGACCCGATCCGGCTCGGGGAATGTCGCCGGGTCCCCGGTGATCGGGGCGGGCAGCCGCAGTTCGTCGCCGACTCCAGCGAGGCCGGCGGCGATGACCGCGCCGACGAGCAGATACGGGTTGGCACTGGCGTCGACGCACTTCAGCTCGGCGTTGGCGGACCGCTGCTCGGTCCCGACCACCCCGGTGATCATCCGCAGTGCCGCTTCGCGGGTCTCGTGGCCCCAGCACTGCCACGCGCCCGCCCAGCGCGACGGGCGCAGCCGCAGGAAGCTCGCCGGGTGCCCGGCGCCGATCGCCACCAGGGCGGGCAGTTCGCGCAGCACACCGGCGAGGAACGCCTGGCCGGACGCCCGCAGCCCCAGTGGCCCGTCGCCGCCGTGGAAGGTCGGGCCGTCGGCGTCGTGCACCGAGAAGTGCAGGTGCGCGCCCGAGCCGACACCCGCGCCGTCGACCGACGGCGCGAAGGAGGCCCGCCTGCCGTGGCCGTGGCTGACCGACCGGACCGTGTGCCGCACCAGCAGCGCGTCGTCGGCGGCTCCCACCGGGTCGTTGGGCGCCACCGACAGTTCGACCTGCGCGGTCGCGTACTCCGGGTGGAACTGCTCCACGGTCAGCCCTTGCGCCCGCAGCGCCGCGACGAGGTCGCGGCCGTACCCGGCGACCTGTTCCAGCCGGACTTGCCCGTACGCCGGGCCGTGCACCGCCGGGACGAACTCGTCGCTGTCCGCGCCGAGGACCCACTCGTGCTCGACCGCCATCACCAGCCGCAGGCCGAGGCGCTGGGCGGCGTCGACCTGCCGGGCGGCGAACGCCCGCTGGCAGGCGACGAACCGGGCGCCGTCCTGGGTGAACTTGTCGGCGGGCGCCCAGGCCCACCCGGGCATGGCGGCGAGCGGAACCAGTCTGCGCACGTCCGGGACGAGCCGCAGGTCGCCGTCCGGTCCACCGAGGTACCGCCCGACGTCGCCGATGTCGTCCGCACCGAAGGTTTCGAAGCACGGCGACGCGCCCACCCCGGTCGCCGCGATCACGGGCAGCCGCTCCAGCGGCACCGCCTTCACCCGGACGACGCCGGTGTTGTCCACGAACGACACTTCCACCAGGTCGACACCCGAGTCACGCAGCCGATGGACCGCGCGTTCGGCCGGAGCCGGATCAGCGGGGATGCGGTCGATCACGTAACCGTTCTACCACGGTCAGTGATCAACCACGCGGTCTTTCCCGCACGGCTGCACCGCGATGCGTGTTACGTCCTGCCCGGTCGCGCCGATTGATCATGGTCGGGACACGGACTGGCTGGAGGCCTTCGATGGTTGGCGTTGTCATGGGGCACGGGTCGCACGACGGAACGGACATGATCACGGTGCCGCGGAACCTGCCGCTGGAGTTCTTCACCGAGGAGGGCGCGCCGCTGGCGATCGTCAACCTGTTGGAGCTGCTCAAGCCCAACCACCACCGGGTGCCCATGCAGGCGCTGCGCCCGGGCGACCCGGTGCCGAACTACCAGTACGAGCCCTTCCAGCCTCACGAGGTGAGCGCGATCGACTTCTTCAACGGGCTCACCGTGCCCAATTTCGTCGTGGGCAGCCCCGCTCAGCTCACCACGATCTGGCTGTGCGAGGGCAACGGAACGTGCCCGAAGGATGGTCCACACACCTGCGACGGCGTCCTCGGCCGCGCGGCCAGGGGACACTGGACGAAGGTGCTCGTCCTGTCCTGCCGGGTCGACACGCGCAATCCGGGCACACCGAGCAACGCGCTCATGACCGCGGCGGGCAAACCGGACACCTCGGTGTTCGACACCCTGCTGAACTGGGTGAAGGCGTTCGTCGCGATGGCCCCGGCGGTCCAGGACGCCACGTGGGCGGCGTTGAACGACGTCGAACGCGCCCGCCTCTACGTCTCGGAACTCGAACTCAAGGAGTGGGCGGACTGCCTCGACGTCCGCACGAAACTCGCCGCCGCGGGCCGCCCGAAGGCCGCGGCGCTGATCGCGGCCACGCCCCCGGAGCTCAAGGTGCGACTCCTGCGTGACTACCCCAACTACCGCGAACTGATCACCATGGGCGTCACCCTGGACGCGACCGAGCGCAAGGGAGCCACGGCCTTCGCGTCCCTCTCGATCGCCGCCCGCACCAAGTCCTGGCAAGCCATGGCACCCGCCGCGCAGTTGCGCTGGATGGTCGAACCGGCCATCACGGCGTGGGCCGCGGCCCGCAATGTCCTGGATCTGTTCGGCTTCGGCCTCACCGGCGCCCAGTTGGTGGCGGTCTTCAGCAAGCTCGACCCGGCCGCCCAGAAGATCGCACTCGGAGAACAGGCGCTGCGCGACACCCTGGCTGCCCACGGCCTGCGAATCTGAGGCAGAGTTCCGCGCCCGCGCACCCAGCAGGCCGACCCCCGCGCCGCCGGGATTTCCCCGGCGGCGCAGGGGCGGTGCTACGGGGCGACGCTCATGCCGAAGAAGTGCAGATCGCTGTTGACGGGCTACGTGACCGTGTCGACGGTCTTGGCCGGGTCGAGGGCGACCGTGTGGGCGAAGATCGTGTACTTGTAGGTGGTGTCGCCGTAGCCGGTGGGGCGGTTGCGGCCGGTGGTGGTGGCAAGCAGATCGGGCAGCCGTCGCAGGCCGCGCCGATCGCGACGCCGGGGCCGCGAGCCGCACAGCCTCCTTGCTCAGGAACATCCGGGTTTCGCGTCCGTTCTCGGCGGCCCCGACCGCGACGAGGAACGCGACCATCACGAGCATCCCGTTTGCCCGCAGGGGCGGAGCTGTCCACTTTGGACTCGGGGAGCCGACTACCTGAGGAAGCGGAAGTCCGCGTCGTGGACTGTCCCATCGGTCAGCGTCAGCGTGAACCGCCTGCAGCCGGTCCAGCCCTTCGAGGTCTTCCAGTTGTAGGTGTAGAGATCGGTCGAAGCGTTGTACTGCAAGGCTTCCGACCCGGCCGACTGAGTCGACTCGGCCACGCCGATCGGTGCGCGCGTGTCGCAGTTGATGGCTGTCGAGGTCGGGCTGCCGGCGGCGAGGATCGTCAATCCCTGGTCGCCCGAGAGGCTGAACCGCATCGAGACCGTGCCGCCCGCCTTCGCCTTGTTCAGCGCGGGCGGGCTCATGATCGGCGGCCGGAAGCTGTCGAAGTCCCAGATGACGTTGACCACGGCCGTGTCGGTGGCGGTGAGTCCGCCTGCGTCGGTGATGCGGACCGCGATCGTGCGACTGGCCGGTGCCGCGATACCCGCCGCCGAGAACGTCGCGCTCTGGCCCGCGGTCTCGAAGGAGCCGTTGTTGTCGAGGTCCCACGCGTACGTGACCGCGTCGCCGTCGGGATCGCTCCCCGACGCCGACACCGTCACCGATGAGCCCTCGACCACGGCGTACGGTCCGCCCGCGTCGACGCTTGGCGGCCCGCTGAGGTTCATCCCGATCAGGACCGGGTCGTGGTCGGACGACCGGTAGGGGCCTGGGGCATACAGGGTGTTGACCTGGTTGGGTGACTTGAACTCGACGTTGTAGTCCAGGACGATCGGCTCGTCGGCGTTGATGTGCCACTCGGTGACGCCCGTGATCTGCGTGTTGAGCGCCGCGCTCGCCAGGGCGTGGTCGAGGTAGCCCGACATCCCCTGGAAGACGAACGAGTACGCGTGGTCGCCGAGGCGGTCGGCGATGGTGTTCACGAAGCCGTTGTCCTCGAAGACGGCGACAGGATCCTCCTTCGCGTAGGAGTTCAAGTCGCCCATGATCAGGAAGTCGGCGTCGCCGCCGGAGGTCGGATCGGTCGCCAGCCAGTCGACCAAGGCCTCGGCCGCCAGCGCTCGGGTCAAGTTCCAGCAGCCCTGGCCGTCACCGCTGTCACTGTCCCCACCCGCGCCGCACGGCGAGCTCTTCGATTTCAGGTGGTTCACGACCGCCGTGAAGCGAGCGCCGTTCGAGGCCAGCTGGAACGTCTGGGCGATCGACGGCCGGTTCAACGTGTCGATGAACCGCGGGTCCACTGCCGAGTTGATGATGGCGTGGCCGCCCACCGGGCTGACGACTGCCTTCTGGTAGATGATCCCGACCCGGATGGCGTCCGTGCCGACGACGCCGCTGTCGATGAAGCCCCACTTGTCGGTTCCGGCGGCGGCGTTCAGGCCCGCGACGAGATCCTCGATCGCACCGACGGTCGCACCGGCGGTGGCGTCGTTCTCGAGTTCGTTGAGACCGACGACGTGGGCGTCGAGCGCCGTGATCGCGCTGATGGTCTTGGCCCGCTGCCGGTCGAACTCGACCAGCGTGCCGGCGCCCCGAGCCGTCGGGAACCCGCCGCCTGCCCCGTCGCCGTTGAAGTAGTTGAGCACGTTGAACGCGGCCGCGCGGACGTTGCCGCCGACCGGGTCCGGCGCGGGCGGCCGGGGATTGGTGTGGGTGAACGAGATCGGCGCGACCGGCTGCACCCGGTAGACGGAGAAGCGGAAGTCGAGCACGCCGGTGAGGCTCGGCACCGTGTCGCCGACCCGGAGCGTGTTGGTCGCGCTCAGCCCGCCCTGCGGATAGACGGTCGGGTCGATGTTCTGGGTGTTGATGCCGTCGTCCAACAGGATCCGGCTGCGGTCGTTGAGGTTCTGGAGCGCCTGGGCGGGCGCGCCCGGTGCCACCACGTTGGTCGGGGTCTCGAGTCGACCGCCGACCGACAGCGACACCTCGCCGAAGCGGCCGAGGGTGAACACCTCGGTGACGGTCAGTTCCTGGGCGATGTCGACCCGCATTCCCTCGAACCGCTCCAGGTCGGAGACGGCCGCCACGGGGAAGCTGACCGGTGCGGGCGTGACCGACAACCCTGATCCGCAGAGCGTCGTCGCGGTCACGTTCGACAGCTGGGTGAGCCCGAAGTTCTCGCTGACGGTGCCCCTGACGCTCACCTGGTCACCGACCGACACCGGGGTGGCGCTGAAGACGAAGATGCCCTCGGAGGTGAGGTCGTTCGTGTCGGCGTCGCCGTCCTCTTCCTGGACGTAGTACCCGCCGAACTGCGCGGGCGGCCCGGTGCTCTGGTAGTCGCCGACCACGACGCCCTCGATGGTGCGCACACCGGTCTGGGCGGCAGTGGCGCCGCTGCCCTGGATCGCGTGGATGCGGGTCGCCCCGACCCCGCAGGTCGTCTGGTCGGCGGTGGTGAAGGCGAAGGAGGCGTCGGCGGCCATGGTGTCCGGCGGGTCGATGGCGTCGTCGTCGGTGACCTGGCTCGCGAAGACGGTGACGGTGCACGTCTCGTTCGGCGCGAAGTCGACCTCCGGGTCGAGCGTGTAGGTCGCCGGGCCGCCGGACGCCGACGCCTGGTGCGCGCCGCTGACGGTGCACGAGATCGAGTACCAAGGTGGTGTCGACTCCACGGTGACCGGTTCGGAGAACGTGACCGCGAGGTTCGCGTCCGTTGCCACGTTCATGGCCCCGGCGACCGGGTTGGTCGCGGCGACGAACGGCGCCCCATCGTGGGCGCGAGGAGTGATGCTGAAGTCGTCGACTGCCAGGCCGTCGTCGGAACTCGCGACGTTGAAGTCGAGCCAGCGGATCCACAAGGTCGCATTCGGGGCGACGGTGAGCCCGGAGACCGTGGCGGAGATGGCGACCCGGTTGGCGGCGTTGTTGCCGTCGGTCGCCCCGACCGGGCTCGTGACCGGGCTGGTGAAGTCGAGCGTGTTCGCGTCGCTCCACACCCCGGTCCCCAGGGAGGTGGCGTCCGTGCTCACCTGGACGTCGAGGCGGTCCGGGCCGCGGACCGGGGTTCCCGACGTCGGAAGCGCGCCCAGCCGCCACTGCTCACCGGTGTAGGCGACGTCGAGCGCCGTGATCGTAACCCCGGTGTTGTTGGTGAAGGAGGCGCCGATCGTCGGTGTCAGCGTGCCCGACAGGAGCGTGCCGAACGCCCGCTCGGTGTTGGAGACATGGCCGAAGCTATAGACGTCCCCCGCGTTCGAACTGCCCGTGCCCGCGGCATAGGCGCCGTTGTTGGCCGTGCTCGTGCCTGCCTCGTCGAGGTACCAGCCGGTCGGAAGCGCGGTGTTCGCGGTCCCGGAGGTCGAGAGCGTGTCGAAGGATTCCGAATAGCTGACGTCGAGTTGGACCAGCGACACCGAGCCCGAGCCCGCGCCCACGGCGAACGCAGGGGCGGCGGCCAGTGGCACCAGCACGCCTGCGGCCACCACGGAGCCGACCACCATCGGGACGGTTCGCCGTCGACTGAGCGCGCCAAGGCCGATCCGCGTGGGCTGTCCGAACACTGTCATCTCCGCCTTTCGGCCTGCCCCAGCGCAGGTGAGTGTAGGCACCGCTCGCGCCCAGCAGGAGGGTCTCCAGACCCTGATGCGGCCGTCGATCAGGGGCGGCGGGCCCAGCCGTAGCTGAGTTCCGCCGCGCGCCGCAGGCCTTCGAGGTCGGGCCGGTAGCCCGCGCTCAGGCCGCCGCGTAGGCCGCGCCGAGCGAGACGGTCTCGGAGATCATCGGCCGGTTCACCGGGATGTGCGTCAACAGGTTGTCCGAGGTCATGCCGCCGGCGTCTCGATCTCCGGGGCGGTGGCGATCAGGCCGAGGTTGTCGCGGAACCACTGCACCAGCGATCCGGTGCCCGCGATCGAGCCTTCCAGCGCGTACACCGCCTGCTCCCCGGCCAGCTGGTATCCGATCGTCGTCAGCAGGCCGTGGGTGGAGCGCACTAACGAGTTCCCGGTGTTCATCAACAGGAAGCTGCCCGTGCCGTAGGTGCACTTGGTCTGCCCGCGGGAGAAAACACGTCTGCCCGAACAGCGCGGCCTGCTGATCACCGAGCGCGGCCCGGATCGGGATGCCGGGGACGACCCGGCGGGTGACGCCGAAGTCTCCTGTGGACGGACGGATCTCGGGCAGCATCTGTGCCGGGATGTCGAAGAACGACAACAGATCCCTGTCCCAGTACAGCGTCGCCACGTTCATCAGCAGGGTGCGGCTGGCGTTGGTCACGTCGGTGACGTGGATTCCGCCGTCGGTGCCGGCGGTGAGGTTCCAGATGATCCAGGTCTCCATCGTCCCGAACAGCACCTCGCCGCGGTCGGCCCGCGCCCGCAGGCCCGGCACCGAGTCGAGCAGCCACCGCAGCCGGGGCGCGGCGAAGTAGGTGGCCAGCGGCAGGCCGCAGCGGTCCCTGAGCTGGTCCGCGCCCGGCCGGGCGGCGAGTTCGGCGACCAGTTCTTCCGTGCGGACGTCGTGCGCGGGCGAGGCCGGCGAGACGGCGAAGCTGTCACGGGAACACGCCGTCGCCGAACCCACCCCGGGGCTGTTCGTGATCGCGGGTGGTAAGTACACCGCCTACCGGGTCATGGCGGCCGACGTGGTGAACGCGGCCGTGTGCGGCCTGGGCCGAGCCGTGCCCGCCCTCGCTGACCGAGCGACTGCCGGTCGTCGGCGCGATCGGCTACCACGAGATGTGGGAGGGCCGTGCGGGCATCGCCCGGCGCACCGGGCTCGCCGTGTCCACTGTGGAGCATCTGCTGGGCAGGTACGGATCAGCCATCGACGACCTGATCGAGCTGATCGGGCGGGACCCGGGGCTGGCCGAGCCGATCCACGGCGCGGAGGACTACCTGCGGGCCGAAGCCGTGTGCGCGGTCACCCACGAGGGAGCCCTGCGGGGAGCGCCGGGTTGCGACGCTGGAGGGATTGCGACCACCGGCGAATCCATGCCTCACACACGCGCGCACCGGCGTCCTTAACCCCATACTGGCGCGTAACCTGTTCGGTCCACAAGATCCCGTCATTGCCATTGGTTTCACACATACGAATACACCGCCCATTTCGGACAGGGGTGTGACCAGGGGCAGCCAGGTGGACCACGACGGTTGTCCACTTCGAAGTCCGACAGCCAATTTAACTGGCAATGGGAGCGGCGGATTCCCGCGGAGACCGGGATGTGCAATTAGTCAGGTCTAATCCCCGAATGGGCGGGATTCGGTGCCGCCGCAGTCCTTGGCCGCCCGGGACGACTCGATTCCGGTGGCGGTCCGATCGTCGGCGCCGCCACCGGAATCCTGTCGTCGGCCACCTGACAGGCCGCGGTCGGGTCGACCCTCAGGCAGCGGGCTCCTCCTG
>NZ_JBOHGC010000563.1:0-3550 GCF_050699995.1 Actinokineospora sp. | reverse complement strand
GGTTTCGAGAGTCTCGAAACCACCGCCGTCGCTAGTTCACCACTGCTGTGGCTGCTGCTGTCCACCGGGAGGCGGCGGCTGGCCGTATCCCTGCTGCGGCGGCGGACCGCCGAAGCCACCGGGCGGCTGCTGGTGCGGCGGCGGGAATCCGGGCGGCGGAGTCTGCGGCGGCTGGCCGTAGCCACCCGGCTGCTGCTGGCCGAAACCCTGCTGCGGCTGCTGGCCAAAGCCCTGCTGGGGCTGGCCGAAGCCTTGCGGCTGACCGTATCCCGGCTGCGGCTGGCCGAACCCGCCCTGCGGCGGACCGCCGAACCCGCCGCCCTGGCCACCCAGCGGCGCGCTGCCGTAGAGGTAGCCCTTGGTCTGCGGGAAGAACGCCAGCGCGCCGGCGCCGGCGATCGCCAGACCGAAGATCAGGAGCGTGACGACCCGACCCGGCATGCCGCCCTCGATCGCGATGATGATCGAGGTGAGGACCAGCAGGGCGCCACCGCCGAGCACCACGAAGTGCGCGATGTTGAGGTTCTTCTTGAGGAAGAGCAGCGCCGCGCCGCCGATGGCCGCGAGCGAGCCCAGCAAGAACATGATCATGTACAGGTGGAAGCGGAACGGGATCTTCACCTCTTCGGCGAACCTCTCCGCTGACCGCTCACAGTCGGCCTGAAGGTCTGCGGGCAGGCTCGAACAGGCGCTGCTCACCTCCGACGACGACGCGCTGCCGCCAATGTCGGACCACAGCGTGATCGTGATGATCGCGCTGATCAGGCCGAGGAGCGCCACGACGCCGAGCACGACCATCGAGATCATGGCCGTGTCGATGCCCGGGCCGCCGAAGTTCGGCCTGCCGCCGAGGCCGCCCTGTTGGGCGAACCCGGGCGGTGGGTATCCGCCGGGCTGCTGGCCGAAGCCCTGCTGCTGCCCCGGGAACCCGCCATGCTGCTGCGGCGGCGGGAAGCCCTGCTGCTGACCGAACTGACCCGGCTGGCCGGGCTGCCCGAAGCCGCCGGGAGGCGACTGCATGGCGCCGGGCTGGGCGTAGGGCGGGGACTGCGGGACGGAGCCGGGCGGCACCATCTGGGTCGCCTCGGCCTGGTTGGGGTTGCCCGACGGGCCGCCCTGTCCGGGCCGCACGACCTGGGTGCGATCGCTGCTGTCGTCGTCGCCACCCGCGCTCGGCAGGGGCTGCCCGGGACGGATGGCCTGGGTCCGCTCGACGCCGTCGGCACCGGTGTTGTCACCGGGTGGCGCCGAGTACTGCTCGGCGGGCTCCGGCGGGGGCGGAAAGCCCTGCCCGGGCTGCTGGGCCTGGCCTTGATCCGGGCCGGGCTGCCCAGGCCACTGCTGGCCCTGCCAAGGCTCGTTCGGCGGCTGGGGAGCACTCATCGGGTTTCCCACCCCTTTTGACCTGGAATGTCAGATTGCATCGCCGCTAACGCTATCGGATACGCCGCAAGTGCGTCGGTTACGTCCACAATCGGCTAGCGGCCCGCCAGGAAACCCAGGAGGTCCTGCCTGGTCACGACGCCCGCGGGCTTGCCGTCGACGAGCACCAGCGCGCCGTCGGCCGAGGACAGGGCGCCCATCGCGGCGCTGACCTGCTCGCCCGCGCCGATGGTCGGCAGCGGCGGGGACATGTGCTGCTCGACCCGGTCGGCCAGCGCGGCCTTGCCGGTGAACAGGGCGTCGAGCAGGTCGCGCTCGTTGACCGCGCCCACGACCTCGGCGGCCATGACCGGCGGCTCGGCGTTGACGACCGGCATCTGGCTGACGCCGAACTCACGCAGCACGGCCACCGCGTCGGCGACGGTCTCGGACGGGTGGGCGTGGATGAAGTCCGGCACGCCAGTGCCCGAAGCGCTCTTGCGGCGCAGCACGTCGCCGACGGTGGCGCCGGAGTGCTCGGGCGGCAGGAAGCCGTACTGGGCCATCCACGAGTCGTTGAACACCTTGGACAGGTAGCCGCGGCCGCCGTCTGGCAGCAGCACGACCACGACGTCGTCCGGGCCGAGGCGGCCCGCCAGGCGCAGCGCGGCCGCGGCGGCCATGCCGCACGAGCCGCCGACCAGCAGGCCTTCCTCGCGGGCGAGCCTGCGGGTGATGTTGAAGGACTCCGCGTCGGACACGGCGATGATCTCGTCGGCCACGTCGCGGTCGTACGCGGTCGGCCAGAAGTCCTCGCCGACGCCCTCGACGAGGTACGGCCTGCCGGTGCCGCCGGAGTACACCGAGCCCTCAGGGTCGGCGCCGATGACCTTGACCCGGCCGTCGCTGACCTCCTTGAGGTAGCGGCCGGTGCCGGAGATGGTGCCGCCGGTGCCGACGCCCGCGACGAAGTGGGTGATCTTGCCCTCGGTCTGCGTCCACAGTTCGGGGCCGGTCGAGTAATAGTGGCTGAGCGGGTTCTCCGGGTTGGAGTACTGGTCGGGCTTCCACGCGCCGTCGATCTCGCGGACCAGCCGGTCGGAGACGTTGTAGTAGGAGTCCGGGTGCTCGGGGGCCACCGCCGTCGGGCAGACCACGACCTCGGCGCCATAGGCCTTGAGGACGTTGCGCTTGTCCTCGCTGACCTTGTCCGGGCAGACGAACACGCACTTGTAGCCGCGGCGCTGGGCGACCAGGGCCAGGCCGATGCCGGTGTTACCGGAGGTCGGTTCGACGATGGTGCCGCCGGGCTTCAGCGCCCCGGACTTCTCTGCCGCGTCGATCATCCGCACGGCGATGCGGTCCTTCACGCTGCCGCCCGGGTTGAAGTACTCGACCTTGGCCAGCACCGTGGGAGCCAGGCCCTCGGCCAGCGAGTTCAGCTTGACCAGCGGCGTGTCGCCGACGAGGTCGATGATGTGGTCGACGTACTGCACCGGAGCTCCTTTGTGGGGTTGCGAACCGTTCGAGGTTCTGGGTCAAACGTATCTGAATGTGCTTTGTAAGACCTTCGACGCCGGACCCGGTGTGGACGTTGACTGGCCTTGTCGGTGGTGGTCGGTTCGGTCCAGTGATGATCGTGTTGCAGGCGTATCGATTCGCGTTGGACCCGACACTGGCCCAAGTGGCTGGGTTGCGGTCGCATTGCGGTGCGCAGCGCTACGCCTACAACTGGGGTCTTGCCCTGATCAAGGCAAACCTGGGGCAGCGCGGGGCCGAGAAGTCCTACGGCATCGCGGACACCAAGCTGACGCCGTCGGTGTCGTGGTCGGCCTACAGCCTCCGGAAACAATGGAATCAGACCAAGGATGCGGTCGCGCCGTGGTGGGGTGAGAACTCGAAAGAAGCGTACTCCTCCGGTTTGGCCAATCTCGCGACAGCGTTGGGCAACTGGAACACCTCGAATAAGGACAAGCGCATGGCAGCGAAGGTCCGGTTCCCGACGTTCAAGGGCAAACACGCCGGATTGTCCTCGACCGCAGTCGGTGGTGGGTGTGGATCTGGGTGTGACGTCCCTGGCGGTGCTCTCGACCGGTGAGGTGATCCACAACCCGAGGCACCTCGACGTTGCGTTGCGCGGGCTGCGCCGGTTGCAGCGGCAGGCGGCCCGCCGCACCGGCCCGGACCG
>NZ_JBOHGC010000562.1:0-3926 GCF_050699995.1 Actinokineospora sp. | reverse complement strand
GCCCTTCCCGCAGCGAGCGCGCCAGCCCGGGATGGCCCAGCAGCTGTCCGTAGAAGTCCGCGCGCACGCCCAGCACGACCGGGAAGCGGGTGGCGAGGGCGCAGACCTCGTCCAGGAACCGGGCCCGCAAGCCGGGGTTGGCGCAGAGCGCGAAAGCCTCCTCGAACTGGTCGATCACCACCACGCAGTTCTCGACGTCGAGGTGTTCCAGCCGCCTGGCGAGCTCGGCGCACGGATTCGCGGTGGGGGTGAACACCACCACCGGCCACTGCGCTGAACCCGCCCATGGCAGGACGCCGCGCGACAGAGCCGGAACCAGCCCCGCGCGCAGCAGCGACGACTTGCCCGCCCCGGACGGCGCCACCACGGTGACCGGCACCCCCTTGTCCCGGCACTCGGCCACGCGCTCGACAAGTTCGGCGACGACCCGCTCCCGACCGAAGAACCAGTCGGCCTCCGCGGCGGTGAAGGCGGCGAGGCCGCGGAACGGGCACAGCGCTTGCTCCGGTGATTCGGCCTGAGTCGGGATCGACACCGTCGGCCCCGGCACCAGCGAGACAAGCTGTCCGTCAGCCCGGAGGGCCTCGTCGCACCGGCGGGCAATGTCCGGATTCGGTGGTTTGTCACCGTTTTCGATCTTGCTGAGATAGCCCTTGCTGTAGTGCACCAGCCGCGCCAGGCCGGACAGGGACAGCTCGCGCTTGATCCGCCAACGCCGCAGTTCGGCGCCGAACCCGCGGTCGACCTGGTGGTCGACCTTGTGACCAGGTGTTTCCCGGGGTTTCCCGTTCAGCGGGAGACGGTCAACCACTTCCGCCCCATGTCGTCACGCTCCGATGCTTTCCACGACGGCCCGTGAGCAGAGGCTACGGCAGATGCTCGAACGAAGCGGGCGTCGACAGCGGAAAACCCTCCAACGAAGGACAAGTGATCTCATGAATAAGACCCGCCTGATCGCGACCCTCGCCATTGCCGCCATCGCCCTCACCGGCGTCAACGGGGCCGCCGCGACCGCGGAACCCCGCTCCGAAATGCGGCCCGCGTCTGCGGTGGCCCCCGAAGGCTGGACCCGCAAGGGGCACTACCCGGACGTATTCCACTGCACCATCGCAGGTGTCGCGGCCGTCAGCACCACGGAGGCCGCCGCGTTCGACTGCAGGCCCGCGGGCGGTGGGCGCGACCTGTGGCTGTACTACCGCGATCTGCTGGTCGCCGACCAGCGGGACGCGTCAGTCATCCCGGACGCGACCGGGGCGGACGCCCAGTCGTCGGTGTTGCTCAGGCCGGTGGTCGAGTTTCTCAAGTCGCTGGCGAAGACCTACTGGGACGACTGCGTCAAGGCCGTCCGCGGCGGCTGGTCCGCCTTCGTCGCCTGGTGGAACAGGCTCGACGCGTGGGTGCGGGAGACGATTTCCCAGCTGAGCCAGATGACGGTCGAAGAGTTGTTCAAGGCACTCTGTGAGTACCTCTCCGGCGCGGCGACCAGTTGATCATCGCAGGCCAGGGTCGGCCGCACCCCCGATCGGGGTGCGGCCGATCGTCTACCGCGTCTCCTGGGCTGCCGTCGGCGCCACGGGAGTCAGACCGTCAGAGTGATTCCGGCGAGCACCGCGACGTCGTCCCGCGCGGGGACCGTGGTGGTGGCGTGGATCGTGTCGCCGTCCACCCAGGCCGACGTCCGCAGCGTGTCCCCCGGGTAGACGACCCCGGCGAAGCGCGCGTCGAACGACCGGACCCGGCGGGTGTCGGCGTCGAGCGCGGCATCGGTCAGGGCCTTCGCCACGATCCCGTAGGTGCACAGCCCATGCAGGATCGGCGCCGAGAAGCCCGCCGCGGCGGCGAAGGCCGGGTCGGCGTGCAGCGGGTTCCGGTCACCGCACAAGCGGTACAGCAGCGCCTGCTGGGGCATGGTCGGGGTGTCGATCACCAGGTCCGGCTCGCGGGATGGCTCGAACGGCACCGCGGCAGGCCCGCGTTCGCCGCCGAAACCGCCCTCGCCGCGGGCGAAGATGCTGGACCGGGTGGTCCACAGCAGCACGCCGTCCGGGCTGGTCGCGGTCGCCTCCTGGACGATCACCGCGGCCTTTCCCTTGTCCCACACCTCGGCGATCCGCGAGTCGATCCGTGCCTTGCCCTCCACCGGGATCGGCCCGTGCACGGTGATCCCCTGGCTGCCGTGCAGCACCTTCGCCAAGTCGACCGAGATACCCGGGAACGACACCGACGGCGGCTCGAACACCCGCAGACTCGGCGCCACCACACCGAACGTGGGCAGCACCCGGAGGTCGTCCTCCAACGCGTACCGGAGTTCGTGCGGTGACGTCGGGTCGCCGCCCGCGCCCAGGGCCAGGTGGTACAGCAGGACATCCGAGGCCGTCCAGGTGAAGGACGTCCCCGGCAGTTCCGCCCCGATCGCGACCTTGGGGTCAATAGGCATGCGACACCCTCATTCGTAGCTGATCTCGACCTTCGAGGTCACCGGCACCGACTGGCAGGCCAGCCGGATCCCCTCGTCGAGGTCTTCCTGGTCCAGCACCTCGTTGTTCAGCAGCTTCACCTCACCTGACACCAGCCGGTACGCGCAAGCGCTGCACGCGCCTTCCCGGCAGGAGTACGGAGCGGGCAGGCCCTTGTCGAGCAGAACGTCCAGCAGTTTGCTGGTGACCGGCCAGTCGACGGTGTGTCGTTTGCCGTCCAACTCCAACTCGACGACGGCCTTCTCGCCGTCCGGGTCGGGGGCGGCGGCCACGGCCTGGTCGAACGGGTTCGCACCCAGCGACGCGAACCGTTCCAGGTGTCGGCGTTCGCGGGGGAATCCCAGTGACTTCAGGGCTTCGGTGACGGCCTTCATGAACGGCGCGGGGCCGCAGGTGAAGGCTTCGTGGTCGGCGAACGGGCGGGCCAGGGTGAGCAACTGGGCCGCGCTGGGTAGCCCTTGTACGCTCTCCAGCCAGTGGATCACGGTCAGGCGCTCGGGATGTCTGTCCGCCAGCGCGCGCAACTCGGCGGCGAAGATCACCGAGGACTCGTCGCGGTTGGCGTAGACGAGGCCGATTCGGCCGCTTCCCTCGGCCAGCGCGGACTTCAGGATCGACATCACCGGGGTGACGCCGCTGCCGCCCGCGAACAGCAACAGGTCCGCGTCCAGCGACTTCGGGGTGAAGATGCCCGACGGTGGGAGCACCTCGATCGTCGATCCGGCCGAGACGTTGTCGCACACCCAGTTCGAGGCGTACCCGGCCGCGGTGCGCTTCACCGTGACCTGCGGTTTGCCGCCCTCGTAAGGGGAACTCGACAGCGAGTAGCACCGGGCGACCGAGCCGCACTGGTCGCTGGGGATCCGCAGGGTGAGGAATTGGCCTGGGGCGTAGGGAAAGTCGGCGTCGAAGACGATCGACCGGGCGTCGGCGGTCTCCTCGACCACCGCCGCCACCGTCAGCAGGTGGGAGGTCAGCTCAGTCACCGGGCACCTCCAGTTCTCCGTCGCGCGCCGCCCGCTCGATCGTGGCGTGCAGGGTCCAACACGTGTCGACCAGGGCGCTGACCGTGCCGCCCGCCACGGCCTCGGCGAACTCCGGGCACGTCGCGGCGGGGTCGGTCGTCCACTGGACGCTGGTGTGCCGGGCGCTGTTCTTCTTGACCAGCACCCGCGTCCCACACCGGTCGCAGGCCAGCGGCGCCAAGCCGCCCTCCAGGAACTCCCGCCGCTCGGACACCGCTACTCCGCTGTGTTTCGGGCCGCCAGGTTCTCGGCGACCTCCTTGGCCCACACCTCGTTCGCCCGCGTGGTGTCCACTTCGAACTCGAAGCGCCGGGTCATGTCCTCGCTGACCTCGGCGGCGTCGACGTAGAACTGCTCGTACCAGCGGCGAAGCTGGTAGACCGGGCCGTCCTCCTCGCACAGCAGCGGGTTGTCGATGCGGGTC
>NZ_JBOHGC010000561.1:0-1813 GCF_050699995.1 Actinokineospora sp. | reverse complement strand
GCACCGGCGAGGGCGCGCTCACCGACGTCACCGCCACGTCGTTCACCACCGGCGGCACGCCGAAGTTGTCGATGTTGTCCGCGCGCACCAGGGGCTCGTTCAACCCGTCCGGGTCGCCCGGCCACGCTTCCGCGCAGCCCGTCGTGCCGTGGAAGACGCCGCCGGCGCCTTCGTGGCACTCGCCGGTCTCGATCAGCGCCTGCCGCACCAGTCCCGGCGTGGGCAAGCCCTGGCCGGAATCAATCCGATGGCGGTAAAACATGGCCGCCACGCCCGCGGCGTGCGGCGAAGAAAAGCTCGTCCCGCTGCTGACGCGCGTCGTGCTGCCCAGCCACGACCCGTTCAGCGACAATTCCAGCACCCCCGGCCCGGTCACGTCGACGTCGGGCCCGAAGTTGGAGAACCACGCGAAGGAGTCGTCCGGCATCGGCGGGCCTCCACTCAACTGCTGCGCCGGTCCCAGCCCGCCCGGCTGCCCGTCGCTGTCGGCCATGGCCGACACGGTCACCACTTCATCGAAGCTCGCCGGCACGGTGTCGAACGCGTCCGCCCCGTCGTTGCCCGCCGACACCACCAGCGTGGTGCCCGAGTTCACCAGCGCCCGCACCGCGTCGTGGAACGCCCGCACGGTGGGGTCGCTCGAATTGTCCGTGCACACCGAGCAGCGCGCTCCCAGGCTCATGTTGGCCACGTGCACGCGCGTGCTCGGGTTGGCGTTCAGGCTGCGGACGTAGTCCACCCCGGCGGTAATGTCGGTGAAGAAGCCGCTCCCGGTATAGTCCAGCACTTTGACCGCGATGAGCTGCGCCACCGGCGCCACGCCGATGACGTCGGTGCCGTCGTTCAGCGCCGCCACCACCCCGCCCACAAAAGTCCCGTGCCAGTGGTCGTCCTGCCCGAACCCGCCGCCGGTGAAACAGAGCCCGAACCCGGGAAAGAATTCGCAGTCGGCGCTGAGGTCGAAGTTGATGTTGGCCGCCAGGTCGAAGTGGTTGAAGTCAAGCCCGGTGTCAAAGATGGCCACGCGGATGCTGTTGCCGTTGTTCGCTCCCGCGCCCGGCTCGGCGTTGATGCGGTTCACGCCCTTGGGCACCGTCTGCGCGAACAGTCCGATGTAGCGGTCGTGCCCCACGCTCTCCACCCGCGGGTCGCGGCTCAGCGCGGTCAGCACCCCGCGCTCCGCCTGCGGGGTCACGCGGATCGCCATCCCCTTCAGCGTGTATTGATAGACGTGCCCGACCTGAAACCCGTGCCGCTGGCTCAATTCCGCCGCCACCGCCCCCGGCGCCTGCACCGAGTCGCGGAAGCGCACGAAGAACCGCCCCGGCGCTATCTCCCCGGGCTTGCCCGCCGTGGCGGGCTTCCCCGCCGAAGCCGCCGCCGCTGGGATTTCATCTCCACCGGGCCCGCCCGCCGAAGCCCGAAGGGCGAAGGCGGGCGCGAGCAGGCACACCACGGCGACAAGGCTCCATAACTGCTTTTTCATGGACTCCCCCTCGACCGGAGATTCCGCCCCCCGAATAGGGCGATTCTCCGCCTCCGCATTGCCATTGTCAACTGTACTTTGGTACTGGGAGTACTACTCCCCGCGCCCAACCCTGCCCAGGCTGTCATTCCGACCCCGTCGGTTGCCTTCGCAACCGGCGGGGGAGGAATCTGCTTTCCCCCTCTGTGTCCTCCATGCCCTCGGTGGTGAATCCTTTCCCCTATCCGTGTCATCCGTGCCTGCCCTGAGCGAAGCCCCGACGAACTGTCGGGGCGAGTCGAATGGGTTCATCCGCTTGCCCAGAGCCCGCCTCGCCGGGCGAAGGGT
>NZ_JBOHGC010000560.1:0-1175 GCF_050699995.1 Actinokineospora sp. | reverse complement strand
GCCCAACCGGTGCCGGAGCCGGTGACGACGGGCGGGGCGGCGCTGCCGACGCTGGAGACACTGCCGGTGATGTACACCTTCGCCGCGCTGGTGTTGATGAGGTAGCGCCCGACGCCAAGCTTGTCCGCCTGGGAGGCGCTGCTGTAGGCGAGGGTGCGGGAGCCGCCGTCGTAGCTGGACACGGTGGCGGTCGTGACTTCCGTGCCCTGCAAGGCCCTCGCCGTGATGCTGACGGTGCATTCCCCGCCCGCCTCCAAGCAGTTGCCCCAGTTCTGAGCGGTCGCGCCCAGCCCAGCCGCGTCCCCCTCGCCGAACTTGAAGGTAGCGGCGCGCACGCTGATGTCCTGCCCGCGCCCGGCGGAGAGAAGGTCGCCCGCGAAGGTGAAGTAGGTGTCCTTGATAGCGGCGGTGTTGTCCCCGCCCGAGTCGTGAAACTGAAGGGCGCGAATCGTAGGAAACACGTCGAGTGTGCCGACGTTGTCCGCGGTGCGGCGGTCAACGAACTTGAAGGGGCTGAAGTAGCGGCCGTTGGCGAACGGGTCCAGCTCGCGCCCGCGCAAGTCGAGGAAGGCCGCGGTTTCGGCCCAGGTGGAGCGGGTGTGCCAGCCGGTGGGGAGGTTGGTGGGGAGAACGATGCGGCACTCGGCGCCGAGGCAGTCGGTGATGGCGGCGTTGATCTTGGAGGTGACGCCGATCTCGGTCCACAGGTCGGGGTCGATGAGGCGGAGGTGGTTCAGTCGCTTGAAATTGGCGCTGCCGCCGCCGGGGATGCGGAGGCTAGCGTTGAGGTCGAGCGTCTGCGAGGAGGAGGCGAAGAGCGGGAGGTACTGCGTGCCGTCGAAGATCTCGATGCCGCCGGCGCGGAAGCGGATGGTGTTCAGGTCGGAGCGGTGAAAGACGGAGCCGGCGACGACGCTGCCCGGGTCGGCAGTGAGCCCGAGCAGGCGCAGGTGGGCGAAGTTCTGCGGGTCGGCGCCGAAGGTGGCGGTGCCGCCGACGGTGAGGTTGCCGGTGACGTTCATGTTGCCGGTGACGGAGCCGGTGGGCGGGACCAACGTGTCGGTGGCGGTGACGGGCAGCTCGCTGAGGTTCACGGCGGCGCCGGAGAGGGTGTAGTTGAGCTGGGGAATGACGACGATGTTGTTCAGGTCGAGCACGCGCACGCGGTAGAAGGT
>NZ_JBOHGC010000559.1:0-13280 GCF_050699995.1 Actinokineospora sp. | reverse complement strand
GACGACAGGCTGTCGTCCCCGCCCGCGCGGGGATCGTCCGTCGGCGATGGAGCGGCTGCTGCTGCTCGCGGAGTCGTCCCCGCCCGCGCGGGGATCGTCCGTGCTGCTGATCTACCCCGACGCTCGGGTCGAGGTCGTCCCCGCCCGCGCGGGGATCGTCCGGTCCTGCGGGCGCTCACGGTCCAGGAACACTGGTCGTCCCCGCCCGCGCGGGGATCGTCCGGCGGGACTGGTCATGACCGGATTCAACTACGCGTCGTCCCCGCCCGCGCGGGAATGTCGCCTGCCACGAGTATGGGCTCTGGGCCAAGTTGCGTGATCAAGTTGTTCCTCGCGACGGACGAGGAGCCCGGTGTGTGATCATTTGCCAGGTGCGATGATCAGGTTCTTGGGGGAATGGCACCGGCGCGGCGCCGACGGCCTACGACGCGCTGCTGCGGCACTTCGCCTCGCACGGGTTCATCGTCGCCGCGGCGAACACCACCCAGTCCGGAACGGGCCGCGAGATGCTGGCAGGCCTGGACTACCTGGCGACGCGCAACGACGCCCCCGGCGACGTCTACGCGGGCAAGGTCGCCCTGACCAGGGTCGGCGCGACCGGGCATTCCCAGGGCGGTGGCGGGGCCATTGCCGCGGCGGCCGATTCCCGGGTGGACACCACGGTGCCCATCGAACCCGGCCCCCAGGGTGACATCGCGGCGCTGCATGGGCCGACGTTCTTCCTCGCGGGCCAGTTCGACTGGATCGTGTCCCCGCGGCTGCTCGTCTACCCGCGCTACCAGAAGGCCACCCACATCCCGGCGGTCTACGGCGAACTGGCGGGCGCGGGCCACTTCACCGCCGCCCGCGACGGCGGTGGTTTCCGCGGACCGGTCACCGCGTGGTTCCGGGCGCAGCTGCTCGGCGACGACCGGGCTCGCGCCGAGTTCTCCGGCACGAACTGCGGCTACTGCGCTTCCCGGGTCTGGCCACGCTTCGAACGCAACGCCCTGGCCCGCTGACAGTGTGGAGGTCCCTTACCCGCGGCCCGAAGACCTGCGGACGGCACCGGGTAAGGGGTCCGTCGGCCAGGACTGCGTGATCACCCCATGCCGCACCCCCGGCCTCAGCGGCACTGTTCTCATCACTGGAGTTCGAAGCGATGAGGAGAGAAGACCATGTGGACCACCGAAGCCATCAACGCCGAGATCGACTACCGGCTCAACGGCACGCGGGACCTCACCAGCAGGCTGCACCTGCACGAGGTCAAGCGCACCGCCCCCGCGTGGATCACGCGGGTGCTGCACCGGGGCGGTCCCCGAACAGGTGAGCGTCCGACCCGATGACCCAGCGGCCAGTGCGGCCAGTGCGGCCGAGTGCGTCGCGTCCACTCCGGGAAGGTGAGGTCAGCTCAGCGACCACCGCTGGGTCGCCGAGCCGGTGTCGGCCTGCTGGGTGAGCACGGAGCCGTCAGGGGTTCCCGCCGCCGTCAGCGTCAGACCGCTGGACTTCGACGTGATCCGGTATGCGCCTGCGACTGGGGTCAGCCGCCACTTCTGGTTGTCGCCGGTGCCACAGGTCCACTGGATGACCCTGGCGCCCGCGGTGGTGGAGTTGCCCTCGATGTCGATGCACAGCCCCGACTTCACGTTCTTGACCGCGTACTCCCCGGCCGCGTCGCGGGTGAACACCCACTGCTGGTTGGCGCCGCCGTGGCGGGTCCAGATGATCAGCTGGGTGCCGGTGCCGGTGGAGCCGCCGGGGACGTCGACGACCTGGGTTGTCCCTGCCCGGGCGATCTCGTGGGTCCCGCCGATGGTCGACGCCGGTGTCACGGTCAGGTCGTCGCAGGCCGCCGAGCCCGCGGTGGGCAGGTAGCAGTAGACCGTGGCCGAGGTCGCTGTCGCCGAGGTGGTGAACGACTGGCTCAGCTGGGTCCAGCCGGTGGCCGAGGTGGTCGCGAACACCTCCGACCCGCCGAAGCCCTTCACCCCCAGGTTCGTGGCCACGCCGCTGGTGCGGACCCAGCCCGAGTAGGTGTAGGCGGTGTTCGGGCCCAGCCCGGTGACCAGCCGCTCGACCGTGGCGAACGACCCGGCCGGGGCCGCCAGCGCCGCCGCCTGGGTCCCGCTGTGCGGGTTGGTCGTGGTCACCGAGGCGTTGCGGCTCGACCAGTCGGTCAGGCCGGACTCGAAGCCACCGTTGGACAGCAGACCGCACTCGACCGCGGCGCCGCCGTACGCGCCGATGTTCGGCGTGCCGGACAGCGCGGTGCCGAAGTAGTCCCGGCCGCCGTTACCCGCCACCACCGCGCCCGCGCCCAAGGCGGGCGAGCCCGCGCACAGCCGGTACCCGTCCGCGTGTGCCTGGTCGGTCGCGGTGCCCGCGGCGGAAAGCCTGGGGTCACTGGTGATCCCCGCGCCCGCGGGAGCGCCGGAGACGTTGACGAGGTCGTTGTGGTCGAGGGTGTACCCGCCGCTTCGCAACGTCATGGACGCCGTGCCGGACCCGCTCTTGACCACGATGTTGTTGCGGAACACCACGGTGCGCCGGGTCGTGTTGTTCTCTTGGATCACCGACTGGCTGATCCCGGGCCCGATGTAGATCGTGTTGTTGTAGACCTCGGCGGACTCGATCAGACCACCGCAGTTCTCGACGCCGCGGTGGGAGTCGTTCTGACTGAGGTTGTACCGCACGATCGCGCCCCTCAGGATGCCGGTCGCGTTGCACAGCAACATGAACCCGCCCGCGTTGTCGTGGCTGTAGTTGTACTGGAAGACCGTCCCGATCGTGCCCTGGTCGACGTCGTACCCCATGCCGTCGCGGGTGGTCTGCCCGCCGGTCGCCTCGTTGAACTGGAACACGGCGTTGTCGGAGTCGTAGGTCCACATCCCCGCGTTGTAGCCTGCCGAGCGCTTCTGGAACCCGTTGACGTAGTTGCGCTCGATCAGCGCGCCGGTGGTGTTGCCCGCGACGATGCCATCGCCGCCGAGGTCCTCCAACCGGTTGCCGCTGATGACCACCCGCGGCCACGGGATGAACTCGCCCGCGCTGCCCGTCTCGAAGCCCGACCGGTTCCAAGTGGACACCATGAAGATGCCCGCACGGTCGACCGACCGGACGGTGTTGTTCCGGATGGTCAGGTCGTCGAACCAGGTCCTGACCGTGTTGCCGCCGATGGCGAGGTAGATCCCACCACTGCCGCCGAGGTCCTTCTTGTCCTCGCCGTTGACGTGGTGGATGTCCAGGTTCTCCAACACGATGTGGCTCGCCGCGCCGAAGTCGGTCAGCTCGACCGACACCCCGCGGCGCATGGCCACGGTGGCCCCGGTGTTGGTGATCTCCAGGTTGCGGATCTCCCAGTGCTGCTGGTTCACCAGCCGCACCGCCTTCGGCACTCCCCCGCCTGCGATCAGCGGCTTGGCGCCGGAACCATAGGCGTCCACGGTGATCGGGCTGCCCGCGGCACCGGAACCCTGGGGCGCGAGCGACCCGGCGCAGGTCGTGCCCCGCTTGATCAGGATGCGGTCGCCGGGGCCGAAGGTCGTGGCGCTCACCTTGGCGAGCGTGCGCCAGGCGGTGGTCTCGCCCGTGCCCGCGGCGGCGTCACTGCCCGCCGCGCAGTCGAGGTGGTAGGTGGTGGCTGTCGGCTCGGCGACGGCGGGGACGGCGCCGAGTACGAGCAGCACAGCGGTGCCGAGCAGGGATCGGACACGCATCAGGGGTTTCCTCCGACTTTCTTCCGCGCTGAGCAGGTCATGGGTTGACGAAGGTCCACGACTGGCCGTTGCCCGCCACGGGAGCGGCCTGGGTGAGCCCGTCGCCTGCCGCGGTGAGCACCTTGCCGCTCGACTTCGCCACCAGGCGGTCCCAGTCGGTGCGGGTGAACGCCCCGTCGGTCGTGGCCAGCCCAGCGAACCGCGGGTTGTCACTGGCCAGACGGAACGCGGAGTACGCCTTCGACCAGTCGCCGCCGGGCGCGGTGATCTCGTTGTCGTTGAGGTGCAGCTGGAAGGTGTTGAGCTTGAACCAGCTCATGTGCCGGACGTAGTGGCGGACGAAGTCCTGGTCGAACCAACGCCGCCCGACGTCGAGCATGAAGCCGCGCACGGCCACGTTCGGCCAGTCCACCAGCGAGCCGACCGGGACCGCGGCCTCGGCGCGTCCCTCCAGGGTCAGCATCTGCAACAGGGTCCCGGTTCCCCAGTAGACGCCCACCGGCGTGCGGCTGGTGATCGTCACCCGCTCATCGGCCGCCGGCGGGGTCGAGCACGATCTTCGTGTCCGGGCCGAGTCGCAGCAGCCCGACGCCGCCGGTCCACTGCTGAACGGCGGGCACGACCTGAGGGGCGGCGTTGACCGCGACCCCTGCTCGGGCCGAGGCGGACACGGCCGCCGAGGACAGGATCGCCAACGCGGCCACGGAGAGGGCGGTGCCACGAGCAATGGTCTGAACCATTCGCCGATATTCGCCGCCGCACGGGGCGGTGTCAAGGAAGTTGCGACGAGCGGAGCATCCGTCCACGCACGACGCCAGAACTGGCGGAATTTGTTTTGCACCAACATATTTGCGAACACGCGAGCACGCGCCATGGAATGTCCACAGTGGAGCGCACACTCGGGCCGGGCGCCTCACGACCGGGTGCGGCACTGACGAACTATCCACCATGGGGCGGCGCAGGGTCAAGAGTACAACTGGACTTTTATGAATGAATCGTGCAGGTTTCGAGCAGTTTCATGCAGTCGTCGTTGATCGTGTCGCACGAGGCCAGGGTTGGGCGATACTCCATTCGGATGACCTACTCGCTGGACGGTGGCCATGCCCGACCCGCTCGTCGACGCGCGCGCCGCGTATGGGCGTGGGGACTGGTCCGCGGCCAAGCGCCTGTTCCTGGACGCGGGTGAACTCGGTCCCGCCGACCTGCACGCGCTCAGCGATGTCGAGTGGTGGCTGGGGCACGTCCAGCAGGCGCGGGTCGCGGCGGAGGCGGCCTTCGCGGGATTCGAGCGGGCAGGCGCTCCGCGTCAGGCGGCGATGGCCGCGCTCGACCTGGCGGGACTGCACTTCCTGCGCGGGGAGGAAACATCCGGCTCCACGTGGCTCACCCACGCGCACCGGGTGCTGCACGACCACTCGGACAGCGTGGAAAGCGTTTACCTCGACTACCTGGAGCAGGTCGAGTCCGCTCTGGCGGGCTGGGAGTCGGCCGCGGTCATCGACTCGGCCACGCGGCTGCGCGAGCGCGCCCAGGCGCACGGCGACCCCAACCTGATCGCGATGACGACCATGGCGCAGGGGCGTGCCATGGTCCGGCAGGGCCGGGTGGCCGCGGGGTTCGCGCTCGTCGAGGACTCGATGGCCGCGGCGCTCGCGGGCGGGCTGAAGCCGGAGTGGATCGGCTACCTGTACTGCAACCTGGTCAGCGCCTGCCACGAACTCGCCGACCTGGCCCGGATGCGGGTGTGGACCGAGGCGCTGAGTGCCTGGTGCTCGACCCTGCCCGCCGAGGCCGTCTTCAGCGGGATCTGCCAGGTGCACCAGGCCCAGCTCCGCCAGGTCCGGGGCGACTGGGCGGGATCGGAGGCCGACGCCGCGCGGGCGGGCGCACACCTGTGCGAGCTGTCCGCGGAGGGCACCGCCGAGGCGCATTACGTGGTGGCCGAGGCGCGTCGGCTGCGCGGCGATCTCACCGGCGCCGAACAGGCCTACCTGATGGCACACGAGTTCGGGCGCGATCCGCAGCCGGGGATGGCACTGCTGCGGCTCGCCCAGGGCCGCCCGGACGTCGCGCTGCGGTCCATCCACGCGGCGCTGACCGCGGAGGACCGCGGGACGCTGCGGCGGGTTCGGCTGTGTTCGGCGGCGGTGGAGATCGCCTTGGCCGCCTCCGCCGTCGACGTCGCGCGCAAGGCGGCCGACGAACTCGACGAAGCCGCCCGCGACTACGACAGCTCCGGTCTGCGGGCGATGGCGTGGCACCGCGCAGGGCGCGGTCCGGCTCGGTGAGGGGCAGCCGGAGGAGGCTCTGCCGATGCTGCGCCGCGCCTGCGCGCAGTGGCGCACACTGGGCGCGTCCTATGACTGCGCCCGGGTCCGGCTGCTGCTCGCCGAGGCGTACGACGCCCTCGGCGACCGCGACGCGAGCGGGCGGGAACGGGCCGCCGCGAAGTCGGCGTTCACCCGGCTCGGCGCGCCGGTCACCTCAGCCAACCCCGACGGGCTGACCGCCCGCGAGGTCGACGTGCTCGCCCTCGTCGCGGCGGGCAAGTCCAACCGGGAGGTCGCCGCCGAACTGGTGCTCAGCGACAAGACCGTGGCCCGGCACCTGGCCAACATCTACCTCAAGCTCAACCTGTCGTCCCGCACGGCCGCCGCGGGCTACGCGTTCGACCATGGGCTCGTCGCCCGCACCGATGCGTAGTTCGAACCAGCGGACCGACTTCGCTTGCATAGTTCGGTGGAAGCAGGCGGTTCCCCCGCCCACCTAGCGTCGATTCGACACATCGACCGAGGAAGGCCACCGCCATGAGCACACCCACCATCGACGAAAGCAAGGTCGAGGAGTTCGCGGGCACCCTGTTCGACACCTACTCCAAGTCGCTGCTCACCTTCATGATCGACATCGGCCACCGGACCGGGCTGTTCGACGCCGCGGCGCAGGGCCCGGCGACCAGCGCCGAACTGGCCGCCCGCGCGGGACTGCAAGAGCGGTACGTGCGTGAATGGCTCGGCGCGCTGACCACCGGGGGCGTGTTCGAGTACGACCCCGGCACCGCCGCCTACACGCTGCCCGCCGAACACGCGCTGTGCCTGTCCGGTGGAGGTTCGGCCAACCTCGCCCCGACGAGTCTCATCACCGCGTTGCTCGGCTCCCACCTCGACGAGTTGGTCACCGCGTTCCGCGAGGGCGGCGGCGTCTCCTACGACCGCTTCCGGCCGCGGTTCACCTCCGTCATGGACGGCATGAGCCGCGGCTACTTCGACGGGCAGCTGATCGACGGCGTGCTGCCGCTGACCGGCGACCTGCCCCTGCGGCTGGACGCGGGGATCCGGGTCGCCGACATCGGCTGCGGCACCGGCCACGCGGCGAACCTGCTCGCGGCGGCCTACCCCGCCTCGGAGTTCGTCGGCTACGACCTCGGCGCCGACGCGGTCGACCAGGCCCGGGCCGAGGCGGCGAGCATGGGCCTGACCAACGTCCGCTTCGAGGTCCAGGACGTCGCCGCACTGCCGTCGGCCCCACCGTTCGACGCGGTGTTCGCGTTCGACGCCATCCACGACCAGGCCGACCCGGCGGGCGTGCTGCGCGCCATCCACGCGGCCTTGGCGCCTGGTGGCGTCTTCGTCATGTTCGACACCAAAGCGTCGAGCAACCTCGAGGACAACGTCGGAAACCCGATCGCGCCACTGCTCTACTCGGTCAGCGTGCTGCACTGCATGACCGTGTCCCTGGCCGTAGGCGGCGCCGGACTGGGCACCGCGTGGGGACAGCAACTCGCAAGCCGCATGCTCGACGACGCGGGATTCGACCTCGTCTCGATCAGCGACGTGCCCGACGACCCGATGGACTGCCTGTACGTCGCCGGCAAGCGGTGACGTCGTCAACTCCGCCGCACAAGATCGGCGGCGGCGTCCTCCCACCGGGCGAAGTCGAAGTCGAACCCGGCGTCGAGCAGGCGCCGGGGGACGACGCGGCGGCTCTTGAGCAGCAGCTCGGTGTCGGACCGCAGGGCGAACGCGCCGATCTCGGCCATCCACTTCGTCGCGGGCAGCCCGACCGGCATCCGCAGGGCCGTGCGAAGGATGCGCATGAACTCGCGCTGCGGAACCGGATTCGGTGCGGCGAGGTTGACCGGCCCGCTCAGGTCGTCGCGGGTGAGGAGGAAGTCGACGGCGCGGAGAAAGTCCTGGCTGTGGATCCAGGAGACGTACTGCCGTCCGCCCGCCACCGGCCCGCCGAGGCCGAGCCGGGCCATCCGGGACAGCACGTCGAAGACGCTGCCCTGGTCCGGGCTCATCACCATGGCGGTCCGCAGCGCCACCTTGCGGGTCCGCTGGGTCGACGCCTGTTCCTGCGCGAGTTCCCACCGCTTGGCGATCTCGGCGCTGAACGCCCAGTACTCCGGCACACCTCGCTCGGCGCCGGCGATGACGCCGGTTTCCTCGTCGTTGGCGGCGTCGAACCGGTGGGCGTAGATCGTCGCGGTGCTCATCTGCAGCCACACCCGCGGCGGTGTCGCGGCCCCGGCGATGGCTTCGCCGACCGCCCGCGCGGAGTGCACCCGCGAGTCCATCATCTCCCGCAGGTTCGCCTCGGTGTACCGGCAGCTGACGCTGCGCCCGGCCAGGTTGACCACCGCGTCGCAGCCGTCGATCTCCGCCGCCCAGGCGCCGACCGTGCGCCCGTCCCAGGCGACGGAACGAACCCCACCCCCGAGGTCGACCCCGGCCCGCCTGGTGAGCACGACGACGTCGTGTCCAGCCGCCGCGAGCGCCCGACTCAGAAATCCCCCGGCATTCCCGGTCCCACCGGGCAACACGATCTTCATGAATACCCCCAAGACCACGCTACCGCCGAACCCGCCTGCAGCGCGGTGACCCGCGGCACCGCTGCGACGAGAGGTGCTCAGGTCGCCGAGTGCTCGCCACGGCCGCTCACGACCCAGGTGGCGATCTGGGTGCGGGTGCTGAAGCCAAGGGTGGTCAGGATGTGGTCGACGTGCGATTCCGCCGTGCGGACGGAGATGGTCAGCGCGTCGGCGATCTCGCGGTTGGTCTTGCCCTCGGCGATGAGGTCGGCGACCTGGTTCTGCCGTCGGGTGAGGGTCCGCTCCAGCTTCGCCAGGCGCTGGGCACGCGCCGGCCGCTCATCGAGAGCGACCGCGATGGCTTCGGCGGCCGTGAGCCGGGCACCGAGCCGGTAGGCAGCAGTGAAGGACTCCTCGCCGATCGCGGTGTGCGCCGCGGCGCGGTGGCGGGCGTGGACGTCGGACTCCCACCCGCTGGTGATCATGGCGGCGTTGGCGTGGCCGATCTCGTCGGTGGCGCCGTCGAGCAGGGCGGCGTGGATGGCGTCGCCCTGGGCGGCGGCGATCGAACTCAGCAGCCGCAGCCCGTCGACGACGCACGTCTGGTCGTCGAGGTCCCTGGCGAGCCGCAGGCTCTCCCTTGCCAACTCGGCGGCTTCGGCCGTCTCGCCGTCCTCAAGGCGCAACATCCCGAGGTTCCACAGCCCGACGGCCCGCCGCGCCGTGTACCCGTATTCGGCCGCCATCGGCAGCGCCTCGCGCAGCAGGGCCTCGGCCCGCCGCGGCTCCCCGGCGGCGCCGTACGTGTGGGCGAGGACGATTCGGCAGCTCAGCATCGCGTACGGGCGGTACGCCCGTTCCCACTCCGAGGTGGGCTCCCAGTTCTCGAACCAGGCCAGCACCCGAGCCAGGATCGCGGCCGCCGCCGCGGGCCTGCCCGCGAAGAGGTGCAACGTGGCCCGAGAGCGTTGGATGAGGATCGACTCGAGCCCAGAGTGGAGCCCGAGTTCGTCGATGACCTGTTCGGCCTCGTCGAGGAACCCGGTCGCGGACTGCCCGGCCCGCAGGACCGGCAGCCACACGCGGTCGCACAGCGCCCGCGCCCGCTCGCGGCTCGGCGTGGGGTCGGCGGCGAGGAGCCGGTCGAGCCACCGGGCGCCCTCGGCGGACGCCTTCGCCGACCAGTAGGTGAGCATGGCCGCGGCCATGCGCATGCCCGCTCTGGCCTCGCCGGGCTCGGTGGCGCAGAACTCCAGTGCCGCGCGCAGATTGCCGCGTTCGCGCAGACCCCGCGCCGCCGCGGCCCCGGGGGTGCCCACGAGGTACTCCAGCCGCAGGGTCGCGAGGAGGTCGGCGTAGAAGTCCCGGTGCCGACGCCGGAGGGCCGCCGCCTCGTCGTCGGCCAACTGCCGCATGCCGAAATCCCGCAGGGTCTCCAACATGACGTACCGCGTCTGCTCGTCGCCCTCGGCGCTCAGGATCGACTTGTCCACCAACGAATCCAGCACGTCGACGACCGCGTCCGCGGGAAGATCGTCGCCCACCACGACGGCCTCGACCGCGTCGAGTTCGAACCCGCCGGAGAAAAGCGCCGCCCTCGCCCACATCGCCCCGCTCGGCCGGATTGCACAGCGCATGGCTCCACTCGACGGTCGCCTGCAGCGTCTGGTGCCGGGCGGGGCCGACGCGGCGGCCCAGGGTCAACAGCCGGAACCGGTCCCCCAGCCGGTCGACGATCTCCTCGGCCGACAGCGACCGCAGCCGCACCGCCGCGAGTTCGATCGCCAGCGGGATGCCGTCGAGCCGCCGGCACAGGGCGGCGACAGCAGCGTAGTTGTGTTCGTCGACGTGGAAGTCGGACCGGACCGCCCGCGCACGGTCGATCAACAGGCTGGTCCCGTCGTAGGTCAGGACCTCGGCGACCGACGTCACCGCCTCCGGGTCCGGCACCGCCAGCGGCGGCACGACGAACCCGGCCTCACCGACCACGCCCAGGGATTCCCGGCTGGTCGCCAGGACGTGCACCCGCGGCGCGGCCCGCGTGATCCGGTCGACCAGCTTGGCCACCGCGTCCACCAGGTGCTCGCAGTTGTCCAGCACCAGCAGGACGTGGGCGTCGGCCAAGTGCTCCAGCAGCGCGTCCGCGATGTTGCCGTGGGCCGGGTCGGCCACGTCGAGCTGGGCGGCGACCGTGTGCGCCAGCAGCGCCGGGTCCCGCAGCTCCGCCAGCTCCACCAGCCGGACCTGCCCGCCGAACGGCCGGCCCAGCTGCTCGGCGACCCGCAGCGCCAGCCGGGTCTTGCCCACGCCACCGGGCCCGGTCAGCGTGACCAGCCGCGACTCGCCGAGCAGCTGGCGGAGTTCCGCGACCTGCGGCCCGCGTCCCACGAAGCTGGTCACGTCGACGGGCAAGCGCGGCTGGTCTTGACGGGTCACAGGCGTCAAAATACGCCCGAACGGCGCAGTGGGCCGGTTTAAGATCGGTGTCCGCACACGACAGATCATCGGAGACGCCGCCGTGATCGCCGTGGCGATCATCGCAGTGCTCGGGTTCGAAATCCGGCTCCGGTTGGGCTACGGCAAGCCAACACCCGCCGGTCGTGGCGATCCTGACCACCTTCGACTCCGACAAGCACGTCGCGGCGGCGCTGGGGGCCGGGTCGGCCGGATTCATCCTCAAGGACACCGACCCACACCAACTCCCCCACCTGATCCGCACCCTGGCCGAGGGGCAGGCTGCACCTGAGCGTGGGCACGGTCAAGGACGAGGTCAGCACCATCCTCGCCAAGCTGGGGGTCGGGAATCGAATCCAGGCGGCCCAGCATGCCCAGCGGGCCGGGCTCGTCGGCTAGCTCACTCCGCGTGACCAGCGGGTGCCTGCCGCAAATGTGCGCCAACTCCCACTACCCCGACATTCGTCGGGGTAGTGTTCATAATGTAACAAGAACCGGCCCTACTATCGTAGGTATTCGACCCGCCGATCGTCGGTAATCGTCCATCCGATCGGCTGCCATTTTCACCACAGAGAATTCAGCCGCGAGTCAAATCCGCGCCTGCGAGGGCGTCGACCACCGCCATCCACTCAGTCCGGGCGTCCCGCACCGACCGATTCATTTCCACGTGCAGGAACAGCGAGCCCGAGCCCGCGGCGGCGATTCCCTGCTTGTTGCGGGTCCCCTCCAGCCTGCCGCAGGACCTCTCCCAGGGCAGACACACCGCCAGGCCCGCGTCGGACATGCGCTCCGCGACCCTTCGGGCGACGGGCCCTGGGCTGTCCACACCCACCGACAGGACGACCTCCTCGCCGGGCAGGCTCGCGTCGTCGAAGCCGTGCAGCTGCACCTGGGCGACACCGCGCTCGGCGAAGTCCGTGGCCAGCGCGTGGAACATCGAGTCGGCGCGGTGGGCGACGTCACCCGCGCCGTTGGCGACCTTGCGGTGCGTGCCGGACACGGCCAGCAGCGAGCCCGGCACGGCCCGCCACAGCGCCAGGCCCATCTCCTCGGTCCGCAGGTCATAGTTGGGATGCGGCACCTCGACGAGCAGTCGCGTGGGCTCGCTGAGGTCGACCAGGTAGAGCCCCCAGGCCCGGCCGTCAGTCCGCGTGTCGACCACCTGCGCGAAGCGCCTGCCGGTGGCCGGGTCGACGCGCGCGGTGATCGAGAACCCCAACGCGCGCAGGTCGTCGGCGGCTTCGGCGGAGGCGAGCACGCGCAGCCCGCGCAGGAACGCCCGCCGCTCGGCGGCGACCGGTGGGCGGTAGGGCGCGTCCGGTCGCAAGCCGCCCGCGTAGTCGCGCACCACGTCGACCAGGTCGGCCCCCTCGGGCGAAGTCGGACCCGGCTCGTCGGGGGTGGCGATGAACAGGAGGAATGCCGCGGCGACCACCAAGGCGACGGCCACCGCAAGCAACCTGGATAGCCGGATCGACGAACTCACATTCGCGAAACTATCCCACCCCGCTGGTTTTCCCACCATCGTCCGACTGTGAACGAGCCTGTAATACAGTCCCCATCGCATCCACCCATCCGGGTAACGAACACTCGCAATGCCACTCCGTGTGACCGGATGGCGATGTCTGGGAGAAACGGTGACCAGAAGTGCTCGGGGGAAATCCGGCAGACGCGTCCTCGCGTCGCAAATGCCCGAAAGCGGCTTCCCAGCCGGCGTGGGCGTGGCCTCGACGGCGGCCGCGCTGTCGCTGACAGTGCTCGCGTGCCTGTCGGTGCTGCTACTCGGCGTGCCGGACGACAGCAAGGTTCCGGCCGCAGTCACCGAGTCCCAGCGGCACCTCGTCGAAGGCGTGGGGCAGACGCTGGGGGCGGCCATCGGGCAGAACGCCGACGACCTGCGGGTGGCGGTCACAGTGCCGTCCGTGGGTCCCAACGAGCTGCTCACCCGGTTGGCCAAGGTGCGCAAGTGGCGGGGCGCGGTGGTGCTCGACGGGCCGGGCCGGACCATGCTCGCGGCGATGGGAGAGCCAGTGCCGATCGAGGTGCTGCCCCCGTCGGTCGCCGACGCGGCGGTCGCACCGGTCTCCGACGCCGACGGAAATCTGCGCGCGGTGACCGCGATCGCGCTGCCCGGTGACCGGCTGCTCGTCGCCACCAGCCGCGCCCGGCTGCCGCGCGTCGACCTGCACCAGGGCCTGGTCGTGGTGACCAAGACCGGCCAGGTGGTCGAATCCCGCGGCCCGGTTCCCGAGCAGGCGATGCCGCTGGTCGCCCAAGCGGGCGCGGCGGCCACCGCGGGCGGGCGCGGCACCCTGCAC
>NZ_JBOHGC010000558.1:0-6001 GCF_050699995.1 Actinokineospora sp. | reverse complement strand
TCGTCGGCCTGCTCGGCGCGGCGGGCTGCGGGGGGGTGGGTGCGCCCGGGGCGGCCGCGGTGGGCCGCGGTGCTTCCTTGGGCGCGGGCGGGGTCTGCGGGATGCGCTGCGTCGGCGCTCCGCCCGCGAGCTCCACATTGTCCACAATGGACGGTTTCAGGTCACCGGTGGTGTGGACTCTGCCGTTGCCGTTGCCGTTCGAGCCGTTCGACGGTGGGGCCTGCTCGTCGGCGGGCGTCATCCAGGTCGAGAAGCCGTTGCTCTCCCTCGTGGGCACGGGCTCCGCGGCCGGGCCGATCGGCAGTTGCCCGGAGGTGCGGCGGTGCAGCGGCTCCGGCCGCGTGGGCTCCGGCGCGACCGGTTCGGGCCTCGGCGCGGGCTCACCGGTGCGCTCAGGCTCGCGGACGACGACGTTGTTGGGCACCAGGACGACCGCACGCACACCGCCGTAGATCGACTCGCGCAGCGCGACCTTGATGCCGTGCTGGGTAGCCAGCCGCCCGACCACGAACAAACCGATCCGCGACTCCCCCGACAGCGCCATGACACCGAAGTCGGGCGGGCTCTGCAGCCTGCGGTTGAGGTCCTCGATCTGGTCCTCTTCGATACCGAGACCCTGGTCCTCGATCTCGATGACGACACCACGGCCGACCAGGGTGCCCACCACGTCGACGTGCGTCTCCGGCGGCGAGAACGACGTGGCGTTGTCGATCAGCTCGGCGAGCAGGTGGATGAGGTCGGCGACGACCGCGCCCTGCAGCGACACCTCCGGCAGCTTGCCGGTGTTGACCCGCTCGTAGTCCTCGGTCTCGGCGACCGCGCTGCGCACGACGTCGAGCAGCGCGACCGGGTTGCGCCAGCGCCTGCCGGGCTGCTTGCCGCCGAGGATGATCAGGCTCTCGGCGTTGCGCCTGCTTCGGGTGGCGAGGTGATCGAGCTGGAAGAGCAGGGCGAGCTGGTCCGGATCGTCCTCGGACCGCTCCGCCTTGTCGAGCACCTTGAGCTGGCGGTGCACCATGACCTGGCTGCGGTGGGCGATGTTGAGGAACACCGAGCGGACGCCTTGGCGGATCTCGGCTTCCTTCGCCGTCGCCGCGACGGCGGTGCGCTGGGCCTTGCCGAACGCGTTCGCGACCTGGCCGATCTCGTCGTCGCCGTGGTCGAACAGCGGCAGTTCGGCCTCGACGTCGACGCGCTCGCCGCGGCCGAGCCGGTCGATCACGTCGGGCAGCTTGTGCTCGGCGACCTCGAGGGTCTCCACGCGCAGCCTGGTGAGCCTGCGGATGAGGCTGCGCGAGACGCGCAGCGCGATCAGCATGGCGGCGATGGCGACGAGGAGAATCGTCAGACCGGCGGCCAGGGACGTCGCCAGCACCCGGCTGCCGCTGTCGGTGCCGAGGTCGGCGGCGTAGGACGAGTGCGACTTGTACAGCTCGACGAGCCCGGCGGAGACGTTGCGGTTCGCGTCCTCCCAGGCGGCGACGTCGAACGGGACCGGGTGCTTGCCGGGGCCCTTGGCCATGATCGAGTCGTCGCCCGCGACCAGGGTCTTCCAGTTCGGCGTCGCCTTGAGCGCGGTGTACTGCTTGCGCTCCTGCTCGGTCAGCCGCGGCACGATCGTCTCGATCAGCTCGTGGTAGGTACCCATCTGGTGGGCGAGCTCGTGGAACTCCTTGGTGTCGAGGCCGTTGGCCATGGCCCGCTCGACGAGCACGTGCGAGCGCGCCTGCGCCTCGACCGAGCGGAACAGCTCGGAGCTGATCATCTGCTCGAAGCCGACCTCGGCGTCGGTCGCCGAGCGCGCGATGCCCTGCACGCCCTCGCCGACGAACTCGACGAGTTCGCTGTAGAAGTCATAGACCTGCTGCACCGTGGCCGTGCCGCTGTCGACCAGCTGACGGGTCGACGGCAGTTCGCGGGCGGTCTCGTTGAGCCGCTCCAGCGGACGGCTGAGCTCGTCGGGCGCGTCCGCGGCCAGCGTCTCGGTCGTGGCGGCGAGTTCCTTCACCGCCGCGTCCACCTCGCGGCGCTGCCGGTCGAGCGCGCCGGGGTCGCCCCCGGCGCCGGTGAGCTGCAGCGTGGTCAGCCGCCGCTCCTCCTGGACCGCGACGATCACCCGCGAGCTCGGGCCGAGCGCGCCGCGCACGTTGTCGGCGAAGGACTGCGTGCTCACGCCCTGGTACGCCAGGTAGACGGAGAGGGCGACACCCACGACGAGGATCGCGATCGACGGGATCAGGGCGATGGCCAGCACCCGCGACTGGATCGTGCCCGACCCGCGTAGCCGGTTCAGTCTCTGCATGGGCGTCGCCCCAGAACCTTCCATGATCATCGTCCGGGTCGGACGACCATTGCCGTTCGACCGATCCGGACGCGTCCCCATCGCCGTTGTGATCTTTGCCGTCCCAGCCGTAACGATCGAGCCGTCCGATCGTTGCGCGGCTATGAATGGAAACACACCGTAGGGATGAATCGGTATGCCGTCAAACAATGCGATGGGCGCGGCGAAAGGCGAGCGGGCACCCGCAATAGAGGGCGCGCCGCGGCCGGGATTGCCGGGTTCCGCGACGGCTGCGGGGCCGTATTTGACGCGAGCTCGAGAGGTTGTCCGAGAACTTATAGCAGATCACCCGTACGGGTGCTACTCCAGGGTAGCTTCACCGGATGGCCTAGTCGGGATTACTCCGAACAGGGGATCGATCTTCTCGCAAGGGCGTACGTAGAGTGTCGGTCGACCACCGACCGCAAGGTGCTGATCACGTCACGCACCGTGTTGTCGGCTATTCGTGTCGCCTGCGAAATTCGCAAGAGGCCTCTTTCTTTCCGCCCCGAGACCGCTTTAGTCAATGCATTTCCGGTGTGATAAAAACTAGACCACCGCGCGGCCGGGACGCTCACGGATCGCGCGTTTTCGCAGTTGAACCAGCGTGCGGACCGGGATTAACGCTCCTGCCGCGCATTCTCGGAAGGAGTTCGGATGGCAGGCCCCGGCGAGCCGACTGCCCGCACGGAGGAAACCCCGGACGCCAAGCCGAGAGTCGGCAGGCGCAAGTTCCTCACATTCCTGGTCGCCGCCCCGACGCTCACCGTCGCCGCGAAGTTGACCTTCGATCCGGTCGCCGACGCCCTGCCGAGTCTCCCCGCGCCCTCCGAACTCCTCGACCTCGGTGACGTCATCACGCTGGCGACCAAGCCGACGGCGTGGTCGATGGTGCTGCGGGTCGAGGACGACGGGCGGGTCCGGTTCGAACTGCCCCGCGCCGAGTCCGGCCAGGGCATCACCACGACCGCGGCGATGATCATCGCCGAGGAGCTGGGCGCCCGGCTCGGCGACGTCGCGGTGGAACTCTCCGACGCCAAGCCCGAGTTCCTGTGGAACCAGTTCACCGCCGGATCGACCGGTGTGCGGACGCTGTGGGGCCCGCTGCGCGGGATCGCCGCGACCGCCCGCGCGCGGCTGATCACCGCCGCCGCGAAGCGCATGGGTGTCGAGGCCGGGACGCTGACCACACGGGACTCCGCCGTGTGGGCGCCGGACGGGCGCAGCGAGAGCTTCGGCGCACTGGCCTCGGCCGCCGCGTCGACCACCAGCACCGCGGTGTCCACCGCGCCGAAGGACGCCTCGGGCTACACCCTGATCGGCAAGCCGACCGGCCGGATGGACGCGCGCGACATCGTCACCGGCAAGGCCGAGTACGCGATGGACATGACGATCGAGGGCGCGCTGGCGACCGTGGTCGCCCGGCCGCCGACGATCAAGGGCAAGGTCGCCTCGTTCGACGCCGCCCCCGCCCTGGCCATCCCCGGCGTGGTCGCGGTGACCCAGATCCCCAGCGGTGTCGCGGTCAGCGCCGAGACGATCGATCTGGCGCTCAAGGGCCGCGACGCGCTAGTGATCACCTGGCAGAACGGCCCCGCGGTCGGCCTGTCCGACGCCGACATCCGGACCAAGCTGCGGGCCTCGACCGCGCCGCTCGCGGTTCCCCGGCTGCTGACCAACCACCTCGACGCGAGCTTCGACTTCGCTTTCGTCAGCCACGCGCCGATGGAGGTGCACAGCGCCATCGCCGACGTCCGCGAGGACAGCGCCGAGGTGTGGGTGGCCTGCCAGTCGCCGATCATGGCGCAGAACGACGTGGCCAAGAGCATCGGACTTGCGCCGGCCGCGGTGAAACTGCACGTCCTGCGCGCGGGCGGCTCGTTCGGCCGCAGGCTGTTCTGGGAGCCCGCCGTCGAGGCCGCGCAGGTCTCCAAGAAGATCGGCAAGCCGGTCCGGCTGATGTGGACCCGCACCGACGACGTGCGCCACGGCAGGCTTCGGCCCGCGTCGCACCACAAGATCCGCGCCACCTACCTGCTCGGCGAGGTGCTGTCCTTCGAGCACCGGATGGCCTCGGTCGAGACCGACCTCAAGCACGGCTTCGGCGAGCTGGTCACCGCGAGCGGCGCGGCGATCTCCGGTCCTGGTGACGGGCTGCTGTTCTTCCACCTGTCGGCCGCCAACCCGTACCACTTCGGGCTGGTCACCCAGCTGCTGACCGAGGTGCCCGTGCCGGTGCACACCGGCAGCTGGCGCTCGGTGTACTCGGCGGGCCTGCGCACGGCCGAGGAAGTCGTCGTCGACGAACTCGCCGCGAAGATGGGCAAGGACCCGGTGCAGTTCCGGATGTCGGTGCTGAAGTCCAAGCGGGCCAAGGACGTGCTGGCCAAGGTCGCCAAGGAAGGCCAGTGGGGCAAGGCGATGCCGCGTGGCTGGGCCCAGGGTGTCGCGGTGCACGAGGAGTACCGGTCGGTCACCGCGTGCCTGGTGGAGATCAACGCCACCGACCCGAAGGCGCCGCGGGTGACCAGGGCGACCATCGCCGTCGACGTGGGCCGGGCGATCAACCCGACCGGCCTCAAAGCCCAGATGATGGGCGGGCTGATGGACGCGATCTCGACCGTCCTGCAGGCGGGCGTGCACCTCGACGCGGGCAAGGTCCGGGAGAAGAGCTACGCCGACTTCCGCTACGCGAGGCAGAAGGACGCGCCGATCAAGCTCGACGTGTTCGTGATGCCCCCGACCGGCGAACCCGGTGGCGCGGGCGAACTCGGCGTGCCCGCGGCGGCGGGGGCGGTGGCCAACGCCTACGCCAGGGCGACCGGAACCAAGCCGCGCAGCTTCCCGATCAACTTCTGAGGAGTACGTCCGTGCCCACGTACAGGTTCAACGTCAACGGCAAGCCGGTCGCGGTCGACGCGCCCGCGGACACGCCGCTGCTCTGGGTGCTGCGCGAGCGGCTCGGCCTCACCGGGCCGAAGTACGGCTGCGGGGTCGGGGCGTGCCGGGCGTGCACCAGCCACCTCGACGGCAAGGAGTTCCAGCCGTGCACCGTCGCGGTCTCGGAGTGCAACGGTCGCAAGATCACCACGATCGAGGGCCTCGCCGACGGCGACACCCTGCACCCGGTCCAGCAGGCGTGGCTCGAGGAGGACGTCGCGCAGTGCGGGTTCTGCCAGCCCGGCCAGATCATGGCCGCGGCCGCCCTGCTGAAGACGACTAAGACGCCGACCGACGCCGACATCGACGCGATCGAGAACGTCTGCCGCTGCGGCACCTACTGCCGCATCCGCGACGCCATCAAGCGCGCGTCCGCGGCCATGTAGCCATTCGTCCATAGTGGACAGCCCGGCGGGTCTCGACGACCGCCGGGCATTCGCTGTTGCGCGAATCTCTTGGTATCACTGGACATGCGGCCGAACAGCCCAAGTCTTTTTTGGACTATTCGGAGTACCCCGAGCGAAGTCGTACTCACCAGTAGGATAATCTCGGCCCCCTATCGGATCCCCCACGGAGCGCGGTGAACGGCTCCGGCCGATCAAGGAGGCTCTATTGTCCGCCCGCACACTGTCCATTGTGGCCACCGCCCTGCTGCTCGCCGGATGCGGCCAGACCGACCAGCCGCCCGCGGCTGAGTCGTCGTCGCCGAGCGCCGCCCCGGCCCCGGCCCCGGCCCTGCGC
>NZ_JBOHGC010000557.1:0-34494 GCF_050699995.1 Actinokineospora sp. | reverse complement strand
TAGGTTGATCGGCATGTCCCAGTTCCGTCTCCAACCGACCCCCGCCCAGGAGCAGGCGTTGCTGGAGCACTGCGGGCATGCCCGGTTCGTGTGGAACCTTGCCGTTGAGCAGCACGCGCACTGGAGTCCGGGGCGCAGGGCCGCGCCGGGATACGTCGAGCAGGCTCGCCAGCTGACCGAGGCGCGAGCGGCGAACCCATGGTTGGCCGCCGGGTCGGTGATGGTGCAGCAGCAGGCCTTGCGGGACTTCGCTCAAGCGGTGACGAACTTCTTCGGCCGCACCCACCAGCGCCCAACCTGGCGGCGACGCGGACGGGCCGAGGGATTCCGAATCGTGGCGGTTAAAGCGGGCGACGTGCTGCGCATGTCCCGCCATGTCGGCGAGGTCAAGGTGCCCAAGATCGGGTGGGTGCGATTCCGCTGGTCCCGAGCGGTTCCCGACGGTGTGAAGTCCTACCGCATCAGCCGCGACCGGGCGGGGCGTTGGCATGTGGCGTTCGCCGTTCCACCCGAGCCCATCGTGGGACCGGGCACAGGTGCGGTGGTGGGGTTGGACCGCGGAGTCGTGGTGTCGGCCGCGTTGTCCACCGGCGAACTGCTGTCCGCGCCCACTCTGCGCGGAACCGAGAAGGCGCGGCTGCTGCGGTTGCAGCGCAAGCTCGCCCGGGCGCAACGCGGCTCCAACCGGCGAGGCAAGGTCAAGACGGCCATCGCGAAGCTCAAGGCCCGCGAAACCGACCGGCGCAAAGACTGGATCGAGAAGACCAGCACCCGCCTCGCCCGAGACTTCGACGTGATCGCGGTCGAGAACCTCAAGATCAGCAATATGACTCGGTCGGCGAAGGGCACGATCGACGCCCCTGGCCGGGGTGTACGGCAGAAGGCAGGCCTGAACCGAGGCATCCTCGCCAACGGGTGGGGCCTGCTGGTGACCCGACTGGAGCACAAGGCTCCGGGCCGGGCGGTAAAGGTCGACCCGCGATTCACCAGTCAGCGTTGCTCGGCATGCGGGATCGTGGATCGGGAGGCGCGCGAGAGCCAAGCCGCCTACCGCTGCCGATCCTGCGGCTTCGCCGCCAACGCGGATGTGAACGCCGCACTGAATATTCGATTCGCGGCCGGGCATGCCGTGACTGCACGGGGAGGCCCGCCGTTGGGCGGGCTTGCGAACCGTGAACCTCAACGCCACCACCTCCTTGCGCGGTAGGCGGCGGTTGGAATCCTCCGGATTCAGCCGGGGGAGGATGCCAACACCACCAAGTGCTCGGCGCAACAGTCTTACATGTCGCCGCCATTTCCGACTGCTGCCGGTTCGCACTTGATCTTGGCGTGGATCGCCCCGGCGCGCGAGGCGAGGCCGTTACAGGGGCGGGCCGAAGCCGCAGACCACCGGCTTGGCGGCGGCCGGGTCGAGTCCGTTGATCACCATTTGCGCGACGCCGCTGTCGAAGGCGAGGCCGACGTGGCCGACCGGGTCGAACGGGCACATGTCCTGCACGAACAGGTTGCGCACGCCCGGCTCACGCACGAAGGACGTCTCGTGTGGAGTGACCAGGGCGTCGTACTTGGTGGCGATGATCGTGTACTCGACGCCGGGCTGGGCGATGGGTCCGTCGGTCAGCGCCTGGACGGCGGAGCCGCCGACGAGGATCTCCGGGCAGGCCTGGCAGCCGAAGGTGGCGAGCACGATGTCGACGACCGGCCGGAGTCCGAGGAAGTCGCCGACGCTGACGAGTCCGCCGAACGTGGTGCCGTGCGTGGGTGGGGCCATCGCCACGACGTGGCCGACCTTCGAGCTGTAGCCGAGGACCTTGGGGCCGTAGAGCGAGTGGAAGCCGCCCTCGGAGTGGCCGACGATGTCCACTTTGGCCGCGCCGGTGGTGGTGAGCACGCGGTCGATGAACGCGGCGATCTCCGGCGCGGACTTGGTGATCGACACCGTCCCACCGACCGGGAAGGCCGGGCTGGCCTGGCCGTAGGTGAGCGAGAAGGCGCAGTAGCCCGCCGCCGCGACCTGGGGGCCGAGGTAGGAGTAGTTGCCGGGGCCGTTGCCGCCGAGACCGTGCAGCAGCACGACGGGATTGGGATGGGCGGCCGAGGGGCGGCACGTCCAGTCGTCGAAGCCGGAGGTCGGGGCGGCGGTCGCTCCCGGTGCCGCGACCAGCACGGCGCCGGTGGCCAGCGCGGCCGCGAGGGCGATTCGGAGGATCTTCGGTCGCATCTGCGGCTCCTGTGGCGCGACGGGACGAGACCACGAGTAGAGCACGATGACTGGTTCCGAACAAGAGCTCTTGTTACTAATCGGTCACCCTGTTTGAACTGTATCGATGCCGGTAGCGTGGAGTCATGACGTCCCCACCCGGGCGCCGCATCCGCGGTCTCGACGCGGAGCAGCGCAAACAGGCGCGGCGCGACCAGCTGCTCGACGCCGCCCTGCAGCTGTTCGCCACCGACGGCTACCACAACACGTCGATCGAGCAGATCTGCCAAGCCGCGTACGTGGGGACCAAGAGCTTCTACGAGGTCTTCGACAGCCGCGAGGACTGCTACATCGCCCTGCTGCGCCGCATCACCGAGCGGGCCACCGCGGCGATGGTCGAGGCGCTGCGCGACGCGCCCGCGGACGAGGACCGGGCCATGGAGCTGCTGGTCTCCACCTTCGTCCACGCCTTCCTCGACGACCCGCGCATCGCCAAGGCGAGCTTCGGCGAGGCGGCGGGCCTGTCCCCCGCGGTCGAGCGCGAGCGCCGGTCCAACCGCCGGTGGGCGGCGGCCTTCATCGAGTCGGTGTGGCAGAAGTACGGCGTGCCAACGGGCGAACTCGGCGTCGACACCCACCGGATGGCCATCGGCATGATCGGCGGCATGTTCGACATGCTCGGCGACTGGATGCTCGACGCGGACCTGACCAAGGCGTCCGATGTGGACGCCCTGGTCGGGGACCTCGTCGACTTCACCCGGGTAGTGCGGTTCGGGCTGACCGCACCCGGTGTGCGCCGGGTGCGGTCGGCCTGATCAGGCGTAGGTGTAGTCGTCCAGCGGGAATCGGCCCGCTTCACGCAGCGCGTTGAGGGTCGAGGTGGGGCGCAGGATCGCGGCCTCGCCGTGCTGGTTGAAGTAGTAGCTGCGGGCCGTGGAGCAACTGCCCGCGTAGAACACCGAGTCGTCGAGCTTGGCGGTGACCCGGTCGAGGAACTCGTCGTTGGCCCGCTCGGTGACCTCGAACGTGTCGACCTCGCGCTTGCGCATCTCGCCGAACAGCCGGTGGATGTGCCGCATCTGGGTCTCGATGGTGGTGAAGTAGGACAGGCCGCTGTAGGAGTACGGGCTGGCCAGGGTGAGGAAGTTCGGGAACTTCGGCACGGTGATGCCCTCGTAGGCCTGGAACCTGGTGTCGCGCCACCACTTCCCGAGGTCGCGGCCCTCGCGGCCGATGATCTCGATGGCCGGGAAGTTGACGTCCCAGAGGTTGAAGCCGGTCGCCAGGACCAAGGTGTCGATCTTGGTCTTGGTGCCGTCGCCCGCGACGATGCCGTCCGGCTCGATCCGGTCGATGCCCGAGGTCTCCAGGTGCACGTGCGGCTTGGTGAACGCGCGGAAGTAGGTGTTGGAGAACGTGGGGCGCTTGCAGCCGAAGTCGTAGTCGGGGGTGAGCTTGCGGCGCAGCTCGGGGTCGCGCACCTGGTTGCGCAGGTGCCGCTTGGCCAGCGCCGCGGCGGAGCGGCCCGCGATCGGGACCTTCTTGTAGTGCAGCACCCCCGCCACCATCAGCACTTCGAGCAGCGCGGTGTTGAACAGCCGGGCGACCCGCTGGGTGATCGGCACCTTGGCGAACAGGCGCCGGACAGCGGGCGGGATGCGGCCGTCGATCTTGGGGACGACCCAGATCGCGGTGCGCTGGAAGACGGTGAGGTGCTTGACCGTCTTGGCCAGCTCCGGGATCAGCTGCACGGCGGTGGCGCCGGTGCCGATGACGGCTGCGCGCTTGCCCGCGAGGTCGTAGTCGTCCTTCCACGCCGTGGTGTGGATGATCTCGCCTTCGAACGTGTCGATGCCGGGGATGTCCGGGGTGTGCGGCTGCGACAGGAATCCCGTGGCGGTCACCAGGTAGCGGGTCGTCACCGGGGTCGAGCCCGCGATGGCCACTGTCCACAGGTGAGTGTCCTCGTCCCACCGGGCGCCCTCGACGACCGACCCGAAACGCATGTGGCGGCGCAGGTCGTACTTGTCGGCGACGTGCTCGGCGTAGCGCTTGAGCTCCGCGCCGGGGGCGAACAGGCGCGTCCAGTGCGGGTTCGGCTCGAAGGAGTACGAGTAGGTCACCGACGCGATGTCGACCGCGAGGCCCGGGTACCGGTTGACGTGCCACGTGCCGCCGAGGTCGTCCTCGCGTTCGAGGATCAGCAGGTCCTTGACGCCTTGGCGCTTGAACTCGATGGCCGCCCCCATGCCGCCGAATCCGGCGCCGACGACGACGACCTCGTGGTCTGGCCTCACAGTTCCTCCTCGATGGCGAGCGCGTGCGCGTGGGCTTGGCCCGCGACTCGGTTCTCATACGCGGCACGGGTTTTGCGGTCCAGCGACGTGAGCGCGCGGCGGTCGCCGAGCGCCCGCCTGCCCACGCGCATCACCGGTTCCGGGGTCACCGCGTCCAGGATGTCCCAGCCGGCAAGGAAACCGGGGACGGGGATCTCCGCCTTGCGGGTCCGGCAGCTGCCCAGCACCGCGGCGGCGATCACCTCCGGGTCCACGGTCGGCATGCCCCGGCCGAGCGGCGCGCCGGAGGCGAGTTCGGTGCGGACCGCGCTCGGCAGCACCGCGCTCACGCTGACGCCGGTGTCGGCGTACTCGCGGCGCACAGCGGCGCTGAGGCCGACGGCTGCGAACTTGCTGGCGTTGTAGACCGCCATGCCCGGCAGCGGGATCTTGCCCGCCATGGACGCGATGTTGACGACGTGCCCGCGGCCGCGGGCGATCATGCCCGGCATCACCAGGCGCATGCCGTGGATGAGGCCCCAGATATTGACGTTGAGCGTGGTGCGCGACAGCGCGTCGGACTCCTCCAGGAACCCGCCGAGCGGCATCACGCCCGCGTTGTTGACCAGCACGTCGATGTGGCCGTGCTCGGCGAGCACTTCCTCGACGAACGCGGCGAACGACGGCCGCGACGTCACGTCCAGTTCGTGCCCCCGGACTTGGCCGCCGATGCTTTCCGCGGCCTCCTTGGCCGCTTCGCCGTCGAGGTCGCCCAAGTGGACGGTCGCGCCGCGGGCGGCGAACGCGGTCGCGGTGGCGCGGCCGATGCCACGGGCGCCGCCGGTGACCACCACCACGGCGTCGGCGAGTGCGAGTTTCGGGTACCTGCGCTTGAGGATCGCCACGGTCATCCCTTTCGGACAGTGCGGTCGCGGACAGCCGCGCGGCTGGTGCGCAGCGAGATCTCCAGCACGCGGGCGGCGCGCCGGGCGTCCATGAAGTTCGGGCCCATGGCGGCCAGGTCCTCGGGACCCGGGTCGAGGCGCAGCACCTTCGTCCCGGCGGCCCGCAGCGCGGCCACTTCGACGTCGACCATGCGGGTCATCTGGTTGCGCACCAACTGCTCGACGCGGCGCAACCCCCTGGGCCGCCCGGGATCGGCTGAGGCCATCGGGGCGAGCACGACGACCTCGTCGAGTCCCAGCGGGAGCAGCAGGTCGGCCGAGGTGGGCGAGGCGATGCCGCCGTCGGCGAACCGGCGGCCGTCGATCTCGACCGGCGGGAACCAGCCCGGGACCGCCCAGGAGGCGCGGATCGCGTCGCGCAGCGAGGCGGCGGGCGCGGTCGGCGACCCGAAGGCCACCCGCTCACCGGTGTCGTAGTCGCACCCGACCACCCAGGCCGCGGGATGCTTCACCCAGCCACCGGCCGGAACCAAAGCGTCGACCAGGTCGACCAGCCAGGCCGGGTGGCCGGATCCGATCGGGAGCAACCCGGTCAGCCTGGTCATGCCCGCCACGTCACGGCGTCGAGCCAGTTTGAGCGACCCGAAGCGGGCGCGTGGAAGCGGCGGAAACCTGCGCGGAGCAGCCGAAAGATGCTTGCTGACGGCGTCACGCACGCCAGGCAGTCCGCGGTGGGCGTCGAGCAGTTCGCTTGTCCCGACTCCGCTGCCGAGCAGGGTCACGAACTCGGCCCCCGCGGAGGTCCCGACCAGCACGTCGGCCGTCCGCGGATCCCAGCCGAACGCCTCCTCGACCGCGACCAGCGCGCCGACCGTCCACGCCGCACCCAGCGTGCCGCCACATCCGATGACAAGACCGCGCCGCATGACACCTCCTCGAGTCAATCGAAGACTAACAGTATTCGAATACCAACGGTAGGCGTATCTGAAGACCAGCGGTATCCTGATACCGGCGAGGGCTAGGGTGGTGGCATGTCGAGACTGACGCGAGCCGAAAGCCAGGCGCGCACGCGCGCACACCTGGTGGCCACGGCGAAGGAGATGTTCCTCGCCGAGGGCTACTCGGTGACCTCACTGGAGAAGGTCGCCGACGCCGCCGGGTACTCGAAGGGCGCGGTGTACTCGAACTTCCGCAACAAGGACGAACTGTGCCTCGCGGTCCTCGACGACATCCACACGGAGAAGGCGATCAAGATCGCGGAGGCGATCACGGGCGCGAACACGATCGACGAGCGCCTGTCGGCGTTCCAGAAGTGGGCCGAGGAGAACATCGGCAACGTGGGCTGGACGGCACTGGAGGTCGAGTTCGCCATCAGCGCCCGACGGGATGACGTGGTGCGCAAGGAACTGGCGAACCGCGACCGGATGATCCGGGATCTGATCGCCGGGTTGATCACGGCCCAGGCGGAGGAACTGGGGATCACCCTGCCCATGCCCGCCGACGCGGCGGCAACGGCGTTGTTGAGCTTGGGGATCGGGTTGGGGCTGCAGCGGGCGATCGACCCGACGATCGAGGTGGCGGTGCTGACGGACCTGATTCGGATGCTCGCAGGCTCATCCCAGCCGCAGCGAACCGACAAAGCAGCGGGTTCTCGTTTGTCCACATGAGACCCGCGACCCACAGATAATGGGCGGTGCGCCCCACACCGTCTTGAGTGTGGGGCGCACCGTCAATCCGCCTTACGCCCGGTGTGCGGTCCACATGTCGCTCATCCGCTGGCTCTGGCCCGCGGTGAACTGGTTGTAGCAGTCGTCGTAGGAGTAGTCCATGTAGTTGTGGATCGGGTCGAGACCCGGCAGCGAGCAGGAGTCGCGGCCGATGGGGCAGCCGTTGGTGGAGCTGGACTGCGCCGGGGTGTCCGCGACCTCGTCATTGGTGGAGGTGCAGCCGCCCTGGAAGGTGTGGTAGAGCCCCAGCCAGTGGCCCGCCTCGTGCGTGCCGGTCTCGCCCAGGTTGTAGTTGGGGATGCTGCCGCCGGGAAGCGAGTCCCAGTGGACGCGGATGCCGTCGACGGCGGCGCTGCCGCTCCAGGGGAACGTGGCGATGCCGAGGTAGTCGAAGTCGACCAGCCAGATGTTCAGCGCGTTCATGCCGCCCTGACGGGTCTGCGAGCGGTACTTCGAGCTCTGGCGGTCCTTGTGCCAGTTGTCGTTGAAGAAACGGTCGACGCCTGCGAGGGTGAAAGTGAAGCCGGTGTTGGAGGCCTGCGAGGACTCCTGGCCGCCGAACGTCTTGTTGAGAACGTCGATCTGGGCGGCGATCTGCGCGTCGGTGACGTTGCCGTGGCCGTTCTTGGCCGCCATCACGTGGACGTAGGTGGGGATCGTGGCCGCGACAAAGGCGCCCTGCGGGACGAACTTGCCCTCGGCGCGCTTCTGCTCCAGTAACTTCTTGCTCTGCGACTCGACGCGGGCGATGTCCCAGGCCGTCATCACTTCATGGTCAGGACCCCAGCCGCCCCTGGCGGAGGAGTTCTGCTGCGGGGTGACGCACTCCGCGGCGGTGTTGCCGTTGACGAACGCGGCAGCCGGTGCGGTCGAGGCCAGCGGGGTCATCGCGAGCGCCGCCGCGGCGAGCGTCGCGATACCTGCTGCGCGCAGGGTGGTGGGGGGACGTCCCATCGCCTTCTCCTTGGGCTTAGGGGGCAGGGGCCGTCGAAACCTATGCGGGCGAGTGAATGTTTGGAAAGACTCTGCTTGGGCGGAAATTTTCCCGTTACCAGAGTTGCGGGAACACCGATTTGTTGTCAGACCGCATTAAGGCAGGACGACTTCGCCAGGGGCCTCAGGGGGTGGCCCTGGCGTCGGGTGCAGCCCGACGCGGCGTCGACACCGGGTGCGCAAAACCGCCGCCTAGTGCTGAACCTAGCAAACGACCCACGCCGAATAGTCTGATTCCGACAGATAAACCCGACCTTCGCACGCCTGCGGAATGGCCGCTCGACGTGCGGGAAGGCCGTGGATACGCTCGGCCAACCACCTCGCCGGGCGGGAGTGCGAGACGGTTTCCGCCTCGGCTCCCCGGTTGCCGCGGAGGCCAATGATGTTCACCCCACGCCCGCCGATCACCAGCGCGGCCGACGGTGTCGCCTGCCTGAACGGCCAGTGCGACCCCACCGTGGTCCGTTGACCACCCGAAAGCCCGGCAGGCTCAACGGATCCCGCTCACCGTTCGGCTCGCCCTTGCTCGGCCGAGCCGACCAGGACCAGCGGACGCTGCGGATCCGCGTGCAGCTCCTGATCACCGTGAGCCTGGTGCTGGCCAACCTCATCGGCGCCGTGGTCGTCGCCGTGTTGCAGACAGTGGTGATCCCCGGCCCCGACCTCGACGACCGCACCCGGATGGTCGCCATCATCGGCGCGCCGACCTATGTGGCGCTCGCCCTGGTGGTGGGCTGGACGTGGGGCACCAGGCGGGCGCTCGGAGTGCTGCGCTGGTCGATGGAACGCCGGGTCCCGACGCCCGCGGACCGGCGCGAGACCGTGCGCGTGCCGATGCGCCTCACCCTGATGCAGGCATCCCTGTGGGGGCTCGCGACCGCGCTGTTCACCACCACTGTCGCCTTCCTGCAACCGGTACAGGTCCCGTCGGTCGCGTTCACCGTCGGGTTCGCCGGCCTCGTGGTCTGCGCGATCGCCTATCTGCTCACCGAGTTCGCGCTGCGGCCGGTCGCCGCCAAGGCGTTGACCAACGAGCCGCCGACGAGAGTGGGCGGGGCGGGCGTCCTGGTGCGAATGCTTGTGTTCTGGGGACTGGGCACCGCCGTGCCGGTCACCGGCGTGGTGGCCGTCGCGATATTCGCCCTGGCGCGTGAGAACGTCTCGACCGACCAGCTCGCGACAACGGTGATCGTCCTCGGCGGCATTGTCCTGGTGGTCGGGCTGCTGGTGATGGTCATCAACGCCCGCGCGATCGTCGCTCCGATCCAGTCGGTGCGCGACGGACTGTCCCGGGTCCAGCGCGGCAGGCTGAACGTCGAGATCCCGGTGTATGACGGCACCGAGTTGGGACTGCTGCAGGCGGGCTTCAACCGGATGGCCGAGGGCCTGCGCGAACGCGAGCGAATCCGCGACCTGTTCGGCAGACACGTCGGCCACTCCGTCGCCGACGAGGCCGTCGCCGACGGCGGAACCGCCCTCGGCGGCGAGGTGTGCGAGGTCGCGGTGATCTTCGTCGACATCGTCGGATCCACCACGCTGGCCGCGACCCGACCGCCGGAGGAAGTGGTGGAGATGCTCAACCGCTTCTTCGCCGTCGTCGTCGACGAGATCGACGCCCACGGCGGCTTGGTCAACAAGTTCGTCGGCGACGCGGCCCTGGCCGTCTTCGGCGCCCCCATCCGCCTCGACGACAACGCGGGCCGAGCCCTGGCCGCCGCCCGCGCGATCGCCGCGCGGCTGCCGGTGGAGGTGCCGGAATGCCCGGCAGGTATCGGGGTGGCGGCCGGGTTGGCGGTGGCGGGCAACATCGGGGACGAACGCCGGTTCGAGTACACGGTGATCGGCGACCCGGTGAACGAGGCGGCCCGGCTGACGGAACTGGCGAAGTCCGTCCCCGGTCGACTGGTGGCCTCCTCCCGTGCGGCCGCTGCGGCGGCTCCGGCGGAGGCTGCCCGCTGGCGGGCAACGGATACCGTGACTTTGCGGGGGCGGACCGAGGACACCACGGTTGTCGTCCCGATCATCAACCCGGCAGCGGCGGTAACCGGAACCGCCTGACCGAACAGGCACCCACGATCTAAGAGATCAGCGTCGTTTTCGGCCGCAGGCGAGGTCAGGTCGAGGTGCAGTCGGTTCTTGACCACCTTCCGATCACTGACCGGCATGAAGCACAACCCAACGGAAGCCGTCTCATGCGAGCCGACAACAACCTCCCGCTCCCGAACCGAAAGGATCTTCCAACCGAGCACCTCAGCCCAGAAGCGGGCGAGGCCGGGCAGGTCGTGGGCGTCGATGACGATGTGGTGCAGCGAGACGGGCATACCGCCGAGTGTCCACCACACCACCGACACCGCCGATCGTGCGCACCGCGTATGGTCGACGAACTGAACGAACGACGAGAGGACCACCCCCATGTCGCGCCTGCTTGGACTCCTGATCGCCGCTGTCGGCGCCGCCCACTTCGTCGCGCCCAAGGTGTTCGAGCCGGTGTCGGCGAAGGCGTTTCCGGAGGACACCGAGCAGTGGATCTACCGCAACGGCGCCACTGAGGTCGTCCTGGGCGCGGCGGTCGCGATGAAGCGCACCCGCAAGCTCGGTGTGCTGGGTCTGGCCGTCTACGGCGGATGGCTGGGCAGCCGGGTCCTCGCCAACCGCTAGTCGGGCCTGCCCAAAGCCCGGTCGACGAACGACAGCAGGGCAGGCAGCACCTTCTCACCGGTGTCCCCTCGGGACAGCGGGAGCACCAACACGTCGCTGATGGCGCCGACGATGCCCGCGGCGGTGATCCCCGCGTCCTGGCCGGGGATCTCGCCCGCGGCGATGGCGGCGTCGATCGCGGTCGCCAAGATGTCGGAAAACGACCGGTGGAAGACCAGTCGCTCGGCTTCGACGAGCGGGTCGACCGGCTCGGCCATCAGCGCGTACGCCAGTTTCGGGGCGCGCATCGCGCGGGTGCAGAACGTCTCGGCGGCGGCGAGGATCGACGCGCGGGCCGACGACGCCAGCTTCTCGGCGCCCGCCTCTGACGCGGCGACGACCTCGCGGCTCACCGCGGTGCGGAAGACCTCCGCGAACAGCTCCCCCTTGCTGGGGAAGAACTGGTAGATCGACCCGGTCGCCACCTCGGCCCGCCGGGCGACGCCCGCCATCGAGCACCCGGCGTAGCCCTCCTCGACGACCAGCTCGGTCGCCGCGCGGACGATGCGTTCCCGGGTCATGGCCTGCTTCTTGAGCACGGCCTCGGTCTTGCGATACGCCACCGGAGCATTCAACCACCGCAAGAATTGAACCTTGCTTCAGACCTATGTCGGGGGCTACCGTCGAAACGCGCCGACACCACCCGACGGAGGAACCCGATGCCCGCCACGCATGAGGTCACCAACCAGGCTCCGCCGCTGATCGGCTACGACGTCGCCGAGTACCCGGCGCTGCTCGAAGGCCTGCGCCGCGAGGGCGCCGAGTGGGCGGAGGCCGACTTGCACGCGCTCGGCACGCTCGCGGGCTGCGAGCAGGCGCAGGAATGGGGCAGGCTGGTGGAGAAGTACCCGCCGGCGCTGCGCACCCATGACCGCTTCGGCCACCGGGTCGACGAGGTCGACTTCCACCCGCACTGGCACGACCTGATGACGGTGGCCGTGGAGAACGGCCTGCACGCGGCGCCTTGGCGGGACCGGCGGCCGGGGGCGCATGTGGCGCGGGCGGCGAAGATGTTCGTGTGGGGGCAGACCGATCCTGGGCACCTCTGCCCGATCTCGATGACCTACGCCGCCGTCCCCGCGCTGCGGATCGAGCCGACGCTGGCCGAGGTCTACGAGCCGCTGCTGACCGAGTCGGTCTACGACTACGGGCTGCGGGAGCCCACCGGCAAGCGCGCCCTGATCGCGGGCATGTCGATGACCGAGAAGCAGGGCGGCTCCGACGTGCGTGCCAACACGACCCGGGCCACACCGAACCGCGACGGCACGTACACCGTCGTCGGGCACAAGTGGTTCACCTCGGCACCGATGTCGGACCTGTTCCTCATTCTCGCCCAGGCCCCCGGCGGGCTGACCTGCTTCCTGCTGCCGCGGGTGCTGCCCGACGGAACCAGGAACGCGCTTCGGTTGCAGCGCCTCAAGGACAAGCTCGGCAACCGGTCCAACGCCTCCTCGGAGATCGAGTACGACAACGCCATCGGCTGGCGGGTCGGCGAAGAAGGACGCGGGGTCCCGACGATCATCCAGATGGTCAACCTGACCCGCCTGGACTGCGCGGTGGGTTCGGCGTCCGGCATGCGTCAGGGTGTCGCCCAGGCCGTGCACCACGCCACTCACCGGGACGCTTTCGGCGCGCGGCTCATCGACCAGCCGCTCATGGTGAACGTCCTGGCCGACCTGGCCGTCGAAGCCGAAGCGGCGACGGTCGTGGGCATGCGGCTCGCGGGCGCGGTCGACCGGGCCATCGCGGGCGACGAGCGCGAGGCCATGGTGCGCCGGGTCGGGCTCGCGGTGACCAAGTACTGGGTCTGCAAGCGTGCGCCCGCCCACGCGGCCGAGGCCCTGGAGTGCTTGGGCGGCAACGGTTATGTCGAGGAGTCCGGCATGCCCCGGCTCTACCGAGAGTCGCCACTGCCGTCCATCTGGGAGGGTTCCGGCAACGTCGCGGCCCTGGATTCGCTGCGTGCCATGGCGAAGCAGCCCGAGTCGGTCGAGGCGTTCTTCGCCGAGGTCGACCTGGCGGCGGGCTCGGACGCCCGCCTCGACAACGCCGTCTCCCGGGTCCGCAAGGAACTGTCGGACTTCGACGACATCCAGTACCGCGCCCGCCGCATCGTCGAGTCGATGGCCCTGGTGCTGCAGGGTTCACTGCTGATCCGGCACGGCCACCTGGCCGTCGCGGACGCCTTCTGCGCCTCCCGGCTGGACAGCGACTGGGGTGTCGCCTTCGGCACCCTGCCCACGGGCCTCGACACCGCCGCGATCATCGAGCGCGCCAAGCCGCGTGGAGGTGGCTTCGATGCCTGAGACCCTGCGAACCGAGACCGAGGCGGGCGTCCGCTCGATCATCCTGTCGAGGGCCGCCGAGTACAACACCATCACCTTGGCCCTGCGCGACGAACTCGGCGCCGCCATCGACGAAGCCGACGAGGACCCGGAGGTGCGGGTGATCCTGCTGCGCGCCGAAGGGCCCGCTTTCTGCGCGGGCTACGGCCTCGACTGGTCGACCGAGCTGCAAGCCACCGAGGCGGCCATGGACCGGGTGTGGGACTCGGTGATGGACATGCGGGAGATGTCGAAGTTCGTCGACACCTACATGAAGCTCTGGTACGCCACCAAACCCACGATCTCGGCAGTCCAGGGCTGGTGCATCGCGGGCGGCACGGACATGGTGTTGTGCTCGGACATCATCATCGCGGGTGAGGGAGCTTCCTTCGGCTACCCGCCGTCGAGGGTGTGGGGCACCCCGACCACCGCGATGTGGGTGTACCGCCTGGGTTTCGAGAAGGCCAAGCGCTACCTGCTGACGGGCGACGAGATAAGGGCGAAGGAAGCCACCGACATCGGCCTGATCCTCGAATGCGTCCCGGACGACAAGCTCTTGGACCACGCCACCGCACTGGCCAGGCGAATGGCCCAGGTCCCCATCAACCAGCTGCGGATGCTCAAACTCCTGTGCAACCAAACGGCGGAGAACATGGGCATCAACTCCACAAGGACCCTGGGCACCCTGTTCGACGGTGTGGCAAGGCACACCCAGGAAGGCCGGGACTTCGTAGAGCGTTCCGCGACCATCGGAATCCGCGAGGCAGTGCGCGAACGCGACAACCCCTTCGGCGACTACGGCTCCCGCCCCCACTGACCCGCGGGTGGTCAGTAGCCGATGTTCGTGAGGGCGGGTTGGCCCAGGCGGTCGCGAAGTTGTTGCAGGTAGAGGCTTCGGGGGCCCACGGGGGTGCCGAATGAGTCGTACTCGCCTGTTCCGGTGCGCTTGGTCGCGCGGCAGCCGATGGCCCAGTTACGGGCGCCTGGTGGGCTGGAGATGATCATCGAGTCGCCGACGCAGTTGTAGTACACCTGGTAGGCGCCCGACCAGCCGTGGCCGGTTCCCGAGTTGCCCCGGTTGTAGGCGGCCATGCTCTGGGTTCCGCTTCGGCTCTTGTGGACGACGTTGTCGAACAGGGTGCCGACGCCCCAGCGGTGGTGTGGCCCGAGTTCCGACTCCGAGTTCTCCGCCCTGCTGTCCAGGAACACGTTGGGGCCCGGGGTGTTCCCGCCGGTCACGAAGTCGTGCCTGCCGGTGCTGGAGTACGCGCGCATCACCAGGATGTGTGACGCGCCCTCGATGTCGAAGGGGTACCGCCTGCCGCCGGTGATCTGGGATTTGTGGTCGACGGAAGCGCTGTCCTGGACTGTCACGTTGCGAGTCCCTCGGGTGAACACCACTGTGCCCTGGACGAAGTGCGCCGAGGTGATCTCCCTGGCCCAGCCGTCGCGGACCGCGCTGAAGGCGAGCATCCGGTCCGCGTGTGCCTCGTCGGTCGCCGAGGTGAACGACGACTCGGCCCGCAGGTACTCGATGCCGACGTCGCGGATTCGGCCGGAGAAGGTGTACTTGTAGACCGCGCCGCCGCCGAAGTGGCTTTGGAAGGCCTCCACCATGGGGCCGTCGAAGGTGAGGCGGTTGCCGTCGATCGCCGTGATCCGCCGTTCGTAGTGCATCGTGCGGCTTGACGGGGTCCATGGGCCGTCCAGGCACGTCGAGCCGCTCACGTCCGCCGTGTCGTAGGCGGTTCCCTTGCTGGTGCAGGCATCCATGCCGACGGAGTCGATCCATTCCTGATTGGGGGTGCGGGCCACCACGACCTCGTCACCGACCCGGAAGCCCGAGGTGTCGGCTACCGCCAGGGACTTCGCGCCGACCGGGACGTAGCTGTCCGAAATGGACCTTCGGCTGCCCGACACCTCGCTGATCGCGCCGCTGCCCGCCGCCGTGATCAGGGTCCGCGGGGTCGTCCCGGTCGCTCTGATCACCGTGCTCTGCCCAGCCCCACGCAACACCACACCGGAAGCACGGATTGCCAACGTCCCCGACACGGGATACACCCCCGCGACGAGCTGGACCGCGCCCCGGAAGCCGTTGGCGTCCAGGGGAAGCGCGCTGACCGCATCGATCGCGGACTGGATGGACGCACCCGCGTCACCCGAGGCGGGTGGTCGCACGGTCCGCTGGGTCGCCACAGCCGGGAGCGCGACACCGCCGCCGCGGTAGCCGACGGTGGAGAAGTCCGCGATCCGGTCGCCGTTGCCGTAGGCGGGTGTGACCAGCCTGCCGTCCGCACCCACGGACAGCCGCTGACTCTGCGCGGCGGCCACGTGGATCTCCGCCTCGGTGATCGAGTTCCACGCGTTCACCGAGTTGCCGTGCCCCAGATAGCCCACATAACGCGCGGAGACGTCGGTGAAGTCGAAGGTCTCCAAGCCCAGCCCCGCTCCACTCCCCCGCCCCGAGCGAACCGTGGTCCACGACGAGCCGTCGACGGACGTCTGGACATCGAAGACCGCCGAGCGCTGGTCGCCTGCGAAGAACGCGAACCGCACCAGGCCCACGGGGTGCGTGGCCGACAAGTCGAACGTGATCGACTGTCCGTCCCCGTTCGCCGACCATCTCGTGCCGAGGTTGTGGTCGAGGGTGTTCCGCGCCGGATTTCCGTCGTCGGCACTGGCCGTCACCGATTTCACCGAAGCAGCCACATAGGGGATTGCGGCCTCGGCGGAAACGGGTGCCAGAGTGCCCACGACAAGTGCGCCGATCACGGACAGACTGAGGAATCTCATGCGCGGCCCTCGCAGGTAGACACGGTCTGGTCACGGCAACATAACGACCGGGCCGGGCCATTCACAAGGATTCACAGTGGCCGGTTATTTACCGCTTCTCCATTAGTCGGCGATTGGTTCACCGAAATCCAGGCCATTCCCCCGATTACGAATCGCCCACCAGGACAAACCCGGTCCAAAGCAGACCAATCCGGCACCCAGAGGTTTTCCGGCCCCTAGACCCATTCCCCTCACTGCCCGCACGGTCCAACCTGGACCGGTGACGACCACCGCGCGCCTGTTCACCCCGGCCTTCGTGCTGCTCGGTCTCGCCGACCTGGGCTACTTCACCGCCGTCGGCGTGTCCATCTACACCCTGCCCCTCTACGTCACCGGCCCCGTCGGCTCGGACACCGCGGGCGCCGGGCTCGCGTTCGGCGCGTTCGCCATCTCCTCGCTCATCCTGCGACCGTTCGCCGGGCGGCTGTCGGACCGCATCGGCAGGCGCCTGCCGCTCGTCGGCGGGGCCTTGCTGGCCGCGTTCGCGCTGGCACTGACACCGTTCGTCGACAGCCTGGCGATGGTAGTGGCGCTACGACTGCTACTCGGAATCGCCGAGGCCGCGTTCGTCGTGGCGGGCTTCGCCGCGCTGGCCGACCTGGCCCCGCCGAGCCGGATGGGTGAGGCGATCAGCTACAACTCGCTGGGCCTCTACCTCGGCCTTGCCCTGGGTCCCCCGCTGGGCGAACTCCTGTTGGAGCGCGGGAACTTCACGACCGCCTGGATGGGCGCGGCGATAGTCGTCGGGCTCAGCGCGCTGGTCGTGCTCGGCATCGGCGAGACCCGCGCGCCGACCGAGCCCGACAGCGGACCCGTGCAGCTCATCCACCGCAGGGCGCTCGCCCCCGGCATCGGCTTCTTCACCTCCGTCATGGCGATGAGCGGCTTCCTCGCCTTCGTCTCCCTGCACGCGGGCGAGGTCGGCTTGGCGGCCACGAGCCTGCCGCTGTTCGTCTACGGCGCGGTCGTCGTGGTCTGTCGAGTCGTCTTCGCCAAGGTCCCGGACCGGCTGCCGTCGCTGCGGCTCGCGGCGGCCGCCCTGGTCGTCGTCGCGGCAGGCTTGTCGACCATGGCGCTCTGGACGACGCCGGTCGGGCTGATCGCAGGCGCGGCGCTGATGGGCCTGGGCATCACGTTCAGCACGCCTGCCTTCTTCTCCGCGATCTTCTCGACCGCGGGCCCAGGCGACCGGGGAGCGGCGGCGGGCACCGCGAGCGCCTTCCTCGACCTCGGTCTCGGCGGCGGCCCCATCATGCTCGGCCTCGTGGCCCGCGCGCTGGGCATCCCCTGGGCGTTCGGCGTCGCGGCCGGAATCGCGCTGCTGGGCTGCGTCTGGACGGTCGTCCTACTACGACACAAAGCGACACACCCAACGCGGGTGTAGCCCATTCGGGTGAATGCCCCCGGCCGGTCGGTCCCTCCGTAACGGCTTCCTCCAGACAGGCGACTACCGCCTTGGTGACCTGGTGCCGAATCAGGTCACTGTGCGGGAGCCGAATTACCAACTTGACAGCAGTCGTCGGGGGACGCTGTCGTCGAGGGGCGGTCTGGCCATGCTGGTGTCCAAGAGGACTCGTCGATCCACCGGACGGCGGGCCACCGCCGCGCTGACCAGCGTCGCGCTGGCACTGTTCGGACTGTTCGCCACACCGCCGGTCGCGGTGGCCCAGGAAGCGCACGTGACGAAGATCGTCAACGGCATCAGCGCGTTCGCCGACTTCAGCAAGGCGCTCAAGACCGTCGGCAAGTTCGGCGAGGCGCTGCCGGTCGTCGGCGTGAGCCCGGGCGCGGCGCTGGGGCTCGACGACCTCATCGCCGAGACCGTGCACAAACCCCTCAAGGACAAGGAAACCTTCGCCGACCTCGCGGGCACCTACCCGCTCGACGGCGGACGGTCCGGCACCCTGACGATCCAGACCAGTGACGTCGCCGGGGTCAAGCGGGTCGACGCGACCCTGCACCTGACGACCGTCGCCGACAAGCAGCCGATCAGCGTCGCGAGCGCGAGCCCCGAGGTCACCGTCTCGACCTCCGGCGCGGTCGACGTCACCTTCACCCTCGACGCGACCCTGCACTTCGCCTACGACGCGCCCCGCGACTGGTTCTACCTGGTCAAGGACGGCGCGTCGCCGAAGTTCACCGTCGGCGCGACGGGTGCGTTCGACCCTGCCGAGGTGCCCACCGCCGGGTTCGGCATCCTCGGTGTCGACCTGAACAAGGCCGCCTCCCACATCACCGTCGAAGCCAACCTGGCCGTCTCGGCCGACGACCCGGACGGCGACGGCAGGCTCGCGCTGAGCCCGCCCGCCGTCGGCACCGGCACCGCCGAACTGGCCGCCGCGGGCGCGGCGGCCGGGTTGTTCCACATCGGACTCGCCGCCCCCGCGGGCAAGGTCGACGCGGCCTTCGCCTTCACCGCGCAGCCGCTCGCGGGCACCGCCGTCGGCGGCATCAGCGGCACCGTGAACGTGCTGTGGCCCGACATCGCCACCGGCTCCCCCACCGTGAGCGTCACCGGCCCGGATTTGGCGCAGCTGACCCGATTCACCACCTTGAGCCCGCGCGACCTGGTCGAGGGCCTGAGCCACTTGGCGAGCTCGATCGAGGCCATCCAGCGCGCCCAGTGGGGTGACCCCGCGAAGCCGACCGGCAACGTGAACCTGCCCTTCATGCGCGGCAGTCTGGCCGACGCGGTCAAGGCGAGCGGCGTGCTGGCGCGGTTCGTCGACGCCAACGTGTTCAAGCCCGAGGAGGACAAGGCCAAGGCGGGGCTGCCGAAGTTCACCTCGGTGCAGGAGATGTTCACCAAGCTCAACGTCGGGCCGATCACGGTGACCGGGGTGGCGTTCCACGACACCACCAAGAAGCTCGAATTCACCCTGACGATGAAGCAGGACGCGCCCACCGACCCGGCACCGCTCAACGACCAGGCCGCGCTGACCTCCGGGCAGGGCACGAACGTCACCTACGCGGCGAACAAGCTCAAGCACCTCAACAAGGGCAAGGACTGGGCGGTCGACTTCTTCAAGGGCCGCATCGTCTCCGCGGGCACGTCCCAGGGCGTGGTGAAGTCGAACACCATCGACGAGATCACCCTGGAGGAGCCGTGGATCGGCGGCACCCCGCTGCCGCACTCCGCCTACAAGATCACCTCCCCGGACCCGATGATCGGCCAGGTCTCCTTCGGCGACCTGTTCAGCGGCAAGGGTTTGCGTGACGCCAACGCGCTCACCGCGAAAGCCACCGTGAAGCCGAGCTACGAGGCCAAGGCGACCCTGGTCCTCGACCTGCGCGACCCGATCAAGGGTGACGCCTGCAAGCCGCTGGACCCGGACGCGGCGGCGGGCGGCTGCCCGTTCGCCGACAAGAACCCGGACGGCACCACGACCCTGGTGTCGAGCCTGCCCCGCACCCCGGACCGGTTCCTGCTGCGCACCGGCGGCGACCTGCTGAAGGCCGACGCGCCGGTCGACACCGCGATCGACGTCAACGGCAGCGTGGGCTACCTCAAGGTGCACCTGTCCGGTGAGCTGAAACTGTCCAAGAAGGACGGTTCGGCGAACATGCTGACGGTGGGCCTGAAGAAGGTCGGCGACGCCGACGGCGACCTGCCGCTGTCGCAGGTCTTCCCGAAGCTCGTCGACGACTTGACCACCCCGGCCAAGGAACCCGAGAACCTGCTGACCATCGCGGTCGGCGGCAAGGCCAGCGCCACGGTCGCGCTCGATGTCCCCGGCATCACCGACTTCTTCGGCGGCCCGGTCAGCGTCGGCGTCACCATGCCCGACATCACCGACCCGGCGAACGTTCAGTTCACCGGCCTGGACGCGCTGGACAAGGCCAAGGCGTTCGACTTCGACCCGAACAACCCGCGCGCAATGTTCGGCCAGATCATCAAGGCGCTGCAGGTCCTCAACACCTCGCTGAAGGCCGTCGACGGCGACGGCGCGGTGAAGTCCGCGCTGACCACGCCGCTGCCGATCGTCGGCAAGTCGCTCTCGGACCTGCTGGGCAGCGCCGAGACGGGCGGCGGACCGTCCGTCTCCTACAGCAACGAGACGTTCAACGGCACCACGCTCGGCATCATCACCGACACCAGCCGCGAGGGCGCCACCGCGTTCACCGATGACCTTGAGGGCCGGGCTGTGCTGGTCGGCACCCAGCCCATGATCGTGGCGCTGGCGGACAGTGGCAACAAGCGGCTGCTGCTCACCCAGCCGTGGGCCACGGCGCCCGCGAAGGGCACCGCGTACACGTTCCGCAGCCCGCTGGAGGACGCGGTCGACAAGCTGACCGCCGCTCCCCCGGACTACCTGCAGGACCTCGTCGCCGTGCTGAACGGCGCGCTGCCCGACGGCAGTGGGATCTCCTTCGCCTACAAGGTTGTCGGCACCACGCCGTCGATCGTGCTCAACGTCGACATGAAGCGGAAGGTCGCGACGTCGCAGCCGGTCCGGTTCTCGTTCACCGACAACCTGGGCACGCCCCGCTCGCTGGTCGGCGCCGAGGGCGAGGCAACGGCGAACCTGTCGCTCACCGGCTCCACCAAGATCGGCTTCGTGCTGCCGCTGGCCGCGGGCGCCGGCCCGGCCGACGCCACCGCGCTCTCGGTGCTGCCGGACTCCACTGTGGACCTCACCGCGGACGGTGGGATCGCCGGTGTGGTCAAGTCCTCCATCGGTCCGCTGTCGATCGCGCTCGGCAACCCGGGCGGGTCGGAGCGGGCGGTCGCCAAGGCGCACTACAACGCCCACCTCGGCTACGGACCCGGTGGCACCACACCGGTCCCGCTGTCGGACTTCGTGAAGAACGTGTCGCTGACCCTCAACGGCGACAACAAGCCGGTCACCTGCGCGGGCGACCCGGCGGCCGGGACCGACCTCGCGCTGTGCGCGGTCATGCCGGTCTACGTCAGCGCCAACAACGTCAACTGGAACAAGCTGTCCGACCCGGACGACTCGTTCATCGTTCGCCTGCCGCGCACCGGGAACCTGGCCGACGCCTTCGCGTTCAGCCCCGATCTGCCCGGCGGGATCCCGCGCTTCGACATGCCCGACAAGCTCGGCGAGAAGATCATCGCAGCGCTGCTGGACTTCTCCCAGTTCGGCGACGGCATGGAGAAGTACCTGGCGATGATCGAGGCCGCGCTGCGGGTCGCCGCGTTCGACGGCAAGCTGCCGCTCGTCGGCGACGACATCCAGCAGGGCGCCGACGAATTCGGCAAGCTGCGCGCCAAGATCCAGGAGGCGATGAAGCAGATCCCGGGCGGTGGCCGGGTGAGCAGCACCAACGAGCTGGCCGACTGGGTCAACAACCACCTCAAGCCCGCCGTGGGCGACACGCTCAAGGTCGGGTTCAAGTGTGAGGCGGTGCTGCAGCCCGCGACCTCACCGACCGCGGCGGCACAGGGCACCAAGGGCACGACCAAGTACCGCTACGGCGTGGTCGCGACCGCACAGGGTCAGGACGCCCTGCCCGCGCTGGTCGAGGTGCTCGACGGCAACGCCACCATCAGCGACTCGAACTTCAACCGGCTCACCTGGACGAAGTCGCAGTACGCGACCGGGTACAAGATCATCCGACTGGCCGACATCAACGACCCGGCCAGCTGGAAGGTCGTCGCCGAACTGGGCAAGGACGCGACCAGCCACGACGACAAGGTCGTCACCCCGGCGGGAGCCAACTACGTGCCCGCCACGACCAACCCGAAGCTGGCCGACTGCCCGGACGGCGCCGCGCTGCAGGACATCACCGGCGCCACCTTCACCTTCGACGTGTGTGCCAACAAGATCGCGCCCAATGACCCGTGCACCAAGGAGCTGCCCGGCCTGAGCAGGCCGCTGGACATCGGCATCCCGGGTCTGTCCCTGCGTGAGGCCGCCGACCCGGCCAAGCGCACCGGGGTCACCGCGAACCTGGCCTACCGGCTGCATGTCCAGGTCGGGGTGGACAAGACCAGCGGCTTCTTCGTCGCCACCCAGGACGCGACGCTGCCCGAGCTGGGTGTGAAGCTCAACTTCACCCTGCCGCAGGCGATGAAGGCGCAGCTGGCGTTCCTGGAAGTCGACCTCGAGCAGCACCCCGGCGGCGTGACGGACCTGTTCGCGGGGACGTTCTTCGTCGACCTGCACAAGAAGGGCGGCCCGTCCTGCGTCAAGGGCTGCGCGCAGACCAGCGACGACCGGATCACCTTGGCCGACCTCGCCGACCTCGACGCGGTCACCGACGTCTCGCTCGATGCCAAGGTCGGCATCGACTGGGACTTCAAGGTCAGCGCCGACTCCGCCCTGCCCGGCATCTCCGGCTGGTTCCACCTGGACTGGGAATGGAAGCTGGGCGCGAAACCGGGCGATGGCACACCGAACATCGCGTTCAACGACATCGCGCTGAACGCGGGCGACTTCCTCGGCTCGGTCCTCAAACCGATCGCGGAGAAGATCGCCCTGTTCACCACGCCGATCCAGCCGGTGATCGACCAGCTATACGCCCCGATCCCGGTGCTATCGGACCTCTCACGGGCGGTCGGCGGCGGTGACGTCAACCTGGTCACCATCGCCAAGTCGTTCAGCACGATCGCGGGCGGACCGGACCTGGAGTTCGTCGACCGGATCCTGCAGACGATCCAGCTGGTGAACAAGCTCGCCCAGAGCGGCGGCGACGTCGTGATCGGCGACTTCACCGTCAACGGGGACGCGGCCAAGACGACCGTGAACTCCCCGGACAACGCCGCTTCGCTGATCAAGACCAGCACACCCGAACCCGGCGACCTGGCCAGTCGGATCGACCAGGCGGGCAGCGGCGAGGACGTGCTCGGCTCGGACAAGGCGGGCGGCAAGGCGGGCTTCAGCTTCCCGGTCCTCAGCGACCCCACGAAACTGTTCGGCCTGGTCATGGGCCAGGACGTGGACCTGATCAAGTTCGACTCGGGCCCGCTGCGCCTGGCGTTCTCCTACAGCCAGTCCTTCGGCCCGGTCTACGCGCCGCCGCCGGTGCTGGTGAACATCTCCGGCAGCGCCTCGGTGGAGGCGCGGTTCCGCGCGGGCTTCGACACCTACGGCATCCGCAAGGCCGTGGAGGCGGTGCAGGCGGGCCGGGAGATCCCGGTGACGATCCTCGACTCCATCTACCTGGAGACGGTGGACGACGCGGGCAAGCCGCTGCCGGTGGTCACCTTCCGCGGCGAACTGGCCGCGGGCGCGGCGGTGAGCGTCGTGCTCATCGAGGTGGGCATCAAGGGCGGCGTGGCGCTGACGATCAGCCTGAGCTGGGCGGACCCGAACAACGACGGCAAGTTCCGGTTCTTCGAGTTCTCCAAGCTGGCACTGCAGAACCCGATGTGTCTGTTCAACATGGACGGACGGCTCAGCCTGTTCCTCAAGGTCTACATCACCCTCGGGTTCTCGCCGTTCAGCGTGTCGTTCGACTTCACCCTGGCCGACATCACCTTGCTCGACTTCTCGGTGAAACCGAACTGCACACCGCCGCCACCGAACCTGGCCGATCCGAGCGGCACGACGCTGCTGCTCAACGTCGGCCAGCGCACCGACCAGCGCGGCGACCCCGCGTGGAAGGACCGCACGGCCGAGGAGAAGTGGACGATCACCCAACTGGTCAACAAGGACGGCTCGTTCCGAGGCTTCGCGGTCAGCGCGCTCGGCTTCCGCGAGGAGCACCTCGACGCCAACCTGACCAAGGTGTCCGGCAACGCGGCGGGCGACACCGGGAAGCGGATCTTCGTCTTCCAGGGTGACGCCGACAAGAGCGAGGCGGGCCAGGACAAGGCGGCCGAGGCCAAGCCGTTCGACAAGGAGGTCGAACTCACCGCGGGCAGCGGCGACGACTCGGTCAAGACCAGCATCGGCAAGGCCACCATCAACGGCGGCCCCGGCAAGGACCAGATCACCACCGGCGACATCCACACCGCGTTCGGCGGCAAGGGCTCGGTGACGGTCAACGGTGACGGCGAGGACGACACGATCACCGTCGGCGGCGCGGGCAACACCGTCAACGGCGGCGGCGGCGTCGACCGCATCGCCGTGGGCCTCGGCGCGAACACGGTCAACGCCGGCGACGGCGACGACGTCATCGGCGTGGCCGCGGACAGCCCGCTGGCGGCGAACAACCCGGGCAAGTCCGAGTACATGGCGCAGAAGAACATCATCATCGGCGGCCACGGCAGCGACCGGATCTCCGGCGGCTCGGGCCCTGACGTCATCTACACCGGCCAGAAGCTCGGCGTGCCGGACGACGACACGGGCGTGGACGAACCGGGTCACCCGGACAAGACGGTGGTCAACGGCAACATCGTGGACGCGACGAACACGGTCAACACCGGCACCGGGTCGGACACCGTGTTCGGCAGCCAGGGCGTGGACAACGTCACCGGCGGCTCCCGCCCCGACCAGGTGGACGACCTGCGTGGCGGCGGCAACCGCGACCTGCTCACCGGCGGGTTCGGCAAGGACAAGGTGTTCGGCGGGCCCGGAGACGACTACGTCATCGCCGAGCCGTCGGACGTGGGCGCGGTGACCAACGAGAACGGCACGTTCGGCCCGGACCGGCCGGTCACCCACCGCACGCTCCCGGCGAACACGGCGCCGTCGTCGAAGCTGCTTGTCGGCGGCTACGGCAACGACCACGTGGTCGGCGGCGACGGCGGGGCCGAGATGTACGGCGACAAGTACGCCAACCCGTGCGCGCCGCCGAGCACCGACCCGGAGTCCAAGCCTCCGGCGGAGCCACTGGACAACGCCGACGGCCGTGACCTGATGACCGGCGGGGCCGGTGTCGAGATCGCCGCCGCGGGTGGCAAGGCCGACCAGGTCGACCTGCGGTCCAACGCCGACCTCGGCTGCGGGCAGTTGGGCGACGACGTGATCGCGGGCGGCAACGACAACGACAAGCTGTACGGCGGCGGCGGAAAGGACACCGCCTACGGCGACTCGGGCACCGACTCGGTCTACGGCAACGATGACGACGACTCCCTCTACGGCGGCACCGAAGGTGACTTCATCGAGGGCAACAACGGTTCCGACCACGCCTTCGGCGGCGGCGGTTCCGATGTGGTCGTCGGCGGCACCCGCAAGGCAGGCGAGCCCGACATCGGCGGCGACCACCTCTACGGTGACGCCGAGCGCGACCTGCTCATCGGCGACAACGGCAGCGGCGACGCGGTCGCGGGCACCGGCGGGCCGTTCGACCTCGACGGCGCCAACGCGGCGGCGGGCGGTCCGGACTTCGTCTTCGGCGGCGACGCCGACGACCGGGGCTTCGGCGGCCTGGCGCACGACGAGATGTCCGGCGGGTTGAACGACGACTACCTCGAAGGCAACAACGCCGACGACGTCATCCACGGTGACGCGGGTGAAGACCGGGTGGTCGGCGGCAGCGCCGAAGTGGGGTCCACTGTGGACAACCACAAGGTGGGCAGGCCGGACACCGGTGACAAGCTGTTCGGTGACGCCGGTCCCGACCTGATCACGGGTGACAACGCGGTGCTGTCCCTTGTGGATGGAACGCAGGCGTCGCCGATCACGCTGGGCAGGCAGTTCGCCAAGGCGCACAAGGTCGAGCTGCTCGACCTCGGCTACGCGCCCGCGGCGGGCACCTCGGGCGGCGACATCATCAGCGGCGGCGGCGACCAGGACGTCATCTCCGGCCAGGGCGGCGAAGACGCCATCGCGGGCGATGACGCGGACGACTACGCCGAGGGCGGACCGGCGCGCGACACCATCTCGGGCAACGGCGGCCAGGACGACCTGGTCGGCGGCAGCTCGACCGAGGAGGCGCCGGGCGTCGGACAGCCCGACGTCGGCGACCTGATCCACGGCAACGCGGAACAGGACTTGGCCTTGGGCGACAACGGTTCGCTGGTCCGCTTCGGGCCGCCGAGCAGGCTCACCCAGGAACGCGGGATGACCGGCCGGGCGATCGTGCTCCTGGACCTCGGCCTGACCCCGCACGCCGATTCCTCCGGCGGTGACGAGGTGTTCGGCGACGACGCCACCGATGTCCTGCTCGGGCAGGGCGGTCCGGACCGGCTCCAGGGCAACGCCCACGACGACTACGTCGAGGGCAACCAGGGGGTCGACTGGATCGAGGGCGACAGCGGCAACGACGACCTCGTCGGCGGCAGCAGCACCCCGCTGTCCGGTTCCGGTGCCACCACGTCCGGTCAGCCGGACGCCGCGGACGCCGTATACGGCGGCCCGGGCGACGACATCGGCATCGGTGACAACGGCGTCGTGCTTCGGCCCGCGGCCGGTGAGGTCCCGACCAGGGCGACTCAGCGGCTGGCCACAGCAGGCGGCAACCCGATCACCGGGCGGATCGTCCAGAAGTACGACCTGGACAACGGCGGCGTGCTCAACGCGCCTGCGGGCGACCGGTTCGGCGACGACCGGGTGTCCGGCGGGTCCGGTGTGGACGTGCTGTGGGGCCAGGACGGCGGGGACTTCCTCTCCGGCGGTGGCCAGGCCGACTACCTGGAAGGCAACGGCGGCAACGACATGCTGCGCGGCGACCGGATGCTGTCCGAGCCGTCGACCGAGACCACCTCGGTGCCGTTGGCCGACCCGGGCTGGCCGGGAGCGGCGAGCGCCTTGGCGGAGCTGGAAGGCACCGACCCGACGTCCGGCCAGGACGACATGATCGGCGGCAGCGCGGCGGCCGGGTTCCGCGACGGCGGCGACGCCTTCGAGGGCAACGGTTCCGACGACGTGCAGCTCGGCGACAACGGCTCGCTGGTCCGCACGCCGCAGGGCCAGGCGGGTGCCATGTCGGAGAAGGTCTACGCCGAGCGGTACGCCACGGGTCAGGTGCCCGCGGACGCGACGGTGTCGCGCACGCACGATCCTGAGCTGCCGGGTCCGTCGACAAGGTTCTGCACGACCGCCCAGGCGACGTGTGAACCGGCGGGTGCCTTCGGCAACGACACCATGTTCGGCAACGACGGCGACGACGGGATGTGGGGTCAGGACGGCGACGACACCATGACAGGGTCGGCGGACGACGACGACATGTACGGCGAACTGGGCAACGACACCATGTTCGGCAACGACGGGCAGGACGCGATGCTCGGCGACCGCGGCGGCGTGGTCAACGAGTTCCTGAACGCCGACGACGTGGCGGCCAAGGGCTTCACGATGACGCTGAACTCGGTGCCGCAGGAGACCTTCACCGGTTTCCGGGCCGGTGCGTACGACCGCAGGGTCGACCTGCTGCACGATGTGGACGGCGACGTGTTCATCGGCGGTCCGAGCGACCCGGCCATGCCGCACAACGGCATCGCCGAGGGTGGCGACGACCGCATCCGCGGCGGCCTGGGTGACGACAACATCCACGCGGGCTTCGGCGACGACATGGCCAACGGCGACAGCGGCGGCGACCAGGTCTTCGGCGGCGACGGCGCGGACGTCCTGTGGGGCGGCAAGGGTTGCGACCCGGTGGTGAACGCCGCGACGCCGGACTGCCGGACGAACGGTGCGTTCAACCCCGACTCGCGCGGGACGAACGACCGGTTCATCGACCACGTCTTCGGCGGCGTCGGCGGCACCTCGGCGGCCTCACTGCAGGGCGCGGTCGGCTCGGACGTCATCGACTTCAACCCGCGCGGCGCCTACCCGGGCAACTGCGCGGCGGGCCCCTGGCCCCAGACTCTCGGCTCCGGCGCGGTCGACCCGTGCCGCTGGTTCGAGATGACGGAGAAGGTCAACGACGACCCGAACAACCTGGCGACACTGGCCGACAACCAGCACCACCAGGGCACCGACTGGCAGTACGGCGGGTGGGACCGCGACGTCCTGCAGGGCGACGTGGCGGGCAACGGCCCGAACCCGGGCGACCGGCTGATCGACTGGTCGGGCGCGTTCAACCTCTACACCCACTGCAACGCGGCCTATGGCGGGTTCAACGACATCCGCCAGTTCAGCCCCGACATGCAGTTGTTCCTGAAGAAGCTGGCGTGGGCCACCGGAGCGGGTCAGACCGAGTCCGACTCGGTGACCCCGGGAACGTCGGCCTTCCGGGAGCTGGCGCTGGTGTACCCGGCGGACTTGAAGGAACACGGCAACGGCAAGGCCTACCCGACCACGCCAGGCCACTTCGATTCACCGGTCTCCTGCGTCGACTGAGATAGCCGGAACCACGAACCGCCCCACCCCTCCGGTGGGGCGGTTCGTGGTTTTGAACGCCTTCGCGCGGGGAATCCTCGAGCAATGGACAGCAGGCGAGTCCGCGCGACCAAGAACGGCCCGATCCTGGTCGAAGGGCCGGTGGAAGTGACCACAGCGGACGGGACGGTCGTCCGGTCGGACCGGTTCGTCAGCGCCATCTGCGCGTGCAGGCGAAGCAGCATCTACCCGCTGTGCGACGCCAGTCACCGCAAGAAGATCCGTGAACCTGACGTTTGAGTCCCTTGTGGCGCAGGGTATTCGCGAGCCATGTTCCTGCTCCGGCCGCCGGGCGTCTACCGGCCACAGTCTGATACAAGTCTGCTGCTGGACGCCTTCGAGGCGGCCGCGATCCCGCCGGGCGGCACGGTTCTCGACGTGGGCACCGGGACGGGGGCCATCGCCATCGCCGCCGCCAAAGCGGGAGCCAGACATGTCACCGCGACGGATGTCAGCCTGAAAGCGGTCATCACCGCCCGCCTCAACGCCAGGCTCAGGGGCGCGCGCATCTTCGTCGAGCACGGCGATGCCCTGGAGTTGGCGGTGGGCCGCAGATTCGACCTGATCCTCGCGAATCCACCCTATGTTCCCGCTTCCGATGAGCAACCCCCGACTCACGGCCGAGCCAGAGCCTGGGACGCGGTCCACAACGGCCGAGCCATCCTCAACCGACTCTGCGCACTGGCCCCGGACCTGCTCGCCCCGAACGGAACCCTCCTCGTCGTCCACTCAGGACTCTGCGACGCGGACAAGACCCTGCACCAGCTGCGCGGTGGTGGTCTCAAAGCGGCCGTGGTCGCCCGCCAGGACGAACCGTTCGGGCCGGTCATGAACGGCCGGATCGACCTGCTGGAAAGCCGGGGACTGGTGGCGCCGGGCAGCAGGCATGAGGAGCTGGTGGTCATCCGCGCCGACCGAGTCACCCAGCCGCACTGACACGCTGGTCCACCAACACTGACAATCCCGCCACGCCGTCACCAGGAAATCCACCAACCGGCCCCAAGCAGCTCGCTGCCTTGAATCCCCACGGTCACCTCCACCGCCACCGCAGTCACGGCCTCCAGACCGCCATCGCCGCCCGCCGGGACAAACCCGCCATGAGCAAGCCTCGGCGCGAGCCGGGGACACCTCCGAGCGTAAGGCCAGCAGCGACGCGATGTCCCCCGCCAATGTTCGTGGCGGGGGACATCTGCGTTCTCACCGACCCGGCTGCGTCACCGCCGCGACTAGCGCAGGCAGTGCTGAGCGAGAAACGACGAGGACGGGGCCGTCCGTAGCCTTCGAGTCCCGTAAGCCAGCCATGTCTCCGGCATACGCGAGTTCGACGCAGTTGGAGTTCGTTCCGGAAGCCCGGGACTTGCGCCACTCCGACCACATCATGTGGTATCACCTCTTCTCTGCGATCTGCTCAATACGATGCACAGAGTTTGACGTGTCAAGCGCGAGAACCGACAGGCGCTCCACCATCGCCGAGTAGTAGGACACCTCGGTCACGTCGGCGAGGAATGCGTCCGACATGGCCAGCTCGACGTGGACCGTCGGCGTGCGGTCGGTGAAGCGGAGCAGCATAAACGGCACGCTCAGCCCCGGGTGCGCTCGCGCCTCGGTCGGGACCACGCGGATCTGGTACCCCTCGCGGATCATGTCCACCAGGTGGCGGTGTTGCCCGCGCATCACACGGTTTTCCCCGCCAACAACGTTGCGAAGCGCGGCCTCGTGGATGAACGCGGCGTAGTCGACCTCCTGCAGCCGCTCCTGGCGGCGCTTCCGTGCGACGACGCGGTCGCCGATCTCCGGATCGGGAACGCCACCGATTCGCATGATCGCCTCGGCGTACTCCATCGTCTGCAGCAGACCAGGTACGAGCATCGTCGCGAAGTCGGTCACGGAGCTCGCGTCGTGCTCGAGCGTCGCGAGAGTGACGGAGCGGCGGGCAGCCGCGGCGCCATGGCTTGCAGCCAGTTCGGGCCGGTTGCCGTGCGCGCCATGTCGAGCAGCTCGTCCCTGCGTGCGCCCGTGACTTCGTAGATCGTGAGCAGCGTCTCGACCTCATCAAGGTCTGGAGCGCGTCGGCCGGTCTCGATCCGGGACAGCGTCGGCTCGGACACCTCGAGGCGACGCGCGGCTTCGGCCTGCTGCATCCCCATCTGTTCGCGGAGCGCGCGGAGCTCCGCGCCGAGTGCTCGGGTCTACTTTCAGAAAGTCCACATCGACAACTGAAAGTGCACCGCGTGGAGGGCGACCATGCTCGGCGACAGACCCAGCGCAGCCACAATCCAATGCTCGGACTCTGACGGAGGCCGTCAGCTCCTGCACGTCCAAGCCGTCTGCGAGCGTATCGCCGCGGCCCGGGATGGTTGTGCGCGCCTGCTCCTGAGTGCTTACGAAGCAATGCAGGTCATGGGTGGGGTCGCCGCGCACGTGGCCTGGGTCAGCACCACGAGTCGCGGACGCCAGCCGCACTGCGTCCAGGTCACGGCAACCGGTCCGGGCGGAAGCGCGGAACGGGCCTTCATCAAGTCCGGCGGTCAGCACATCCTCGCGCTATGTGAAGGCGGGATCTTCCCGCAGTTCGACACCCAAGCGGCCCGCAAAGCCCTCGCCGGTCACACCCGCCAGCTCATGGCGAGGCGGGCGCGCGATGACAACTGACCTTGGCTACCGGGTCGTCACCCGCCTCTGCCAGACGCCCGTGATCGGCCGCTACCTGCGCCACCGGCGCGGCCGCGCCACCTGCCGCCTCTCCCAGCAGCTTGTCCCCCTGATCCGCGCGCAACTCGCCGCGGACCCACCGACGCCGGTCGGCGCGGATGCTCCCGACTTCGCACCGACCGGTACCCCAGCCCCCCACCGAAGAAGAGTCGCCATGACCACGATCATCATCGTCCTCATCGCCGCGGCCGTGGCGGCCGCCGACATCACCGACGCCAACCGCCCGCGACACCCGCTGCACCGCGAGCGTCTGCATCGACTACAGCTCCTCAAGGCCGACGCGCACGGACGGCCATGGGCACATGGCTGACCTCCAGGACACCCTCGCCGCCCGCGCCATCGTCCACGCCGGGCAAGGTCTCGCCGAGCTGGCAAGACCACTGGCGGATGCAGTGAAGATCGCCGGGGCGCACATCATCATGGACCAGCTGCGGCCCGAACACTGCGAGCCTTTGGCCGCGAAGCTCGACGAAGCCGCGCGCCAGCTGCGCCTGTTCGCCGTGCGCTTCGAGGATCGCCACAGCGCGGCGGCCGAGGCTGTCGACCACCAGCTGTCCGTGGCGGCGCACGCCCACGACGAAGCCCACCCATACGACCACGGGCTGCCCCTCGGGACCCACGTCACCGGGCTGAGCTACCGCACCGGGAAGCGGGCGACCGGCCCGATCATGGAGATCGGGCCCGCGCTCACCGTCATCGACACCGACGCCGGGCGGATCACCATGACCAACGACACCGTCGAACCCGCCGGGCCGAGGGTGCTGGACGCGGAAAGACTCCCGTGAACACGACACCGGCCGGGATAGGGCGGAGAGGAGCACCCTCCTGCCGGGGTGCTCATCGGGCGGGACATCGACGGCAGGTAGCAGGCCCACGCGGCGGACCGCGCCGACGTGCAGAACCGAATCGAAAGGCGACAACCATGATGAGCATGCGAGTGAGTCGGGTTGACCAGATGCGCACCGGTCGTGGGACCCTCGTGGGCATGACGCCCACCACGCCCAGGCCCGCGATGCCAGCCGCCGCCTCGCCGCCGGCGCCGGAGTGCCTGGCATCCGTGACCGGCTACCACATCCCGATGAGCAGCAACCCGAACAAGTGCGCGGCATGCGGCGCGTCGATATAGATCCGCAGCCGCCCCGGCAATTGCCGCGCAGCCAGTCGGGCAACCGGTTGTGCTGGCACAGGCGGCCGGGCTACTGCACCAGAATCTGCGAGTACAACCTCGCGATGCGCGTCGTCGCCGCCATGGTGATCGTGTTCGGGGCGCTGATGACGCTGATCGGGATGAGCGGGCCGGAGGGCGCCAACCGGGTGGCTGAGGCGCTGACGGCCATCGGCATGTACCTCGCCGTCGTCGTGGTCTGCTTCCTCTTCTGGCCGCGGGACGACGACTACTAGGACGCGACCATCGCGCGCCGACCGAGTCACTCAGCCACACTGACCCGCCGATCCACCAGCAACGACGTTCCGCCAGCCTGCCACGACGTCACCAGGTGATCCGCCAACCGCGACTCCAACAGCTCCGTCCCCTGAATCCCCAACACCACCTCCGCCGCCAGCGCCGGTTCGTCCTCGAGCAAGCCGCCGATGACGTCCTCCCGCATGACCTGCTCGTGCACCGCGTCCGCCTCGACGTGTTCGCTGAAGAACAACCGGCAAGCGGGCCCGAAGCCGAGCCGATCCACCGCCTGCACCACCCGCGCCGCACTGGGTGCGGTGGTGATCTCCGCGGCCGCGAAATGGCCGACCAGGGCACCCCGGTGCGCGCGGTGCAGCCCGAACAGCGACATCAGGTTCACCACGGCGATCGCGGGCGCGGGAACGATGTCGAGGTAGTGCCAGTACACGGGTTCCAGGCCTGCGTCGGCGAGGAGGTCGGCGTAGAGCCGCGAGTGCATCCGCTCGGCCCGGCCGCCGCCGAACTCGTCGAACTCGACCGCCACCAGTGCCGCCTTCGCCCGGCCGCGGAGCCGGGGAATGACCCACGCGTGCGGGTCGGCTTCCTTGAGGTGATACACCGATCGGTGGATGAAGTACTCGCGCAGCTGCCACGCTTCGCCCCGGTCGCGCAGGAAGTGTGACACCCCGGATCCCGGCACCGTCTCGATCAGCAGCCTCGCCAGCTCACCGGACACATCGGACCCGCCCGCGACGTCCGCGCGCACGGCGTCGAGGAACACGCGCTCCATGGCGGCGCGCAGCCGGAGCAGCTCGGGCGACCACTCCAGGTCGCCCAACCCCTCCGCGAAGCCGCGATAGTGCAGCTCGTAGCACAGGTGCAGCGCGAGAGTCAGGTCCTCGCCATAGGGGTCGGCGGTGACGGACGTCTGCAGCGGCCGGTCGTCGCCCAGGACGGCGGCGCGGACAGCCGCGGAGAGCTCTCCGCGCGCGGCGGGCAGGGTCGGGCTCGTCATCAAATCCTCCCAAGGGTTTGGGTACCCACACCGCCGAGGTCCACGCCTTCGACCAGCCGCTCGGCGAGCATCGCCATGACCGACCCCACCCCCGCGGCCCGCTGCAGCTCGGTCCCGGTGCCGCGCAGCCGAAGCAGCGACCACGCCACGCGGACGAAGTCCAGGTCGCCCTCGTCCTCCAGCGCCGGACTCACCCTGGCGAGCAGCTCGGCCATCATCCGATGCCCGGTCACCAAGACGCCGTCAACCGGGTGCACCGCCGGACCGTCCACTCCGTACCGCGCCGCCGACCACACCGCCGCGGCGGCCACCCGCGAGTCGAGCCGGGGACCTTCGCGGCCCGCGGCCAGATCCTCGACCGCCGTGCGCACCAGCGCCCGGCTCAAAGCCGCCTGCAGCACCGATTCCCACGCCTCGACCGTCGTGTCGGCGGCCCGTAACTCCACGGTCGGCAGGTGCGAGGACAGTCGCGCGAACCAGAACGACATCCGGTCGTCGACCAGCACTCCGCACTCGACGAGCCGCTCGACCGTCCGGTCGTACTCGGCCGCCGACCTGAACCACGGCGGCAGCCCCGAGCCGGGGAACCGCGACTGCTCGACAGCCCGCCAGCTCTGGTAGCCCTGGTCCCGCCCGTAGCGCAGCGGCGAGTTCACCGAAAGCGCGAGGAGCGTGGGCAGCCAGGGCGCGATGTGGTTGAGCACGCCGACCGCGGTCTCCCGGTCGGGCACGCCGACGTGGACATGGCAGCCGCAGGCTTGGTAGTCCCGGACAAGTCCGGTGTAGACACCGTCGATCGCGGCGAACCTGCTGCCCGCGGTCCGCTCGGGCAGCGCGTCGCCCAGCGCGGGCACACCCGTGGCGACCACCCGGACACCGAGCGTGCTCGCGGCCCGCGTGAGCAGCCGCCGACCGGCGACGATCTGAGCGGCGATCTCGTCGAGCGAGCAGCAGACCCCGGTCGCGGCTTCCACCTGGGTCTGGAACAGCTCGGCATGCCAAAGCGTGGGCCCAGGTTCGGCCCGAACCCGAGCCAGCACGGTTTCGGCTCGCGGCACCGGCAATCCGGTCCCGGCGTCCACGAGAAGGAACTCCTCCTCGACACCCAGCGTCGTGCGGGCGGCGTCCTCTTCCGCCGCGCCGAACTCCTCGCGGGGCGCCATGGCGCGGTGATACCCGTCCACGAAACGGTTGAAACCGTGTCGTGAGCCGTCGCCGCACGGGGTGGCCCGGCGCGAGGC
>NZ_JBOHGC010000556.1:0-30971 GCF_050699995.1 Actinokineospora sp. | reverse complement strand
CCTGGCTGGCCGAGGTGGTCGACCTGGCGAAGGACAACGTCGCCGCGGGCGGCGGCCCGTTCGGCGCGCTGGTGGTCCGCGACGGCAAGGTCCTCTCGCGCGGGACCAACCAGGTGACCACGGACCTGGACCCCACCGCCCACGCCGAGGTCGTCGCGATCCGCCGCGCGTGCCAGGTGCTTGGCGATTTCCGACTGACCGGCTGCGTCCTGGTGTCGTCATGCGAGCCGTGCCCACTGTGCCTCGCGGCGGCCCTGTGGGCCCGCGTGGACCGCGTCGTCTACGCCGCCGACCGCGACGACGCCGCCCAGGCGGGCTTCGACGACCGCCGCTTCTACGACGTGTTCACACAGCCGCGGCGAACATGGCCGATCGCCGTGGACAACATCCGCACCGGCACCGAACACGCCCCCTTCGCCGCGTGGGAAGCCCGCCCGGACCGGGTGGACTACTAGCGGGCGAGCAGGTACACAGCCAAGCCCGCGGCAGGTCCGGCAGGCTGTGCTCACCGATCTTGACCAGCGCCCAGCCGACCAGGATCTGCAACGCCACAGCAGTCGGGATGTGGGTCGGAAGATGGTATGCGGCGGCCAGAGCAACCAAGCCGCCCCACACCGCCACCTGGGCCGAGCCGTTCGCCAGCGAGGTCATGGCCACTGTGGCCGCCATGGCCAAGATCAGCGCCACCACCTCCCGAGGCACGCCCGACCAGCATGATCGCCACCCCCACGAGCGGCGCGGCCTACCCGATAAGCGCCTTCCGCATGCCAGGCGCGGAATCGTGCGTCACGAACAGCTGCGGCAGGTGCACCGCGCAGACCGCCGCCAGCACACCCCAGAGCACGCCCAGCCAGAAGCCGTCCACGGCATGCATCGCCACCGTGAAGGCCACCACGGCAGGCGCCGCGTTCGGATACAGCGCGATACGCACTTCCAGGGCAAACCGCGCGCCGCGTGAGTCGGTCATGTGATCGCCAGGAACACGGCGCCGCCGACGGCCGGGCCCAGCAGGGCGCCGACGACCACCTGGGCGACGGTGTGGTCGCGCAGGGCCACCCGGGACCAGCACACGATGAAGAGCGGCACCAGCAGCAGCAACGCCCACGGCCCGTAGAGCAGCGCCACCATCACCACCGCTCCCCCGGCCACGGCGGCGTGCAGCGACACCTTCCACCACACCGTCACCGCGATGCAGGTGGCCAGGGTGACCGCCATGGCGATCGTCAACGCCACCACCGCCCTCGGCGCGTCACCGACCAGCAGGATCGCCAACCCGACACCGGTGGACGCGAGCCCGACCAGCAGCGGAACCGCCCGGTGCTCCCGATCCCGCACGTGGTGGCCGTCCCACCGTCCCTGACGGGCCCCGCGGATGATGAAGACCATCGGCAGGATGCTGGAGAAGAGCGCCACGACGATCCCCCACAGCAGCGTCGGCCCCACCCGACACCCCGTCGCCTGCCAGGCGACCGCCAAGGGCAGCAGGAGCACCACCACCGCGGGCGACAAGACCTCGGTCGCCACCTTCGCCAACCGCGGCCCGCTCACCGACACCCGTCCGCCCGCGACCAAAAGACCCACGCCCACACCCATCCCCTAGAACGCCCAGGACCAACAACTCCATCCAACCGAACAACCGGTCCCGACATCTCGACAGCCCTCCATGTCCACACGAACGGCCCGGTTGACAATAGGCAGGTATTTACCTGCATAATGGTCCGGTGACCCTCGAAGCGACCGCAGTGGACTCGGTGTTCAAGGCACTCGCCGACCCCACGAGGCGGCTGCTGCTCGACCGGCTGCGCGAACACAACGGCCAGACGCTGCGTGAGCTGTGCGAACACCTGGAGATGGCCCGCCAGTCCGCGACCCAGCACCTCGACGTCCTGCGGGCCGCCGACTTGGTGATCGTCGTGCGGCGCGGCCGGGAGCGTCTGCACTACCTGAATCCGGCGCCGATCCACGACATCGAGGAACGCTGGATCTCCGTATTCGACAAGCCGCGACTGCGGACCCTGCACGCCATCAAGAACCAGGCCGAGGAGGCCGCCATGACCACCACCGTTCCGACCTACGTCTACGCCACCTACATCCGCGCGACCGCGGAACAGGTCTGGCAGGCGCTCACGGACGCGGACCTGACCGCGAAGTACTGGAGCCACGCCAATGTCTCGGACTGGCAACCCGGTTCCACCTGGGAACACCGCCGCGTCGACGGGTCCGGCGCGGTGGACGTCGTCGGGAAGGTGATCGAGTCCGAACCTCCGGCCCGCCTTGTGATCACCTTCGAAGACAGTCCCGACGCCGTGAGGGAACCGTCAGTCGTCACGTTCGTCATCGAGCCGCACCAGGACATCGTCCGCCTCACGGTGACCCACGAGAACCTGCCCAACCGCGAGATGCTCAACGGCATCTCCCACGGCTGGCCCGCCGTGCTGGCCAACCTCAAGTCACTGATGGAAACCGGCGACGTACTCCCCCAGGCGCCTTGGGAAATGCCCAAAGTGGATGCCTGACAAGAGAAAGCGACAAGACACATGGACACCGCCACCCTGCGCGACGCCTACCGCACCCTCCTGGACGCGGCGGCCACCATCGCGAAGGAAGACTCAGCCCCGACCCCACCGCCGGGTGAGTGGACGGCCGACCAGATCTTGGCGCACGTCGCCATCGTCAACGCCGCCACCATCACCACCCTTGCCACCATTACCGCGGGCGCACAGACCACCTACGACAACCGTGTCTCCCAGGACGCCTGGACGCTCGCCCATGTCATCGAGGTGGCAGGTGGGAACGAGGGACTCCGCGAGCGCATCAGCACCCAGGGCGAAGCGCTCTGCGCACTCGCGGGCCCGACCGTCGGTGAAAGCGAATGGGACACCTTGGTACCGGCCCGGCTCGTTTCCAAAGACATGATCCTGCTCAACCAGCCCATCCCGCTGCGAGACATCATCACCGGCCTCGCGGACGTCGAACTACCCGGCCACACCGCCCAACTACTCGCCCTGCTGCCGGAGAAAGCCACTGCCTGACCCGCCCACGCCTAAGCACTTCTGTGGCCGCCGATGGCCGACGAGAGGACGTTCAGCCGACCCCGTGGACAGTGGTGGGCACGCCACGAGCGAGCAGGGCCAGGCACTGTGCCACGGCGGCATCAGCGGCTGTCGACATGGTTCCCCGCCGAAGGCAATCCCGGCCGAGCCCGCCTCCGAATACCCGTCATCATCGACGAACGGAGAGTCGTGGCCATCGCCTCCACGCTGGCGCAGACCGCCGAACGAGCCATCGGCGCACCCCTCCCCGTCCGGCTGCGCGCCTGGGACGACAGCGAGGCCGGGACGGTCGACGGGCCCGTCGCCGTCATCCGGTCCCGGCGGGCGCTGCGCAGGCTCCTGTGGGACCCCAACGAGCTCGGCCTCGCGCGCGCATACGTAAGCGGTGAGCTTGACATCGAGGGCGACCTGGCCGAGGCCCTGTCCCGGTTCTGGGCGCTCGCGGGCACCGCCAAGCCGAAGCTGTCGGTCAAAGACAAGGCAGCGATCGTGACAACCGGCCTCAAGCTGGGCGTCTTCGGCAAACGGCCGCCCCCGCCCGCCGCCGAGGCCAGGCTGTCCGGCGACGAGCACAGCAAGGACCGCGACCGGGCCGCCATCGCCCATCACTACGACCTTTCCAACGAGTTCTACAGCCGCGTCCTCGACCCGCGGATGGCGTACTCCTGCGCCTACTTCACCAAACCCGCCGACCCCATCGAGGACGCGCAGCGGGCGAAGCTGGACCTGGTGTGCGCCAAGCTCGACCTGCGCCCAGGCGACCGGCTGCTCGACGTCGGCTGCGGGTGGGGGTCGCTGGCCATCCATGCCGCGCGGCACTATGGCGCGCAGGTCACCGGGATCACGCTGTCCGCCGAGCAGCGCTCGTTCATCCTGGCCAGGCTCGACGAGTACGGCCTGGCCGACCAGGTCGAGGTGCGGTTGCAGGACTACCGCGACCTCGACGACGAGGCGTTCGACGCCATCGGCACCCTGGAGATGGGCGAACACGTCGGCGCCGCGAACTACCCGACCTACGCCGCTACCCTGTTCCGCATGCTCAAGCCCCAGGGCAGGCTCCTGCTGCAGCAGATGTCGCGCGGGGCCACCGCTCAGGGCGGCGGCGCGTTCATCGAGTCCTATGTGGCCCCCGACATGAACATGCGGCCGGTGGGCCAGACCGTCGACCTGCTCGAACAGGCGGGCCTGGAGGTCCGCGACGTGCACGCGCTGCGCGAGCACTACGTGTGGACCGTGCGCGCCTGGGCCCGGACTCTCGAGGAGAAGTGGGACGAGCTGGTCGACCTGGTCGGCGAGCAGCAGGCCCGGGTGTGGCGGCTGTACCTGGCGGGCGGCGCGCTCGCGTTCGAGGAGAACCGGATGGGCGTCGACCAGATCCTGGCGGTGCGCCCCGCGGCGGACGGCTCCAGCGGCTTCCCCGCGACCCGCGAGGTGTTCCGGTGATCCTCAACCTGGTGGTCACCGCGGCCGTGACCGCCCTGGTGATCGCGGCCGCGTTCGGGATCAGCCTCTGGCGCGGCCGCTACGACACGATCGACACGGTGTGGGGACTCGGTTTCGTCGTCATCGCGGCCGTGACCTTCGCACTGTCCAGTGGGGACGGTTCACTCGCGTTCCGGGTCACGGCGACGGCACTGACCGCGGTCTGGGGCCTGCGCCTGGCGATCCACCTGCACCTGCGCAACCACGGCAAACCCGAGGACCGCCGCTACGCGGAGATCCTGGCCAAAGCCAAGGCCAACCCGAAGGCCCACATGTTCCGGGTGGTCTTCCTCACCCAGGGCGCGGTCATGTGGATCGTGTCGCTGCCGGTGCAGGTCGCCCAGTACGGCCAGCACACCTTCGGCCCACTCGCCTACCTGGGTGTCGCGCTCTGGCTGGTCGGGTTCACCTTCGAGGCCGTCGGCGACCGGCAGCTGAGCCGGTTCACCGCCGACCCGGCGAACAAGGGCCGGGTCCTCGACACCGGCCTGTGGCGTTACACCCGACACCCCAACTACTTCGGCGACGCCTGGCGTATGGTGGGGTCTGTACCTGATCGCCTGCCACTCGTGGGTCGGCGCGGCCACGCTCCCCGCGCCGCTGCTCATGACGTTCCTGCTCGCCAAAGGCACCGGCAAACCCCTGACCGAGAAACACCTGGCAAGCACCCGGCCCGGCTACGCCGACTACGTCGCACGCACCAGCGGATTCCTTCCGCTGCCACCCAAGAAAACACCGAGGAGTCCATCTGATGCGGCCCGGAGATCTCGTTCCTGACTTCAAGCTCGACGACGAGGCGGGCGTCGAGCGCTCGCTGTCCGAATTCCTTGAAACGGGACCGGTCGTCCTGTTCTTCTACCCGGCCGCGATGACCTCGGGCTGCACCGCGGAAAGCTGCCACTTCCGCGACCTGGCAGCCGAATTCGCCGAGGTCGGCGCCCACCGCATCGGCATCAGCCCGGACTCGGTGGACCGGCAGGCCGAGTTCTCCTCGATCCACTCGTTCGACTACCCGCTGCTGTCCGACCCGGAGGGCGAGGTCGCCACCCTGTTCGGCGTTCGCCGCAAGTTCGGCCCGCTGCTGACGAAGCGGATGACCTTCGTGATCGACAACGATGGGAAGGTCATCGAGACGATCAAGAGCGAACTACGAATGTCCGTGCACGCCGACAAGGCCCTCGAAGCCCTGCGCACCCGTAAGTCCTGACCCGCGAGTCGCCGGAAGGGGTTGTGCTGTGCGGAGTGCCGTCGACCGGTGCCGGGTCGTCGGGGGTGGGGGTGATGCCGGCGGCCACGACTGTGTCCCAGTGTGGACAGGCCGGGAGATCGACGTGCCGAAGACGGTGTAGTTGGGGCGCAAGCGGCAATCGCCATACAACCAGGAAGAACTGGCTGCCGTTGGTGTCCGGACCGGCGTTCGCCATGGCCAGCACGCCGCGCGCGTAGACCTTGCGAATACCGGGCGTGTCACCGGGCCAGTCGGGCAGGTCCGTGGGCAGTTCGTCCTTGTACTTGTAGCCCGGCCCCTTCTCCCCGGTCCCGCTAGGGTCGCAGAACTGCAGCACCTTGACCGTCGGTTACGCGGTCAGCCGGTGGCACGTGGTCACGTCGTAGAACCCGTGCCGACGAGGTGACACACAACAGCCTTTTGGCATCCTCCCCTGCCTGAAGGCGCGGGATTCCAACCGCGACTACCACACAAGGAGGAGGTCGCGTTGAGGTTCACGGTTCGCAGGCCTACCTAACGGCGGGCCTCCACGTGCAGTCACGGCATGCCCTGCCGCGAATCGAATATTCAGGGCCGCGTTCACATCCGCGTTGGCGGCGAAACCGCAGAACCGGCACCGGAAGACGGCTTGGCTCTCGCGCGCCTCCCGATCCACGACCCCACACGCCGAACAACGCTGACTCGTGAACCGCGGATCGACCTTCACCACGCGCCCCAGGGCCTTGTGCTCCAGACGGGTCACCAGAAGGCCCCACCCGTTGGCCAGGATTCCCCGGTTCAGGCCCGCCTTCTGCCGCACACCCCGACCAGGCGCATCGACCGTGCCCTTCGCCGACCGGGTCATATTAGTGATCTTCAGATCTTCGACCGCGATCACGTCGAACTCCCGGGCCAGCCGGGTGCTAGTCTTCTCGACCCAGTCCTTGCGCCGATAGGTCTCGCGGGCCTTGAGCCTCGCGATCGCCGTCTTGACCTTGCCGCGCCGGGTTGAGCCGCGTTGGGCCCGGGCGAGCTTGCGCTGCAACCGCAGCAACCGCACCTTCTCCGTGTCGCGCAGAGCGGGGACCAACAGGAGTTCCCCGGTGGACAACGCCGCCGACACCACGACACCGCGATCAACGCCCACCGCCGCACCCGTGCCCGGTGCGGCGATCGGCTCGGGCACGACCGGGAACGCCACGTGCCAGCGGCCCGCTCGGTCACGGGTGATGCGGTACGACTTCACACCGTCTGCGACGGCACGCGACCAGCGGAAGCGCACCCAACCCACCTTGGGCACCCGCACCTCACCGACCTTGCGGGACACCCGGCGAACATCGCCCGGTTTGACCGCCACGACCCGGAATCCCTCGCCCCGCCCGCGACTGCGCCAGGTTGGCCTCCGGTTCGTTCTGCCGAAAAAACTCGCCTTCGCCTGGGCGAAGTCCTTCAACGCCTGCTGCTGCACCATCACCGACCCGGCCGCCAACCATGGGTTCGCCGCCCGCGCCTGCGTCAACTGCCGACACTGCTCGGTGTACCCCGGCGCGGCCTTGCGTCCCGGCTGCCAGTGGGCGTGTTGCTCCACGGCGAGGTTCCACACGAACCGGGCATGCCCACAATGCTCCAGCAACATCCGCTCCTGAGCGGGGGTCGGCTGGAGACGGAAACGGGACATGCCGATCAACCTAACGACCACCACCGACAAACCAGGAGACACCAGTGAAACCCGGCAGACCACGGAACGCTCGGACGCTGGTTGGCCCTCCCGCACCCGATTCCTCACCGGCGTGAACGCCCCAGCATCCTCGGGCGGTCCTGGTGGAGCTGGGACGGCACAGCTACTCCTCCGGTCGAGTGGTAGCAGCGAGCGGGTGAGGGCGCACCCGCGAGACCCCGACAGGGCCGATCAGGGGTAACCGCGCCGCGTGGCTCAGCCTCCGGGTGCGCCGACGATCAGCTCGTCGGCCACCTCGGCGTCGGTCCGCAGCGCCTCGAACAGCTTGGGGGCCTTCACCTTGTCCCACAGGATCGCCGACCCGACACCCTTGACGTTCTGGCTGCCGCCCATGGGCACGGTCGTGGTGATCAGCCCGCCGTCACCGGCTCCACCCATCGCGAACGCGACCGCGGGCAGGTTGTGCAGGTGCGTGTCGTCGTCCACCGAGATGGCGTCGGGCGCGCTTCCCAGCAGCGGGAACAGCTTGAACGGGTTGGCCAGCGTGCCCGCGCTGGTCGCCTTCTTCGTCAGCGCGCCGATGAAGGCGCGCTGGCGGATGACGCGGTCGAGGTCGGCCCGCGGTCCCTTGCGGGTGCGGACGTACCCGAGCGCGTTGGCGCCGTCGAGTTCCTGGCAGCCCGCGGGCAGGTTGATCCCGGCCAGCGGGTCGTCGATCGGGGCCTCAAGGCACATCTCGACCCCGCCGACCGCGTCGACGACATCGGCGAAGCCCGCGAAGCCGATCTCCATGTAGTGGTCGAGCCGCAGGCCGGTCTCGGTCTCCACGGTCTTCGCGAGCAGCTTCGGGCCGCCGAACGCGTACGCCGCGTTCAGCTTGTTCTTGCCCTTGCCCGGGATGTCCACAAGGGAGTCGCGCAGCAGCGACACCAGCGTCGGACGGGTGTCGTTGTCCGGCACGTGCAGCAGCATGATCGTGTCGGTCCGCTGACCCTTGGCGTCACCGGTGGCGAGACGTTCCTCGTCCTCGGCGCTGAGGCCCTCGCGGCTGTCCGACCCGACGATCAGCCAGTTGGCGCCCGCGCCCGCCGCGGGCCTGCCCTCGTAGTCCTCCAGCGCGTCGATCCGGGTCAGCGAGGACTCCAGGTAGATCCACAGCCCGGCGACGAGGCCGACGATGACCAGCAGCGCGGTCAGCGCGATCCGACGCCCACGGCGCTTGCGGCGCGGCGGGGGCGGCGGCGACCCGTACGGCTGGTGCTGACCACGGGGTCCACGCGGCGGGGGCGGCGGCTGATGACCGCGGTCGTAGCCCGGTCCGCCCTGCGGCATCGCTCTGGTCGGGGCGTATCTCGGTCGGCCGTGCTGATCCTGCCCATGTCCGTAGCTCACGAGAGTTCTCCAGCCAGACGCTTCACTGAGACCGTTCCCCTTATCTGTCCACGGCAGTGCGGGGAGTCTCCCACTCCCCTAAGCCAGGACGCGGGAGACCCACCTGGGGTTGCTTTCAGTGACCGATGGACAGTTGACGCACGCCCAGGTAGCCCGACCGGAAACCGGCCTCAGAGTACGCCAGGTAAAACTCCCACATGCGGCGGAAAGTGTCGTCGAAGCCCAGGTCGGCGATGTCGGACCAGCGTTCGGTGAACGTCGCCCGCCACTGCCGCAGCGTCTCGGCGTAGTCGAGTCCGAAGTCACGGTGGGCGAGCACGCGCAGGCCGGTGTGCTCGGCCACGCTCCGGTCGATCGCCTCGGCGGACGGGATGAGTCCGCCGGGGAAGATGTACTTCTGGATCCATGTGTGGGAGTCGCGCGAGGCGAGCATCCGGTCGTCGGGCATGGTGATCGACTGCAGGCCAAACCGGCCGCCGGGTTTGAGCATCCGGTCGACGGCGCCGAAGTAGGTCGGCCAGTAGCGCTGCCCGACGGCCTCGATCATCTCCACGCTGACGATGGCGTCGTAGCTGCCCTCAGCCTCTCGGTAGTCCCGCAGCAGGACGTTCACCCGGTCCGAGAGTCCCGCCTCGGCGATCCGCCGCTCGGCGAGGACCTTCTGTTCGACCGAGATGGTCAGCGTGGTCACCCGCGCTCCTCGGCGGGCCGCTTGGATCGCCAGCGCGCCCCAGCCGGTGCCGATCTCCAGCACGTGCGAGCCCGCGCGCACGCCCGCGTAATCGAGTACGCCGTCGATCTTGCGGACTTGTCCTTTGTGGAGGTCGGTGTCGCCGGGGGTGAACAGCGCCGACGAGTAGGTCATCGTCTGGTCGAGGAACGCGGCGAACAGGTCGTTGGACAGGTCGTAGTGCCGGTGGATGTTGGCCCGCGCGGCGGCGACGGTGTTGTCCGCGCCCGAGGGCTGGCGCCGGTCGACCCAGCGGCGCAAGGTCTGCAGCGCGGGCGGGACGAGGGTGCTGATCCGGGCGGCGAACTCGGTCAGCAGGTCCACCAGGTCCGGGCTCGTCCAGTCGCCGACCATGTAGGACTCGCCGAAGCCGATCTTGGCATCGACGCCGAGGCGGTGGAAGAACGCGTTCGGCCGGTGCACGCGCATGACCGGCGCGTCCGGCCCGGCCGCGCCCATCCAGTCGCCATCGGGGAACAGCACCCGGATCGGGAGCGTGCGGACGGCGTTGGCGAAGACAAGGCGCGCGATCCGGGCCCGCGCGGGGCTGCGCGGCGGCGTGTACAGGGTTCCCCAGGGCCGCGCGGATCGGAGAGTGGTGTCAGTCATCGGACTCGTTCCTCGGTGACGGGTGCGGGCGCGGCAGGGTGGAAGACTGTGCGATCGACCAAGGGCACGCGGCGCAGCCACAGCGCGATTCCGTGTCGGCGGATCAGGGCGGAGACCCGCTGCGGCATCAGCGGTCGGCGGGCGACGGTGCGGACCACCTCCGCGGTGGTCGCCGGGCGTCGCTCGCCGACGAGGGTCGCGGTGAACGGCGTCTTCCCGCCCTGGCTCAGGGCAACGGTCAGCGACAGCACCGCGCCGGGCCGGGGCAGCCGCATCCGGTAGGTGCCACCCATCTCCAGGAACGGCGAAACGTAGAACTCCTTGTCGGCGCGCGCCCGGCCGCGGTCGTCGGTGCGCAGCAGGTAGCGGTGCCGTTGGCCGTAGGTGTTGTGGACTTCGGCGACCACGCACACCACCCGGTCGGCGGCATCGTGCACCCAGTACACGGTGATCGGGTTGAACACGTAGCCGAGCACCCGGGCGCTCGCCAGCATCAGAACCCGGCCGCCGACCTCGATCCCCTGCGCCGCCAGCCAGTCCGCGAGGTTGTCCTTGATGGACTGGGCAGGGTCGCCGAGGTGGTCACGCGCGTCGAACCGGGCGAACGGCCGCAGCGGCGCGGGCAGCCGCGGCAGGTCGTCGAGGTCGACGAGCCACAGATAGATCCGGTGCCGGAAGGACCGGTTCAACCGCTCGGTGCGGGTGTGGGTGATGATCGCGTCGTAGATCGCCGCGGTCACGACGACCAGCCTGCGCCGAACGCCGCGGCGGCGCGGACACCGGAGGCGCAGCCGTCCTCGTGGAACCCCCAGCCGTGGTAGGCGCCCGCGTAGGCCACGGCGCCGTCATTGAGCGAGGGCAGGTCCCGTTGGGCGGCAACACTTTCCGGGGTGTAGACCGGGTGCTCGTACACCATGGTTCGCAGCACGGCCGTCTCGTCGACCCGGTCGCGGGCGTTGAGGCTGACCACGTAGGCGTCCTCTTCGGACAGTCCCATCAGCCGGTTCATGTCGTAGCTCACCCGCACCGGCCCGGCCGCGGAGTCGCACTCGGGCTTGAGGTAGTTCCACGACGCCCGCGCACCCTGGGCGCGCGGCAGGATCGACCTGTCGCTGTGCAGCAGGGTCTCGTTGACCGAGTACTCGAACGCACCGAGGACGGCCCGCTCGGCGGGCGTCGGCTCGGCCAGCAGGCGCAACGCCTGGTCCGGGTGGGTGGCGACGACGGCGTGGTCGAAGCGGTGCGCGGTGTCGGCGTCGTCGCGGATCTCCACGTGGTCGGCGTGGCGGACCAGGGCACGCACCGGCGTGGACACCTCGACCGCGGTCAGGCCCTTCACCGCACGCTCCACATAGGTCCGTGACCCGCCGACGACGGTCCGCCAGGTCGGCGAGCCGGTCACCGAGAGCATCCCGTGGTGGTGCAGGAACTCGAATAGGTACCGCGCCGGGTACCGCATGCTCAGCTCGGGTCCCGCCGACCACACGGCGGAGACCAGCGGCATCAGGAAGTGGTCGACGAAGTAGCGCGTGTATCCGCCCACCACGACGAACCCACGCAGCGTGATGTCACCGGGGTCGTCACGCAGGACGCGGCGCGCGTGCCGGTGGAAGCGGGTGACCTCGCCGAGCATCCGCAGGAACCGCGGTGTGCGCACGTTCGCGGGCTGGGCGAAGATCCCCCGGGCGCCTCGCGCGCCCGCGTACTCCAGCCCGCAACCCTCGCAGCGCACGCTCATCGACATCTCGGACTCGCGCGTCGCCACGCCGAGTTCGCCGAAGAGCCTGATCAGGTTCGGGTAGGTCCGTTCATTGTGGACGATGAAACCACTGTCCACCTGGACGACCGAGCCCGCCGATGTCGGCAGGTCGTGGGTGTGGGCATGGCCGCCGATCCGGTCGTCCGCCTCGAACAGCGTCACGTCGTGCCGACGCTGCAGCAAGTACGCCGCCGTCAGTCCGGACACGCCGCCGCCGATGACCGCGACCCGCCGCCGATCCACCACTGGGGCCTCCTCAGAGAGGAATGCGCAGCCCTTCCGGTGAGGGCTGTCCCAGTGCATTCGTTATGACGGGGTCGAAAGGTTGGGTCCCGAGGGCACCCAGTGTGAAACCGGTGACCAGCCGGGTCCACGCGGCGGATTTCCGCAGCATGGCGTGCCCTTCGTCGTGCACGTCGAAGTGCGCGACCCGGTCGGTGACGACCTTGGCGCGCTCCGCGTAGCGGAAGGACAGCTCGGGGTCGGTCATCTTGTCGAGCAGCCCGTGCGCGATCAGGACGGTGCGACCCGCCAGCTGCTCGACCGGTTCGTTCGGCTTCGTCCACGGCGCCAGCGCGCAGACCGCGACCACGGAGTCCGCGCCCGCGACCCGCAGCGCGGTGCGACCGCCCATCGAGTGGCCCACCAGCGCCACCGGCACGTCGCCGTGGGCGCGGCGGATCTCGTCGAGCGCCCACGCGGCGTCGAGCACGGGGTCGAGTTCGGGGGCGTTCCAGCCGCGGTAGCGGTAGCGCAGGGCCCACGCGGCCACCCCGTCGGCGGCGCCATCGTGCCGGATGTCGCGGGCGAACGGGAGCATCCGCAGGTAGGCGCTGCGGTAGCGGTGCACCCGCTCGTGGCTGCGCTCGCGGCCGCCGTGGAGCAGGAGCGCCACGCCGCGGACGTTCTCGGTCGGACCGTAGACCCGGATGGCGGGCCGCGCCCGCTCATTCACGCTGTCGTTCACGGGACAATCTTCGCAACCGCCGCCGTTCCGGTTCGGTCGGTGTGAGTGAGTACATTCCGGCGGGTGAGCGACCACCTCCAGATCACCACCGCCGTAGGCGCCTTCGACGCGCTGTGCGGGGGCTCCCCCGGCGACCAGCCGGTGCTGCTGCTGCACGGCTTCCCGCAGGCCTCCACCGAGTGGGGGCATGTGGTGGGCGCGCTGGGGCGCGCCGGATTCCACGCCGTCGCACCGGACCAGCGCGGCTACTCCCCCGGGGTCCGGCCAGACGAGGTCGGCGACTACCGGATGGACGACCTGGTCGCCGACGTGCTGGCGATCGCCGACGAGTTGGGCTGGTCCCGGTTCGACCTGGTCGGGCACGACTGGGGCGCGGCCGTCGGCTGGCACACCGCCGCCGAGCACCCCGACCGGATCCGCACGCTGACCGCGGTGTCCGCGCCGCACCCGGCGGCGATCGCGGCCGCGTACCGCGAGGACGAAGACCAGCACCTGCGGTCGCAGTACATCGCGGTGTTCAAGGAGCGCTCAGCGGAGAAGCGGCTGCTCGCCGACAACGCGGCCGCGCTGCGCCAGCTGTTCGAATACCGCGTGCCGCCGTCGCACATCGAGGACTACGTGACCCGGCTGTCCGAGCCGGGGGCGATGACCGCGGCCCTGAACTGGTACCGCGCGACCCGGTGGAACGTCGCGCCCGACCCGGTGTCCGTGCCGACGATGTTCGTGTGGGGCACCGAGGACGTCGCGTTCGGCTCCACGGCGGCCCTGGCCTGCGGAAAGTGGGTCACTGGCGGCTACCGGTTCGAGATGCTGGAGGACGTGTCCCACTGGGTCCCGGAGGAGGCGCCGGACGCGCTGACGGCGTTGCTGCTGGACCACTTGCGCTAAGCCGCTGGACGGTGCGCGACATCCCTCGGACGTGCTTGGCCGCGCCACTTCTCGATCTTTCCGGATAGCCCTAAGCTCGCTGCATGGCGACCTCCTCGGTGGCGGGGCTGCTCCTGGCCGCGGGCGGGGGCAGGCGCTTCGGGATGCCCAAAGCGCTGGTCCCGTATGGCGCGGGCCTGTTGGTCGACCACGCCGCGGCCACCCTGGTCAACGCGGGCTGCGAGCCGGTGATCACCGTCCTCGGCGCCGCGGCCGACGACGTCCGCTCCCGGACGACGCTGCCCGGCATCGTGATCGACAACCCCGACTGGGTGGACGGCATGGGCTCGTCGCTGCGGGTCGGTCTTGAGGCCCTCGGCGACTCCGACGCGGTGATCGTGCTGACGGTCGACACCCCCGGCATCACCGCCGAGGCGATCCGCAGGCTGATCGCCATGGCCGCCCCCGGCGCGCTGGCCCGAGCCACCTACGACGGTGTGCCCGGCCACCCGGTCCTGATCGGCCGCGACCACTGGCGCGGTGTCGCCGAGGCCGCCGACGGCGACACCGGGGCCCGCCCCTACCTCGCCCGCAACCACGTCACCGACGTGCCGTGCGCTGACATCGCCGACGGCGCCGACGCCGACCGGCCGGAAGATCTGCCAGGGAGGCCCCATGCCCAGTGACCTGATGCTCGAGCACCTCGCCGAGGTCGGAACCCACAACGCCGACGCCCTCGACGACGTCGCCGACTTGGTCCTTGCCTGCATCCGCAACGACGGACTCGTACTGACCGGCGGCGCGGGACACTCGCTGGCGGCGGTCGCCGAGACGTTCTTCCGGGCGGGTGGGCTGGCGTGCGTGCGACCGCTGTTCCACGAGGACCTTCAGGTGTTCAGCGGGGTGCGGCGGGCCCTGCAGGCCGAACGCACACCCGGTCTGGCCCGGTCGGTGTTCCGGAACCTGCACCTGTCGGGCCACGAGGTGCTGTTCGTCTTCTCCAACTCTGGGGTCAACCACTATCCGGTCGAGTTGGCTCTGTGCGCGCTGGACGCGGGCTGCCCGGTCATCGCAGTCACGTCCCTGGCCGCCACATCGGCCGCACCCCGCCGCGCGGGCACGACGCTGGCGCAGAACGCGACGATCGTGCTGGACACCCTCACCGCGCCCGGCGACGTCGCCTACCCCGAGTCGAAGGCGGTGACCGCACCGCTGTCGTCGGTGACGGTCGCCTACCTGTGGAACCAGGTGCTGATCCGCCTCAACGACCGCGCCGCCCGCGAAGGCATGGAACTGCCCCTGTGGCAGAGCTCCAACACCGAAGGCGGCGACGCGGCCAACGAGGCCCTCATGCAGCGCTACGCGCCTCGGATTCCCACCCTCGCCTGACGCCGCCACCAGCCGAAACGCGTGGGATGATGAGTCCCGCTCGCACGGCGGAGGCGCGAATGGGCGACCAGCGGCTACGGATGGCGGATCTGCTGGCGGCACTGTCGGTCGCGACGGATCTGGGCATGGGCAGGCCGCCGGAGAAGGCGATCAGGTCATGCCTGCTCGCGACCGGGCTCGCCCGCGCGCTGGACCGCCCCGACGCCCAGGTCCGCGCCGTGTACCTGGCCTCGCTGGTGCGTCACGTGGGCTGCACGGCGACGGCGGCGCTCGAGGCCCGGATCTACGGTGGCGACGAACTGGCGTCACGACGGGCCGCCGAACCCGCGGACTTCGGCGACTCCCGCGAGATGCTGGCCATGACCTTCGGCATCGGACGCGGCGCGGGCCCGCGCAGGCCATTCCTGGTCGCGCAAGCGGTGGCGGGCGATGTCCGGCACGGGAAGACGATCTTCCGATCCATCTGTGACGCGGCGTCGCTGCTCGCCGGGCGGCTCGGGCTCGGCCAAGAGGTGCAAAACAGCCTCTACCAACAGTTCGAGCGGTGGGACGGCAAGGGAGCCCCGCTAGGACTGGCGAGGGACGAGATCACGCTCACCGCACGAATCAGCGAAGTCGCGACCCAAGCCGTCCTCGCGCACCAGGCGGGCGGGCCGGACGCGGCCGTCGCCAAGATCGACCAGCGAGCAGGCGGATGGTTCGACCCGTTGGTCGCCGAGGTCTTCCGCCGGCACGGGCCCGGCCTGCTGCGCGAGATCGACGCCGGAGATCCGTGGGAAGCCGTGCTGGCAGCCGAGCCATCGCCCGTCTGGCACATCGCGGCGAGCGACCTCGATCGGGTCGCGCGCTGCTTCGCGGACATGGTCGATCTCAAGTCGACCTACACACTCGGGCATTCCACCGAGGTCGCTGACCTGGCGGAGGGCGCCGCCCGGTCGCTCGGGTTGGCCGAGCGTGAGGTCGAGGATCTGCGGCGCGCCGCCCTCCTGCACGACCTGGGTCGGGTCGGCGTCTCAAGTGCCGTCTGGGAGAAGGCCGGCCACCTGACGCGCGGCGAGCGGGAACAGATCCGGCTGCACGGCTACCACACCGAGCGGATTCTGGCGTGCTCGCGCGTGCTCGAGCCGCTCGGCCGGATCGCCGGTCTGCACCACGAACGGCTCGACGGCAGCGGGTACCACCACGGCGTCGCGGCCCCGGCCATCGGCACGTCCGCACGGATCCTCGCGGCCGCCGACGCATTCCAGACAGCGACCCAGGATCGCCCGCATCGGCCGGCACGGCGGCCCGAGGAAGCCGCCGAGTCGTTGATCGCGGAAGGCGCCGCGGGGCGGCTCGACCTGGACTGTGTGCGAGCGGTCGTCGCGGCCGCGGGCCAGCAGACCACGGCGACGCGGATGACCTGGCCGTCGGGGTTGACCGACCGGGAAGTCGAGGTCCTGCGACTGGTGGCGCGGGGCCTGTCGAACAAGGAGATCGCGACCCGGTTGGTGATCGCCCGCCGCACGGCCGAGCATCACGTCCAGCACGTGTACACCAAGATCGGCTGCTCGACCCGCGCGGGCGCGGCCCTGTTCGCCATGGAGCACGACCTCTTGCGCGGGCGACCAGGCCTCACGATGCGATGAAGTCCCGGACCAGAGCTCCGACCATGGCCGGGTGCGTCCGGTGGGCGATATGCGCGTGGCCCGCCAAGACGTGGACCCGCGCGTCCGGGATCGCCGCCAAAGCCGCGTCGGTCGCCGCTTTGACGACGAGTGGGCTGTCCGAGCCAGACAGCATCAACGTCTTGGCCGTGATGCCGTCGAACCGGTGCGGTCGGTACACCCAGCCTTCCTCGGCGCGAGCCTCACGGACCACGGTCGGGGCGGTGCGCACCCTGCCTGCCCATTCCGGACCGGCCCGCATGATGTTGATCTGCTCGTCGGTGAACTCGAGCAGGTCCCGCAACACCACGGCGATCGCCCCCTCGTCGTCGCCGCGCGCGAGCATCCTGTCGACCATGTCGATCCAGCCCGGCGGATAGGCCAGTCCCAGGCTCGGCTCGTAGAGGATCAGGTGGTCGGCGTTGTCGGTCATGGCCGCTCCACCCATGGCGCAGTTCGCCCCGTAGGAGTGACCCCACACGGCGACCGTCGCGCCGGTCTGCGCCGCGACCGCGTCGACGACGGCGGCCACGTTCTCGAAGTCGCGCTCGATGGCGTAGTTCGCGCCGTCGCCACTGGCGCCGAAGCCGCGGCGGTCCATCGAGTAGGTCGTGATGGCGGGCTTCAGTTCGGCCACCAGCGCGGCGGAGATCGTGTGATCCTGGATCGAACCGTGCACCAGCACCAGTGCGGGCCCCTCGCCCTCGACCCACACCGCGATCGTGGTGCCGTCCGCCGATCGGACGTCAAAGCGCGTGCTTGTGGTGTTCATGGCGTCACTCCGTGAGCGGCCACGAATGCCAGAATCCGACTCACGTACTCCGCCGGGTGTGTCACGTGTGGAACGTGGCCTGCGCCGCGGTAGACGTCGAACTCTGCCTGCGGCAGCAACTCCCTGAGCCTGCTCAGGACGGGCTGGAACATGGCCGGGCTCCGGTCGCCCGAGGTGATCAACACCGGCCCGCGGTACCGCGCCAGGGCTGGCTCATCGATCGACCGCGAGCCGGGATCGGTCGCCTCGTCGAGGAAGGTCGGGGCGTTGTCGGTGAACGTCTGCCGCATGCCTTCGGGCAGTTGGGCCCAGCTGCCTGGGCCGAAGGCCACCGCGTCCACGAACATCTCGGCGGCGCCTGCGGGGTCGCCTCCCGCGATCCGCCGCAGGACCTCCGCGATCGGCCCCTGCTCGATGACCGCGAACGAAGCGGCCTCGGGGCTCAGCACATCGAGCACACCCCACAATGGCGGCTCGTGCACGATGATCCCCCGCAGCACCTCGGGGCACGCGGCGGCGGCCTGGAGGGTGATGACCGCCCCGGCCGAATTGCCCACGACCCACGCGGGGGACGACCCGAGAAGCGCGATCAGCCCCGCGAGGTCGGCCACGTCCTCCTGGAAACTGCCCTGTCCCAGCGGACGCTCGCTGTCACTGTGTCCCCTGCGGTCGTAGGCGGTGACGGTGAACCGCTCGGCCAGCGCCTGCACGACTCGGTCCCAGTTGTGCCGCGAGCCCCACGAACCGTGCACCAGCACCACTCGATCCGCCGCGCTGCCGGTCGACTCGTACGCGATCCGTATGCCGTTGATTCGGGCGAACTCCACTGTCCCCGCAACGACTGCGCCTGTTGCCTGTGCCATCGCCCCGCTCCTCTCGGTGGACGCAACAGCATCAGCGTCGCTTCAGGAGCGGAGATCACGCATCGGCAGACCTACCCATATGCCGCAGGCGCGCTAAGCCACCGCGTCCTGCTCGGCGAACTGGGTCCGATAGAGATCCGCGTAGCGGCCGTCCCGGGCCAGCAGGTCTTCGTGGGAGCCACGTTCGACTATCCGGCCTGCCTCGACCACGAGAATCTGGTCGGCGGCACGGATCGTCGACAAGCGGTGGGCGATCACGATGGCCGTGCGTCCCTCCAGCGCCGTAGCCAACGCTTCCTGCACCGCCACCTCGGACTCCGAGTCCAGATGCGCGGTCGCCTCATCGAGGATCACGACCCTTGGTTGAGCCAGCAGCAGGCGGGCGATGGTCAGCCGCTGGCGTTCGCCGCCGGAGAGTCGGTAGCCGCGCTCCCCTACGACCGTTTCCAGGCCATCCGGTAATGAGTCGATCAGTTTGCCCAGCCGTGCCTGTCGCAGGGCGGACATGATCTCCGCGTCGCCGGCGTCGGGCGCCGCATAGGCCAGGTTCGCGCGGATTGTGTCGTGGAACAGGTGGCCGTCCTGGGTCACCACGCCCACCGCGTCCCTCAGGGCCGCGAAGGAGAGGTCGCCGACGTCCACACCCGACAACCGGACCGCGCCTGAGTCGACGTCGTAGAGGCGGGGCACGAGTGAGGCGATGGTCGACTTGCCCGCACCCGACGAGCCGACCAGGGCGATCATCGCGCCGGGCTCGGCCACGAACGACACGCCGTGCAGCACTTCCTCGCCGCCGCGCTGGTCTAGTACCGCTACCTCCTCCAGCGAGGCCAGCGAGACCTTGTCGGCCGCCGGATAGGCGAAGCGAACCGAGTCGAACTCGACCGAGACGGCGCCTGCCGGGACGGTGCGGGGGTTGGGCTTCTCGGAGATCATCGGCTGGAGGTCGAGGACCTCGAAGACACGCTCGAACGAGACCAGGGCGGTCATCACGTCGACGCGGACGTTCGCCAGGGCCGTCAGCGGGCCGTAGAGGCGGGTGAGGAGCAGGGCCAGGGCGACGACTGTGCCGGGGGCCAGGTCGCCCTTGAGCGCGAGGTAGCCGCCGAGGCCGTAGACGAGCGCCTGGGCGAGCGCCGACACCAGCTGCAGGCTGGTCATGAACCAGCGGGCCGCCATGGCGGTGCGGACACCGATGTCGCGGACGCGGCCCGCGCGCTCGCCGAACTCGACGGCCTCGGCAGCCGGGCGGCCGAACAGCTTGACCAGGGTGGCGCCGGGGGCGGAGAACCGCTCGGTCATCTGGGTGGTCATCGACGCGTTCAGGGTGGACGACTCGCGTTGCAGGTCGGCCATGTGCCTGCCGACTCGGCGGGCGGGCAGGACGAACACCGGCAGCAGGATCAGCGCCAGCAGGGTGACCTGCCAGGACAGGGTCATCATCACGCCGAGCGAGAGCACCAGGCCGATCACGTTGCTGACCAGGCCGGAAAGAGTGGAGGTGAACGCCCGCTGGGCGCCCATCACATCGTTGTTGAGCCTGCTCACCAACGCGCCCGTGCGGGTGCGGGTGAAGAACGCGACCGGCATGCGCTGCACGTGTTCGAAGACCGCGCGCCGCAGGTCGTAGATCAGGCCTTCGCCGATGCGGGCGGACTGCCACCGCTCGGCGACCCCCAGTACCGCGCCCATGATCGCCAGCGCGGCGATGCCGACGGCCAGCCAGACCACCACGGACACGCTGTCGCGGCCGACGATCGCGTCGACGACCTTGCCCGCGAGCAGCGGGGAGGTCACCCCCAGCACCGCCGATACGACGGTCAGGAGCAAGAAGACGACCAGCCGCGGCCGGTGCCTGCGGCTGAAGGTGAAGACCCGCCGGACGGTGCCCTTGCGCAGCCCCTTGGGCAGGTCGGTCGAACGCATCGAGCGCGCCATGCCCCTCATCATCGAGTTTTCCACGCGCACCCCTCTCTTGATACAGCTCTCGTACAACACGCGGGCTGGGCTGGAACTTCCCGCCCATGTCGGTGGTGGTCTCGATCACGTCGGTAGCCTGCCCTGCGACGGTGACAGAAACGTGGTCGATGGGGGGCTCGGTGCGTGCTGCGCTGCGGCTCGACCTGCTGATCTACGTGGGCTGCGCCGTCGTCGCAGGCGTCACCGCGGTCACGTCGGAGTTCTATGGGTATCGCGTCTGGGGCAATTTCGCGACAGTCGCCTACCTGGCCGCCGCCGTGCTGACGCTGCAGGCCCCGACGCGCCGCAAGATCCCGGTGGTCGTGGCGGGCGCGGGCGCGATCCTCGTGCCGCTGCTGTTCCTCGTGTTCAAGCGGTCACCGTCGTTCACCTGGGGACCGTGGCCGTGGTCGTTCCCAGCGCAGCCCGAGGTGTGGGTGGTCGAACGCGCCGCGCGAAACCTCTTCGCGCACGGCACGCCGTACACGGACCTGGCCACACTGGGCCGGGCCGCGCATCCTGACGACTACACGCCCTATGGGCCCGCCATGTCGGTGTTCGGCATGCCGCGGGCACTGTTCGGCGACCACCCGCTGACCGACGCGCGGGTGATGTTCCTGCTGGGCAGCGCCGCGGCGCTCTGGGCGGCGTGGCACGTGCTGCGCCGCCCGCACATCCCCGTGCGGGCCATGCACCTGGTGGCGAACCCGCTCACCGCGCTGACGCTGTGCGTGGCGGGCGACGACATCGCGGTGATCGCGCTGATCGTGCTCGCGGGCGCGCTCGCCTACCGCGTGCGCCCGGTGTGGAGCGGCGCCGTGTGCGCGGTGATGGTCGCCATGAAGTTGACCGCCCTGCCCGCCACCGCGGTGATCGGCATCGGCGTGCTCGCCGCGTGCGGCGGCCGGGCGCCGGCCCGGTTCCTCGGCACGCTCGTGGGCGTGAGCGCGTTGATCACCGTGCCCGTCCTGGCCGCCGACCCGGCGGCCTTCGTCGAGCACGTACTCAAGTTCCCGATCGGCCTCGGGCAGGCGTCGTCGCCTGCGTCCAGCCCGCTGCCCGGCCACTTGATCGCCGGGCTCGGCCCGGTTGGTCACACGGTGGCCCTGGTCCTGTTGGGACTGGCCGCCGTCGCGATCACGGGCTGGCTGATCGTGCGTCCGCCGCTGTCGATGGCGGACGCGATGACGCGCGTCGCGGTGGGGCTCGGTGCGGCGATCGTGTTGGCACCCGCCACGAGGTGGGGTTACCTGGTGTACCCCGTGGCCTTGCTGGGTGCCGCGCTCGCCTTCGCCCGCCCGGCTGACCCGGGCCTGGCACCCACACCGGACACCGGACCCGACGTCGAGGCCGGTCTTTCGACCGGTCCCGGTGTCGGCACAACACCGCAACCATCCGGCCTTCGATAGGAGTCGAAGCCGGACGGACGCGCGGCGCGCGCTACTTCTTCTTCGTTCGCGTCGCTCCGCCGCGGCCGCGGAGGGTCACGCCGGACTCCGACAGGACTCGGTGCACGAATCCATAGGAACGTCCGGTGCTTTCCGCGAGCGCTCGGATGCTGGCGCCCTTCTCGTACTTCTTCTTCAAGTCGCCGGCAAGTTTGTCGCGCGTGGCACCAGTGATCCGCGCGCCTTTCTTGAGGTCAGCCACGTTGTCCGCCTTCCGTCGCGAGTGGTCGGGGCCTTGAAGACCCCTACCGCCGCAATGATCGAACACGGTGGCGCGGATTGCCAGACGAGATGACAAAAAGGTATGAGACAGCCCTGATCACTGCAGATACCCGGTTCGGGACACAGGGTGATCTTCGAATACAAGATCCCTGCGTAATGCCATATTTCAGGCGAGCTGAACGAGTTCGAGATAGTCCGGAGACCAGTGGTCCTCGGTTCCGTCAGGGAGAAGGATCACCCTCTCGGGTTCCAGCGCCTCGACCGCTCCGGGGTCGTGGGTGACCAGAACGACGGCGCCGGAGTACCGGCGCAGGGCGTCGAGGACCTGTTCGCGGCTGGCCGGGTCGAGGTTGTTCGTGGGCTCGTCGAGCAGCAGCACGTTCGCCCGGCTGGAGACCAGGCCCGCGAGCGCGAGCCGGGTCTTCTCGCCGCCGGAGAGCGTTCCGGCGGGCTGGTCGAGCTGTTCGCCGCTGAAGAGGAACGTGCCGAGCAGCGAGCGGAGCTGCTGTTCCTGGGTGTCGGGGGCGGCGTGGCGGATGTTGGACCACACGCTGGCGTCGTGGTCGAGCGTCTCGTGTTCCTGGGCGTAGTAGCCCAGGCGCAGGCCATGGCCGGGGATCACGCCACCCGAGTCGGCCTTCTCCATGCCGCCGAGCAGGCGCAGCAGGGTGGTCTTGCCCGCGCCGTTGAGGCCGAGCACGACGACCCGTGATCCCTTGTCGATGGCGAGGTCGACGCCGGTGAAGATCTCCAGCGAGCCGTAGGACTTGCTCAGCCCCTCGGCCATCAGCGGCGTCTTGCCGCAGGGGGCCGGTTCCGGGAATCGGATCTTCGCGACCTTGTCGCCCTGACGGACGTCGTCGAGGCCCGCGACCAGCTTCTCGGCGCGCTTCATCATGTTCTGCGCGGCGACGGCCTTGGTTGCCTTGGCGCGCATCTTGTCGGCCTGCGCCATGAGGGCGCCCGCCTTCTTCTCGGCGTTGGCGCGCTCACGCCTGCGGCGCTTCTCGTCGGCGGCGCGCGCGTCGAGGTAGCGCTGCCAGCCCATGTTGTAGAGGTCGACCTCACCGCGCACGGCGTCGAGGAACCAGACCTTGTTGACCACGTCGGCGAGCAGGTCGACATCGTGGCTGATGACCACCAGGCCGCCGCTGTGGCCCTTGAGGAACCCGCGCAGCCAGGCGATCGAGTCGGCGTCGAGGTGGTTGGTGGGCTCGTCGATCAGCAGGATCGTGCCGGAGCCGCCGCCCGCACCCGACTCGGACGCGGCGAAGAGGATGCGGGCCAGCTCGACGCGGCGGCGCTGCCCGCCCGAGAGCGTGGACAGGGACTGGGCCAGCACGCGGTCGGCCAGGCCCAGGTTGGAGCAGATCCGGGCCGCCTCGCTCTCGGCGGCGTACCCGCCGAGGCTGGAGAAGCGCTCCTCGAGCCTGCCGTACTTGCGGACAGCGGAGTCGCGCTTGGCCTCGTCGACCAGCTCGGCCATCGAGGTCTGCGCCTTCTCCATCTCGCGCAGCAGCTCATCGAGCCCGCGTGCGGAGAGGACCCGGTCACGCGCGATCACCGAGAGGTCGCCTTCGCGCGGGTCCTGCGGGAGGTAGCCGATCTCGCCGGTGCGCCGGACGTCGCCGCCGTAGGGCTCGCCTTCGCCCGCGAGGACCCGCAGCGTTGTGGTCTTGCCCGCTCCGTTGCGGCCGACCAGGCCGATCCGGTCGCCCGGCTGGATGCGCAGGGTGGCGTCGGAGAGCAGGATGCGCGAACCCGCGCGCAGTTCCAGGTCAGTAGCGGTGATCACGTCAAAGCTCCATCGATCGCAGGTTTCGTGGCAGGGGTCATCCGCTCGGCCGCCGCGGCGGACGAGCCCTCCCGCACATCAGTCGATGAAGAGCACGGGCCCAGTCTACGAGACGACGTGAACCGGTTTGCGTCCGCACTCGAACCTAAGCGCTCGCTTAGCTATCGTGCAGCCATGACTGACGGTGAATTCGCGGGAAAGACCGCGCTGGTGACCGGGGCCAGCCGAGGCATCGGCCTGGCCATCGCCATCGAACTGGCTCGCGGCGGCGCCGCCGTGGCCATCTCGGCCAGGAAGCAGGAGGCACTCGACGCCGCCGCCGAGGAGATCCGGGCCGCGGTGCCCGGGGCTTCGGTGCTGGCGGTCCCGGCCAACACGAGCTCGGCCGACGACCGGGCGACCGTGGTCGCGCGGACCATCGCTGAGTTGGGCGGCCTGGACATCCTGGTCAACAACACGGGGATCAACCCGGTGTACGGGTCGCTCGTGGACGCCGACCTGGACGCCGTACGGAAGATCTTCGACACCAACGTGGTGGGCGCGCTCGGGTTCATCCAGCTCGCGGTGAAGTCGTGGATGGGCGAGCACGGGGGCTCGGTGGTCAACATCGCCTCCGTCGCAGGCCTGCGTTCGACCGGCGTGATCGCGGCTTACGGGGCGAGCAAGGCGGCCCTGATCCGGCTGACCGAGGAACTGGCGTGGCAGCTGGGCCCGATGATCCGGGTGAACGCGGTCGCACCGGGCGTCGTGAAGACCCGCTTCGCGGAAGCGCTGTACGCCCAAGGCGAGGAGAAGGCGGCCGAGTCCTACCCGATGAAGCGACTCGGGGTGCCCGAGGACGTGGCGGGCCTGGTGGCGTTCCTGGCGTCGGACCGCTCGGCCTGGATCACCGGCGAAACCATCCGCGTCGACGGTGGCCTGCTGGCGACCGGGACACTCGGATAGGACGGTCTTCGGCCCGCCGAAAACTGCGATGCGTGCTTCGGCGGGCTGAAGTAGCGTCGCGCGCCATGGCGATCACCCCCACCAGACCCGCGTACGACGCTGACGAACGCACCCAACTCGTCGGCTGGCTCGACATGCAGCGCGACATCATTCGATGGAAGTGCGAGGGAGTGTCCGAGGAGGACGCTCACCGGGTGGTTCTGCCGACCTCACCGCTGATGACAATGGCCGGCCTCGTCTCCCACCTGCGGTGGGTCGAGCACTGTTGGTTCCAGGTGATGTGCAACGGCGAATCGGCGGCAAAGAACCCCCAGTTCGACCAGGCGCTGCCGGAAGACGCCGACATGCTGGTCGACGGAATCCCGTTGGCACAGCTGCTGGAAGAGTACGAACGCGAGTGCCAGGCCTCCAACGAGACCATCGCCGCTCACGCGCTTGACGACATAGGCAAGAACCGCGACTTCGAAGTGGGCTCGGCGTCATTGCGGTGGATCCTGCTCCACATGATCGAGGAAACGGCCCGGCACGCGGGTCACATGGACACGATCCGGGAACTGGCGGACGGCGCCAAGGTCTACTACTACTGAAACATAGCCGCCCAGCCCACTCTGGACGAACGAACTTGCGTCGAGCGATCACCGACCGATGGCACCCGACGGGGTTGGCTCCAGGAACACGGTTGCTCCCAAACCCCGGACTGGTTGCCTTCGGGGATGGATCTTCGTCCCTGGAGTCCCCTTGCTCTGAATGTTGGACTCGTTGTTTTGAACGTTGGACTCGCGGGTGGGTCACCCGCATGTTGGTCAGCTTGGGGTTGTGGTGGGGGCGGGTGAGGCTGGCGTGGGGACGGTCGGTGGGGTCGCCGGGTCGCCCGGTGGGCGGAGATCGCCAGGGGGGCGGACGTCCCCGGGGCCACGCATGCCGCCTCGGCGTTCGCCCATGTCACGCCAGGGGCCGTGGTGGTGCGGGCCTCGGCCGGGACCTGGGCCCATGCGGTCTTCGCGGGCGAAGCCCGGGCCGCCTCGGCGGTCGTCGCCTGCTTCGCCGATGAAGTAGCCGCCGACGCCGCCTGCCACCAGCAACCCCGCGCCCACCAGGCCCGCGACCAGCAGACTCACGGTTCGCTTCGGCTTCGCGGGGGCCACTGGTTGGGCAACAACAGGAACCGCTGGTGCGCCGGGGTCCGGGAGTGCGGTCGTGGGCTGGCCGGGCTCGGGCTGAGCGGTCGGCCCCGGAGCGGCGGCAGGCTGGTTCGGGTCGGGTAGGGCCGCGGTCGGTTGGGTGCTCGCGTCCGGCGGGGTGCCCGCGGCGTCGGCTGCTTTGCCCGCGGCGCGGTCGTCGGGAGTCGGCCTGGGTGTGTCGGTCATACGTCCACTGTGCGCACCGAGTCTGTGTCCTGGCTGTGTGTCAGCTGGGAGTCAGCTGTGGCGCACGATGATCTCCACGGCGAAAGCGCGTTCGGCGGCGTCGTCCAGGACCGTTCGGCGGGGTTCGGGGACGTCGAGGACCCTGGGTTCGGCCAAGGCGAACACCGGGGCCAGCGAACGTTTACCGCGCAGGATGTCCAAAGCACTCTTGTCCCCGCCTAGAACCACTGCGTCCAATTCGGACACACGGGTGCCCAGGACCTCCGCCACATCGCGGGCGGCGGCTTCCATCGCCTGCCTTGCCTGGCCTTCCCGGCGGCGGGCGAAGCGGTGCTGGGACCAACCCCCGGCCGCGTTGCGGCCGTGGACCTGGCGGCGGTCGGTGCGCGACACCGTCACCTTTCCCGCCTCCGCGACCCCCAGGCTGTGACCGCCGAGCCGGACCAGCAGCAAGCCGACCTTGCGTGGACGTTCCAGGTGCGCGATCAGGAGGTCGATGCGGAGTCCCGCCCACTCCCCCGGTTCGCCGTCGAGCGGTGCGAACGGAACCGCGACGGTCGCGGTGGCGCCGTCCGCCGCCTCGACGACGATCGAGTCCGCGGTGGCCGTCGTGCGGGTGATCCCGCCGTGGCGGACGGCGAACCGGTCGTACCAGCCCGCGATCCGGTCGGCGGGGACCTCCACCGCGCGACCACCGCCTGCGACAGTTCGCGCTTTGCTCATGGGCTCAGAGTACGAAGGAGTCGGACCAGAACTGGCCGGTGCGGCCGGACAGCGCCTCCATCAGGTCCGCCGCCTGACCGTCGGTGAGTGACGCGACGAAGTCGATCACCGCGCGGCCGCGGGCCAGCGACAGAATCGCGGCCGGGCCCGATGGCTGTTCGCCCGCCGCGCCGACGAGGGTTCGCGGGTGGTCGGCGGCCAGCATCTGGTACTCACCGTGGGCGAGTTCGACCAGGTCGTGGAGCCTGCGTGGGAGCCGGTCGGCCTCGTAGCGGTCGCCCATCCACTGCTCCAGCGCCTCGACCAGCGACGTCAGCAGCCGCGCCTGTCCGCGCTGGTAGAGGGCAAGATCCGGACGCAGCAGGACGAACCGGCGGTGGACGAACTTGAGCACCTGCACCTCATGCCACTGCTCGCGGCCCAGGAGCACGTGCCCGGACCGGGTGGGCGGGTCGGCCAGCACGTGCACCCCGCCGACGAGCCGGGCGGTCCAGCCCGACGCGAAGCGGCCGAAGGCCTGTTCGGCGGCGACCGAGCCGTCGAACGGGACCGACAGCAGGTCGTCGACCAGTTCGTCGCGCACCCGCGACACGGCCGCGGCGAAGATCTCGTCGTCGACCATCCAGGAGTCGCGCGCGTGCAGGCGGCGGCGCAGGGCCTCCAGGGACTGGCCGGGCCTGCGGTGGTGCTTGGCCAGCTCTTCGTCGTCGTAGGCGGCGAACTCGGCGCGGTCGGACTCCCACTGCCCCAGTTCCGCCGACACCGGCGCGTGCTGCAGGACGCCGATGCGGTGGAAGTCCTCGAGGTCGTGGATCGCGTAGGCGATGTCGTCGGCGTTGTCCATGACCGACGACTCGACGGTCTGCTGCCAGATCTCCACCCGCTTGTCGAAGGACGTGCGGCACTGGGTCAGGTCGTCGAGTTCGGTGACGTAGGCGGAGAACTTGCTCGACCCGGTCCCCGGCGCGTCCTTCGGCTCGGCGGCGCCACGAGGCGGATCGGCCATCTCGCGCGGGTGCGGCGACGGGTGGGTCAGCCGCGTCCACGGGTACTTGAGCGTCGCGGCGCGCACGGCGGCGGTGAGGTCGAGACCGGCGGCGCGCGGGCCGCGGGTGTCGGTGGTGGTGATGATCCGGAAGCTCTGCGCGTTGCCCTCGAACCCGTCGGGCAGGCCGAACCTGTGCCGGGCGAGCCGGTCGAGCACCTGCTCACCGAGGTGGCCGAACGGCGGGTGCCCGAGGTCGTGCGCGAGTGACGCCGCCTCGACCACATCGGGGTCGCAGCCACCGAGGTCTTCGAGCACCGGCGCGAGTTCGGGGTCGGAGATCAGCCGCTCCGCGATCGCGCGCGCGATCTGGGCGACCTTGAGGCTGTGGGTGAGCCGGTTGTGCAGCAGCCCGGACCCGCTCGCGCTGACCACCTGCGTCACCCCGCCCAGCCGGGCGAAGAACGGCGAGGCGACGATCCGGTCGCGGTCCCCGCGAAACGGTGTCGCGGCTAGGTCGACCGGACCCGGCCCGGCGTCGCGGCGGGACTCTCGGTGGCGGAGGTGATCTGGCATGCCGCCGAGGCTAGTCCGCCTCACCGGAAATTTTGTGGTTGGTCGTTGGTGGGTGCTGAGCTTCTCAAGAGCGGTTGCGGGTCATTTGCCGCGGGGGCTCGCGCGGACGTGCATGCGTTCGCCCTGGGGTCCGAACAGGCTGAGGATCTCGACAGGCGCGTCGCCCGTGCTGCCGAACCAGTGCGGCAGCCGGGTGTCGAACTCGGCGGCCTCACCCACTTTGAGCACGATGTCGTGCTCGGCGAGGACGAGTCGCAGCTTGCCGTTGAGCACGTAGAGCCACTCGTAGCCCTCGTGCGTGCGCGGGTCCGGTTCCTTGCGGCGCGGCGAGATGACCATCTTGTACGCCTGCAGGCCGCCGGGCTGCTGGGTCAGCGGCACCACCGTGGAGTCCCCATGCCTGACCGGCTTGAGTCGCACCCGCGGGTCGCCGACCGGCGGCGCGCCGACCAGTTCGTCGAGCGGAACCTGGTGGGCGTGCGCGATCGGCAGGAGCAGCTCCAAGCTCGGCTTGCGCTGCCCGGACTCCAGCCGCGACAGGGTGCTGACCGAGATCCCGGTCGTCTCCGACAGCGCCGCCAGGGTGCAGTCGCGCTGTTTGCGGATGCGCTTGAGCCGGGATCCGACCTCGGCCAGTACTTCTTCCATCCTTCTATTGCAGAAACAGCAACAAGGTTTGTCAAGTCGGCCGGCCATGGCGCACTGTCGGTGTCAGGAGGTTTGCCATGGAGGAAGTAGTGGTCATCGGAGGCGGCGCTGGCGGGCTCAACGCCGCGCTCGTGCCGGCCAGGGCCCGGCGGCAGGTCATGGTCGTCCACTCGGGCACGCCACGGAACGCGCCCGCGCAAGGGGTGCACGGCTACCTGACCCGCGACGGCATGCCCTCCGCGGAGCTGGTCGCGGCGGGTGATCGTGGCCACCGGGCTGCGCGACGAGTTGCCGGACCTGCCGGGAATCCGGGAGCGGTGGGGCAGGGACGTGCTGCACTGCCCGTACTGCCACGGCTGGGAGGTGCGGGGCGAGCCGGTCGGTGTGCTCGGCACCCGGCCGGAGTCGGTGCACCAGGCCCTGCTGGTGCGGCAGTGGTCCGACGACGTCGTGTTCTTCGCCGACGGGCGGACGACTCCGACCGGGCGAAACCGCCGCCGCGGCCGGGGCGCAGGCGGCCATCGCGGTGAACCTGGATCTGATCGAGGAAGACCTGTTGGAGGGCGCGCGATGACACACCACATGGACTGGGCCGCGATGGCCGACCTGTTGGAACTCGAGGGCGAAACGCACAGTCCCTATGTGCGGCAGGCACTCGACGAGCTTCGCGACCTGCGACCGCGACGGATCCTGGACATCGGCAGCGGCCCGGGCGTCGCCGCCTGCCGGATGGCGGAGGTGTTCCCGGACGCGGAGGTGGTCGCCGTGGACGGGTCGCCGGAACTGCTCGAACGCGCGGAGAAGCGAGCCGCGCGGCTCGGCGTGTCCCTGCAGACGATGGTCGCCGCGTTCCCCGAAGGCCTGGACGACCTCGGGCCCGCGGATCTTGTGTGGTCCGGGCAGGTCGTGCACCACGTGGGTGATCAGCAGGACGCGCTGAACCGGTTGGCCGGGCTGCTGGAGCCGGGTGGCGTCCTCGCCGTCGTCGAGGGTGAGCTGCCCGCCCGCTTCCTGCCCCGCGACCTGGGTTTCGGCACGCCGGGGCTGCAGGCGCGGCTGGACGCGACCCGGGAGGACCGCTTCGCCCGGATGCGCGCCGAGCTTCCGGGGTCGGTGCGGGTGGTCGAGGACTGGCCCGCCATGGTGCGGGCGGCGGGCCTGACGGACGTGCGCGCGAAGACCTTCCTGGTGGACCACCCCGCGCCACTGGCCGAGGGACCCCGGGCGTCAGTCGCGCGCTACCTGCGCCACCGGCACACCACGCCCGACGGCCTGCTCGACGGCTTGCTCGACGCCGATGACCTGGCCACCCTCGACCGCCTCCTCGACCCGACGGACCCAGCAGGCGTCGCCAACCGGCAGGACCTCTTCCTCCTCACCGCCAAAACCGTCCACTTCGGCACCCTCCCCACCTGACCACGCCACACTCGCGGGAGGCCGGGAAGGGGCGACTCGCGGGTGGGCGTGGTGGGATCGGGGGGTGGATGTTGTCGTTGTGGGGGCGGGACCCGCGGGGTGGGCGGTGGCGTTTCGGTGCGCGGGGCTCGGGCTGCGGACCGCCCTGCTTGACCCGGACCCGTACGCGCCCTGGCCCGCGACGTACGGGCTCTGGGAGGACCAGTGCACGGCGCTCCCAGCAGGCGCGGAGGTCACCAAGGCCATCGCCGTGCGCGCGGCGGGCCGCAGGCTTGACCGTGGCTATTGCGTGCTGCACAACGACTCCGTGCTCGCCGGGTTCGCCCGCTCCGACGTCACCGTGTTCGCCGGGCGGGTGCGGGCGGCCGAGCACGGGCCGCGCGGGTCCACGATCACCCTCGACGACGGCCGCCGCCTCGCGTGCGCGGTGGCGGTCGACGCGTCCGGGGCGCGGCGGGTGCTCAGTGGTGGGC
>NZ_JBOHGC010000555.1:0-13170 GCF_050699995.1 Actinokineospora sp. | reverse complement strand
ACCGACGCCACCGGCGGTGACGCCCGCCCACTTCTCCCGCAACGACACGGGGTTCGTGTTGCCGACGGCCGCGGTGAGCTCGGCCGACGAGATCGCCGCGCGCAGCAGCTCGTCCGAGTCGAGCGGGCGGATCGTGACGCCCGCGGACTCCAGGGCGTTGCGGACGCGGGACAACGCGCCGATCAACGCCCGGTGCGCGCCGACGACGCCGCCGCCGCGCTCCCGGATCGCCTCGCCACACCGGCGCGGGTCCAGCCGGACCGTGATCCACGTGGTGCGCCGGGCCGCCGCGGGCAGCGGGCCGAGCACCTCCAGGTAGGACGCGAGCGCGGGCGAACTCGGTGGCAGCGCGACACTTCCGGGGTAGCAGTGCCAGATGACCTGGATGGCGTCGAGCACCACGCCGCGGTCTTCCAGGCACGGCGCCAGCGCGCCCAGCGGCAGGCTCGGGGTGGACCCGACCTGGCTGACCAGCGCGGGCGCCGGGTCGACCAGCAGCACCGCGGTCCACGTGCCCTCGTGCCAGGCCAGGCCCAGCGGGCGCTGCTCGTGGTCGACCGCGTGCGCCACGACCAGGTCGGGCACCGCCAGCCGCAGCAGGTTGACCCGTGGGTCGTCCGGACCGGTCACCGCGGCTTCGTCCTGCGCCGCGACGGCCTCCATGGTCACCGGGCTCGGCGGCTTGGTGACCCGCGCGTGCGACCGCACGGAATAGCGGGCGGTGAGACCGATCCACTGGGTGAACCAGCGGCCGCGCCAGCGCAGGAACGCGAGAACCAGCGCGGCGACGACGATGCCGATCGACACGTAGACGAGTTTGAGGTCGATGGCGAGCAGGACCAGCCCGAGGGCGAGGCCGACTTCGAGCACGACAAGGTTCGACACCGGCAGGCTGCCGAGGCTCGACCCGCGGTGGCGCCTGCGCGCCGACACGCGGACCCGAGGTCCGGCAGGCGGCTGCGCGGCGGCGGGGCCGGAACCCGCGGGCGGGGGACCGCCAGGACCCCCAGGGCCACCGGGTCCCCCAGGACCCCCTGGTCCGGGAGGTCCGCCGGGTCCGCCTGGTCTGCCGGGACCGCCAGGGCCGGGAGGTCGACCCGGGCCACCGGGAGGTGGCGTCCGGCCCTGTCGCGGAGGAGTGGTCACGGACATCCGCTAGATCTCTTCCCCTCGGTTGGTGGAGAACCCCACATACGGCGACGGCCGTACGGCTATCCTCCGGAACCGTACCGCGACGGGGAGAGCAGCAGGCCGAGAATGCCATCAACACCGACCACCAAGTCTCAGGTTCAGGCATACCGCTTCGTACTGCGCAGGATGCAGTCGGCATTGGTCCGCAAGGACGCGGTGATGCTCCACGATCCGATGCGCACACATTCCCGAGCCACGATCGTGGGTGTGTGCATCGCCGCCATCGGCATGATCGGCGTGCTGATCTTCGGGCTGCTCAAGCCCGCGCCGAAGGCCCCGAACCAGGACGGCATCGTCATCGCCCAGCCTTCGGGGGCGATCTATGTCCTGTTGACGAACACCGAGCGGGGCAAGGTGCTCGTCCCGACGTTCAACCTCGCATCCGCGAGGCTGCTGCTGCTCGCGCGCGGCAACAACGGCGGTGACCAGCCCGCCAGCCAGACCGACGACGGCGGCGGCGGCGCCGCGGGCGGCCCCGCCAAGGTCGAGGTCGTCCCGGACTCGAAGCTCGTCGACATCACGCGTGAGCGGCTGACCGGCATCCCGGACGGGCCGCAGATGCTGCCCGGCGACGAGCAGCGGATCAACAGCGACTGGGCCGTGTGCGACGAGTACCAACTCGACCGCAGCCTGAACAAGCCCGCGAGCGAGAACAAGATCGAGACCACGGTCGCGGCGGGGCACACCGACTTCGGACCGGAACTCGCGGTCAACGAGGCGCTGCTGGTGCAGGCCGAGAACAAGAAGGTCTACCTCGTCTACCGCACGCCCGAGACGGCGGTCAAGAAGAACGCCAACACGGTCCGCGCCGAGGTCGACATGGCTGACAAGCGGGTGACGACCGCGCTGAACCTGCGCACCGAGAACATCCGGCAGATCACCACGGGACTGCTCAACGCGATTCCCGAGGCGCCGAGGCTCGCTTCGCCGGACATCCCGGGCCTCGGCTCCGCCAGTCAGATCGACATCGAGGGCCTGCCGGTGGGCTCGATCGTGTCCATCCAGCGCGCGGGTGCCTCGGCGGTCGAGAACGACTACTACGTGATCCTGCGCGACGGCGTTCAGAAGATCAAGAAAACCACGGCGGACCTCATCCGGTTCAAGTCGACCGCGGGCGGCGACAAGATCACGGAGGTGCGCCCGGACCAGATCCCCGGTGCGTCGCCGTCGATCGAGATCGACGAGAGCACCTTCCCGAAGGTGGTGCCGGAAGCACTCGATCCGGTGAACTTCCCGGTCGCCTGCCTGCGCTGGAACGTGGTGGGCGAAGGCCCGGACGCCGACGAGCACACGCAGGTTCACGTCGGCACGCAGCTGCCACTGCCCCGCACCCCGCGCGGCGAGCCCGCCACGGTGCCGATCAGCACCCCGAGCGCCGACGGCCGGCGCCTCGACCACTTCTACATGCCGCCGGGCCGGGCCGCGGTCGTGCGCGGCGCGACGTCCAAAGTGGACTTCGCGACCGGGCCGATCTACCTGGTCTCCGACCGGGGCGTGAAGTTCGGCGTGCCGGACGCGAAGACCGCGACGGCACTCGGCTTGGCCAACCAGCGCCCGGCCCCGGACGCGATCATGCGCCTGCTGCCCAACGGCGCCTCGCTCAACACCCGCGACGTCCGGCAGACCTTCGACTCGGTGTCCGTGGAATCGGGGCAGTTCCCATCCGCGACCCCTAAAGCTCCAGGCGGCTGAGCACTTCGGGAACCGCCTCGCGCGCATTACCGTCAGAAGGTGACAAGGGCGTGCGAGGAGGTCGGTAGTCGATGACTGCCATCAAGGTCGATCCCGACTGGGTCAGTGGTTACGCGAAGAAGGTCGCCGAGAACGCCGAAGCGCTCGGCGCCGGAGCCGACGTGCTCAACGCCGCGCCGCTGACCGCGGAGGCCTTCGGGTCGCTGGGTCGGACGGTGCGCATCGCCGAGTCCTACGGTCGCGCCGCGGAGGTGCTGCGCGGTCAGCTCACGCGGGCCGTGGAGGCGTTGGAGTCGGCGGCGCACAGCCTCGGCCAGGTCGCCGAGACCTACGCGGTGTCCGAAGGCGACAGCGTGCGCGAGATCAACCGCAGCGGCCAGGCGTAGGGGGCTCCGATGGACAAGCGCAGCGCGACCGAGCGAGCGGAGCGGGCCGTCGCCGAACGGGTCGACCGGGAGGAGTCCGCCGCCGAGCGGTTCGGCAGGGACCACCTGGTGGCCCCGGCCGGACCCGAGCGCGGCGGCCCGAACGGCGCCGACGTCGAGGCCGACGTCAGCGGCTACCTCGACTACCTGAGCAGGCTGTGCGGCGAACTCGGCGTGCCCGACCCGGTCGAGGTGTACTTCGCCCCGGTCGTCGGCCGCTGGAGCGACATGCACGACGAGGCGGTGCGCTGGCGCACGGTCGGCCTCCGGGCGGACAAAGTCGCCGACAACCTCACCAAACCCCTGGGTGGGCTCGACGCCGCCTGGGAGGGCGCCGACGCGGACTCCTTCATCGACTACATGAACCGCATCGGTCTCGCGGGCCACGACATGTCCGACGCGATGGTCGCGATGTCCGAAGTCCTCGATGACACCGCCGACGGCCTCCGCGAGATCGTCACCGACATGGCGGGCCTACTCGCCGACGCGGCCGACACCGCGTCGGCCGCCATGGCGATGCCGCTGCAGGGCGAGGACCGCACCCGGCTCTACCTCGACCACATGAAGCGGCCCACCAAGGAGCTGTTCGAGTCGGTCCGCCAGGTCCTCGAGGCGCTGGTGCGGCTGTGCGAGGGAATCGACGGCTCCCAGGTCTTCGACAAGATCACCATGGCGCACCCGATGCCCGCGGAGAACTGGGCGTTCAGCCAGGATTTGCCGGTCATCCCGGCGCCGGTGGACGGCTCCCCGGAGCCAGCCCCTGAGCCAGTGGACGCGATCAAGGGCGGCGGCTCCGGCGGCGGAGGCGGCGCCGCGATCAGCGGTGGTGGTGGCGGCGGTGGTGCGAGCGCGACACCCCCCACCCCACAGCCAGGCGGCTACGTCATGGCGGGCGAAGCCATCCCCGGCCCGGCGACGGGCGCCGCGGCAGCAGCGGCGAGCGCGGGCGGCGGCGACGGCCGCTCGGGCACGATGGGCGGCGGCATGATGGGCGGCATGCCCATGGGTGGAATGGGCGGCCAGCAGGGCGGCGATTCCGAACACAAGAACCGCAACCGCCTGACGGCCGATCCGGTCGACATCTTCGGCAAGCCCACCAAGACCTCCCCGTCGGTCATCGGCGAGGACTGACGTATCGCCCACCGATCCCCTGGTACACCGCCTTTGGCGTGAAGCGGGGAGGCCCAATCAGAGACGTTGTGATTGGGCCTCATGCCCCGCTTGAATCTCGCGTGTCAGGCGGAGCCGCGTGGTTCGGCTGTGTCGCCGTTGTTTCGGCGCAAGGTCCGCACGATGAACAAGGTCAGGAGCAGCGCCACCAGCCCAGCGCTCGACCCGATCAGCGCCACCCGCATCGGCAGCCAGTTCGCCTCCACCGCGGGCGGCAGGTCCAGCTTCATGTCCAGCGGCGAGTCCGCCGCGATCCCGTGTTCGCTGGGAATGGTCGCGGTCAGCGCGCCGATCGGGTTGATCACGCCGTGTCCGACGAGGTTGTCCCGCCCGCCCGGCGCCGCCGGGTGCGACGCGGTGATCTTGATCCGCTCCATCACCTGCTTGGCCGTCAGCAGCGGATGCCGTTTGCGGATCAGCGCTGCCAACCCGGCCACGTAGGGCGCCGCGAAGCTGGTGCCCTGGATCGCGGCAGTCTTGCCGTCCTTGAGGACCTGCAGGTTGGCCAGGCCGTTGCTGCCCAGGGCGGGGTCTAGCGAGATGATCTCCGTGCCGGGCGCGGCGACCGAGACCCATGGCCCCTGGACCGAGAACTTGGCGGGATCGCCGGAGCGGTCGGTGGCCCCCACCGAGAGCACGTAGTCGGAGAACCACGGCGGCGTCACCAAGTGGGTCGGGTTATTCGGGTCGGTGCCGTTCGTCACGTCCGGGCAGAAGTTCTCGCCGGAGTTGCCCGCCGAGGCGACCAGCACGACATCTTTCTCGAACGCGTACCGCAGGGCTGCCTGAAGGTTCTTCTCCGCACGCTTGATCGGACCGTCCGACACCGGTCGGCAGCTGTCCACCGACATGTTCAGGACCCGGACGTTCTGGTTCGCCGCGTGGACGATGGCTTGGGCGAGGGAATCGATGGACCCCGCGGGGTGGTCTTCGGTCGCGTCCGGGCGCCTGCCCCAGTGGTTCTGGCTTGTCTGGCGGATCGAGAGGATCTGGGCGTCGGGCGCGATTCCTTTGAACCCGATGCCGCTCTCGGCGGGTGGTTTGGCCGCGATGATGCCCGCGACCTCCGTGCCGTGCCCGTCGCAGTCCTCCAGGCCGTCACCGCCGTTGACGAGGTCGCCGCCGCCCTTGATCCGGTCCTGGAAGTAGGGGTGCGCCTTCACCCCCGTGTCGATCACGCCGACCAGGATGCCCTCGCCCGTGGAGAACTTGTGCAGCTCGTCGAACCGGAGCTGCTGTTGGCCCCACGGCTTGTTCTTGAGGTCGACGCCCTTGTCGAGCGACGAGATGCATTGGGTCTTGAGCGCGTAAGTCGCGTCTGGTCCCGTCCAGGGGAGAATCGGCCAGTTCGGTTCCAGCGGTGGCGGGGTCGCCATCGACGTGGGTTCCTGCTTCTCCGGCTGTGCGACCGCACCGGGGGCCGCGGCCACGGTCACCATCACGGCGACCGTGAGCGCGGCTGTGCCCCGCTTCTTCCCCACCCGCATGCTTCCCCCTAGAACGAGATGTGGCGCAGCGTGCTGTACAGGTCCATCACGCCCAGCGCGATGGGCAGCACGGACGCGATGCAGATGGCCTCGATGATCTCGACGGTGCGCCGCAGCGGCGGTGAGAAGCGCTGGTTCGGGAAGATCACGCCGAGAACCAGCGCCGCGGCGCCGAGGATCACCAGGACGCCGAAGACCCACAGCAGGCGGGCGAACGGGTCGGCGGTCATCAGCCAGCCCAGCAGGATGCCCGCCGCGCTGACCATGCCGGACGCCAGCAGGGCGACCGCCTGGCTGCCGTTGGCGTAGGTGCGGGCCCGCAGCAGCAGCACCACCGTCGCCACCACGCCGAGGATCACACCCCAGATGTCCGGGGAAGTCGCCGCCACCACGGCGCCGATGGCCGCCGCAAGACCGCAGCCGATGATCATGCCGGTCATGTACTCGTGCGCTAGACCCGCGCGCCGCTCGATGGAGCGGTAGTCCGGGAAACCGGTGTCTTCCTTGAGGTCCTCAGCGCTGCCCGGGACGGTGGGCAGCGGCAGCCGGGCGAGCTGGATCGTCAGCCGCGGCAGCACCGACAGCGCACCGAGCGCGACCGCGACCGTGCCCGCGGCGATGCCGTGCGCCGGGTGCGCGATGAGGGTGGCCACACCGAACGCGACGATGCCGAGCGTGGCCGCGCTGCCCGCGGCGACGAAGGTCGTGATGCCTGCGCCGATCAGCATGATCGAGGCCGACGCGACGATCAGCACCAGCGCGCAGGCGAGCAGCAGGCTCGCCCGGCCGGGCTGGCCCGGCACGATCGACAGGCCGCTGGCGAAAGCCATCGGCAGCCCGCCCGCCGCCGCGATCAGCACACCGGTCGACTGCGCTTGGTAGGCCCGCGCGATGGTCGCGCCCAGTGCGACCGCGACGACGGCCGCCACACCGGCGGTGATCGCCGGGGCGATGTTGCCGCCGCCCCACATCGGGCCCGCCATGAACACCGCCAGCGCACCGGCGATCAGCGCGAGCGAACCCGCGATGTGCCCGATCCGGTTGGCGGTCTCCTTGGTCCACGGCCGGTAGCTGTCCGGCGTGGACTCCGCGATCGCGTCGACGACGTCGTCGTAGAGCGGGGGCGGCGGGTTCTCGGCGCGCTTGCGCAGCTGCAGCATGTCGCCGTCGACGATGCCGAGCGAGCCGAGCGTGCGGCTCGGGTCGAGCGGGTTGTCGCCGAGCTTGGCCAGACACCAGCCGCCATGGCGCGCGCCGCCGTCGGGAGTGGCCTCCTTGGCCATCTCCAGCAGCATGGGCAGCAGGTCGGCGACGGAAACGTCCGCCGGCAGCGCCACGTCGATGCGCGTTCTGGGCGCCACCACCGTCACCCGGCTGAACACGGTCGTCCCGGTTGCCACGCCTGCCCCCTTTGAGTTATCCACAGGTATGCGCGAAGGGTCCCGGCCGTGCCGGGACCGCCCCTAGTATGGCCGCACCGGGATCGGCGAGTACGGCGGTTCCGAGAAAGTGTGTCGAGTTGGGGGATGGTCTTCGGTGATCGATGGTTCAGGCGCGCCTCGAAGCGGCGTGATGCGGTTGCTTTCCGTCGTCGTGTGCGCGGGCCATGGTGATCACCGCGGTCCTCATCTTCGTCTACGGTTCTCAGTGGCCGGCCCTCGGCGGCCTGGCGCTCATGCCCGCGGTGGTCACCGCCGCGGTGACGTACTTCCTCGCCATCGGCGTCAGCCCGGTGAAGGCGGCGTTCGGCGGCGCGGCCCTGGTGGCCCTGTTAGTGGCGCTCAACGTGGGCAAGGCACGGCAATCGACCGATCGGGCCGTCGGTGACCCCGCGGTTCGGTAGGTTCTCCCCAGCAGCTGTCGAGATAAAAGAGGTGTCTGTCCGGTGAGCACGCTGCAGTTCAAGCGTTCGCCCCGCCTTGCCGCGCCCCGCCAGCCGGGCGGTGAGGTTCACCTGGAGCCGCCGCCCGAGGTGCCCAGGGTCATTCCGGGCAGCATCGTGATGAAGATGCTGCCCGCGGTCATGATCTTCGCCTCCGTCGGAATGATGGTCTTCATGTTCACGACGGGCGGGCGGAATCCCACCTCGTTGATGTTCGGCGGCATGATGGTGATGTCGACGGTGGGCATGATGGCCGGCGGCATGGGGGGCAAGGGCGGCGGCCAGAAGAAGGCCGAGATGAACGAGGACCGCAAGGACTACCTGCGCTACCTCGGCCAGATGCGCGACCGGGCCCGTGAGGCCTCGCTTGACCAGCGCGCCTCCCTGGAATGGACCCACCCCGACCCGCAGGCCCTGTGGTCGATCGCGACCAGCAGGCGGATGTGGGAGCGCCGCCAGGCCGACCCCGACTTCTGCCACCTGCGCGGTGGCCGCGGCTCGCAGCGCCTGGCCACCCGGCTCGTCCCGCCGCAGACCGGACCGGTCGACGAGTTGGAGCCGATCGCCACGCTCGCGCTGCGCCGGTTCGTGCGCGCGCACTCGATCGTCCCCGAACTGCCCATCCAGGTCGCCATCCGCGGGTTCGCCGCCGTCGGCCTGACCGGCGACCGTGAGCTGACCCGCGGCCTGGCCCGGGCGCTGATCGCCCAGCTGGTCACCTTCCACACCCCTGAGGACGTGCTCGTCGCGGTCGTCACCGCGGGCAAGGCCAAGCAGGAGTGGGAATGGGCGAAGTGGCTGCCGCACGCCCAGCACCCCACGATGGCCGACGGCATCGGCCAGTTGCGGATGATGGCCGGGTCGCTCGCCCAGATCGAGGAGTGGCTCGACGAGGAGCTGCGCGACCGGCAGCGGTTCACCCGCAACGCCCCGCCCCAGCCCGACCAGCCGCACATCGTGATCGTCATCGACGACGGCGAGGTCACCCGTGAAGAGCAGATCATTCTCGAGGAGGGGCTGGTCGGCGTCACGCTGATGGACCTCTCCGACAGCCTCGGCAACCTGACCGCGCGGCGTGGTCTGCGCCTGGTGGTGGAGGAAGACCGGCTCGGCGCGCGCAGCGCGAGCGGGGTGGAGTGGTTCGCCGACCCCGACAACCTCAGCGCGGCCGAAGCCGAGGCCCTGGCCCGCAAGCTCTCGCCCTACCGGCTCGGTGTCGGCGCGTCCGACTCCGGCGACGACGAGCCGTTGAACGCCAACCCGACGCTGCTCGAACTGCTCGGCATCCCGGGCGACCCGATGACGTTCGACGTCCAGCAGGCGTGGCGGCCGCGGCCGGTCCGCGACCGCTACCGGGTGCCGTTCGGCATCGGCGAGTTCGGCCAGTTCGTCGAACTCGACATCAAGGAATCGGCGATGGAGGGCATGGGCCCGCACGGCCTGTGCATCGGCGCCACCGGTTCCGGCAAGTCGGAGTTCCTCCGCACCCTGGTGCTCGGCATGCTGGCGACGCATTCGTCGACGACGCTGAACTTCATCCTCGTCGACTTCAAGGGTGGCGCGACGTTCCTCGGCCTCGACGACGCGCCGCACGTCGCGGCGACGATCACCAACCTGCAGGGCGACCTGACCCTCGTCGACCGGATGAAGGACGCCTTGGCGGGCGAGATGAACCGCCGCCAGGAAGCGCTCAAGAACGGCGGCAACTTCAAGAACGTGTGGGAGTACGAGAAGGCCCGTGAGAACGGCGCCGACCTCGACCCGCTGCCCGCGCTGTTCATCGTCGTCGACGAGTTCTCCGAACTGCTCGCCGCGAAGCCGGACTTCATCGACCTGTTCGTCGCCGTCGGCCGACTGGGCCGCTCGCTGCAGATGCACATGCTGCTCGCCTCGCAGCGACTCGAAGAGGGCAAGCTGCGCGGGCTCGACTCGCACCTGTCCTACCGGATCGGTCTGAAGACGTTCTCCGCGGCGGAGTCGCGGGCAGCGATCGGTGTGCCCGACGCGTTCGAACTCCCGTCGGTCCCGGGCTCCGGCTACCTGAAGTTCGACACCAGCACGATGGTCCGTTTCAAGGCCGCCTACGTCTCCGGGCCGTACCGGCCGGCGGGCATGCAGGTCGCGGGCCCGGCGACGGCGGTGTCCGGCGACCGGCGCGCGAAGCTCTTCGTCCCCGACTACGTCGAGATCCCCAAGGAGCCCGAGAAGCCGCTGGTGCCGGTCGTCGAGGAGAAGAAGCCCGAGGGCGGCGCCGAGGCCAGCGAACTCGACGTCATCGTCGGCAGGCTCGTCGGGCAGGGCCCGCCCGCGCACGAGGTGTGGCTGCCCCCGCTCAACGAGCCGAACTCGCTCGACACGCTGTTCCCGCCGCTGCAGCCCACCGAAGACCGCGGTCTGTCCCCGGTCGGCTTCTACGGCAACGGCAGGCTGCAGGTTCCGCTGGGCATCATCGACAAGCCGTTCGAACAGCGCCGGGACCTGCTCTGGGCCGACTTCTCCGGCGCGGCGGGCCACGCGGCCATCGCGGGCGGCCCGCAGTCCGGCAAGTCGATGATGCTGCGAACGCTCATCATGTCGATGGCGCTGACGCACACCGCCGAGGAAGTCCAGTTCTATGTGCTCGACCTCGGTGGCGGCACGATGGGCACGCTCGAGGGCCTGCCGCACGTCGGTGGCGTCGCCGGTCGTATCGACCCCGACAAGGCCCGCCGGATGGTCGCCGAGGTCACCAGCCTGATCAGCGAGCGTGAACAGCGCTTCCGCGACCTCGGCATCGACTCGATGACCGACTTCCGCAACCGCAAGCGGCAGGGCGGGATCCAGGAAGACCTGTTCGGCGACGTGTTCCTGATCGTCGACGGCTGGCTCAACTTCCGCCAGGAGTTCGAGTCGCTGGAGTCGCAGGTCGTCAACCTCGCCGCGCAGGGTCTGTCCTACGGCATCCACGTCATCGTGGCGGCCAACCGCTGGGCGGAGATCCGCCCGGCGCTCAAGGACCTGCTCGGCACCCGGTTCGAGCTGCGCCTCGGTGACCCGAGCGAGTCCGATGTGGACCGTCGAGTCGCGGTCAACATCCCCGCCGGGCGACCGGGCCGCGGCCTCTCGCGCGACAAGCTGCACTTCCTGACCGGCCTGCCCCGCATCGACGGCTCAAGCAGCGCCGACGACGTCGCCACCGGCGTCCAGGACGCGGTCGCCAAGATCAAGGGCGCTTGGCGCGGCCGCGGCGCCCCGAAGGTGCGCCTGCTGCCCGAGCTCATCACCTACGAGGACCTGCTCACCCAGGACACCCGCCGCGACTCGAAGCTGGTGCCGATCGGCATCGACGAGAACGACCTGGCCCCGGTGTACCTCGACTTCGACGCCGAGCCGCACTTCATGGCCTTCGCCGAAGGCGAGTCGGGCAAGACGAACCTGATCCGCACGATCGTGCGCGGCATCATGGACCGCTACACCCCGCAGGAAGCGGTCATCCTGCTCGTCGACTACCGGCGCACGATGCTGGGCTTCATCGACACCAACCACTTGCTGGGCTACGCGGTCTCGTCCAACCAGCTCGGCGACATGGTCAAGGACGTCCGCGGGTCGATGCTCAAGCGACTGCCGGGGCCGGATGTCACGCAGGACCAGCTGCGGAACCGGTCGTGGTGGACGGGCCCCGAGCTCTTCGTCATCGTCGACGACTACGACCTCGTGGCCCCGCAGGGCAACAACCCGCTGCAGCCGATCGCGGAGTTCCTGCCGCAGGCCAAGGACGTCGGTCTGCACGTGATCACGGCCCGCCGTTCCGGTGGTGCCAGCCGGGCGATGTTCGACCCGATCCTCGGCAAGCTGCGCGAGATCGCGAGCCCCGGTGTCGTGATGAGCGGCAGCAAGGACGAGGGCGCGCTGCTCGGCACGGTCAAGCCGTCGGCGATGCCGCCGGGCCGCGGCACGCTGGTCAGCCGCAAGGTCGGCCAGGCGCTGATACACGTGGCCTGGATCCCGCCGGAGTAGTCGCCTCCGGTTGGCGGTGCGTTTTCGCGCCGCCAACCGGGACGCCTTGGCTTCGGCTATCGGGTGGATTCACCCGCGTTGCCGATCACGTAGGGTGACTCGGGGCAGGATCGGGCGGGTCGAGGGGCGAAGAAGTGGCACTGCGCGTGGCGGTCGACTTTGGGACGTCGAGCACGTGTGTCGCGGTGTCCGTGCACGGTCGCGAACCTCAGGTCGTCGTGCTCGACGGGCAGCCGCTGCTGTCGTCGTCGGTCTACGCCGCGCCGGACGGAACTCTTTTCGTCGGCCAGGAAGCCGACCGCCAGGCCGCGCTGGACCCCTCCCGCTACGAGCCGCATCCCAAGCGGCGGATCGACGAGAAGGAACTGCTGCTCGGCGACACCGTGCTGCCCGTCGGCGCGGTGTTCCGGGCCGTGCTCGGCCGGGCCCTCAACGAGGCCCGCCGGGTCGCCGGTGGCGTGCAGGCCGCGCAACTGGTCCTCACCCACCCCGCCGACTGGGGCGGCGTCCGCACCCAGGTTCTGCGCCAAGCCGCCGCCGGTCTCGCAGAGCGAATCGTGCTCGTGCCAGAACCGGTCGCAGCCGCGGTGTTCCACTCGGCGAGCTACCCGGGGCCGACCGGTCCGCAGGGCCGCACCCTCGCCGTCCTGGACCTCGGCGGCGGCACGGTCGACGTCAGCGTCGTGCGCACCACCCAGGCGGCCCGGCCGGGGCTGCCGCCCGCGTACACGGTCCTGGCGACCAGGGGCGACCCGCACTTCGGCGGCGCCGACATCGACGAACTTCTCCTCGGCTACGTCGGCGACATGGTCTCCACAGGCGACCCGGACGCCTGGCGGGCACTCGTGGAGGGCCGCGACCTGGCCGACCGCAGGCGCAGGCGCGTGCTGCGCCAGGACATCCGCGGCGCCAAGGAAACCCTGTCCCGCCACCCGTACACCGATGTTCCGCTGCCGTCGCCATTCCCCGACGCGCACGTCACAAGGACCGACCTCGAACGGCTGATCGGCGTCCCGGTCGGCCGGGCGGTCGACCTGACGCTGGCCACCATCCGCGAGGCGGGCCTGGCGCCGCAACAGCTCTCCGGCATCTTCCTGGTCGGTGGCTCCAGCCGGATCCCGCTGGTCGCACGACTCGTCGCCGAGCGGACCGGCATGGTCCCGGTGACGCTCGACCAGCCTGAGACGGTGGTCGCCCGCGGCGCCCTGCGCGCGGTGGCCGTCGAACCGGACCACACCGGCGCTATGGCCGCGAATCCGGGCCGAACCGTGCCCGCGGGCGGTGGCCTCGCCGCCGAGCCGACGATGCCGGTCGCGCACCGCCCGCC
>NZ_JBOHGC010000554.1:0-4288 GCF_050699995.1 Actinokineospora sp. | reverse complement strand
GACCAGGTAGTGACACAGCCCCGACCACGACCACCTCACCCGCGCCGCCCTCCGCCGTGCCTGCGCCCTCCGCGCCTGCGCCCGCGCCGCCCGCCGCGGAGTCCGTGAGGCCCCGGACACCGACGCCGACCGTGGTCGTGCCCGTGCCGCCGGTGAGCGACGACGATGACGGCGGGCGGGGCGGCGGTGACGATGGTGACGACTGAGGAGGACGCCGCCTCCCGCGCCAGCCGTGTCTCTGTGAAGGGCGTGGTCGGGCTGTGGCGACCCGTCCGGGCGGAACCGGAGGGGTCGAACGCGGATGCGCCCGACTCAGGTACGGCGGCGACGCCCGGCGCGGCGCGGCACGATCGGCCGCCCGGTCGCCAGTGGGTGGTGCCCGCCCGGATCCGGATCATGGGCTGGCTGCTGCTGCTGATGGTGATGGCGCTGGCCACGGTCGCCCTGGTGACCCGCAACATGTTGCTGCGGCAGGTCGACGGCAACGTCGCGACCGCGCTCGAGCAGGAGGCTCGCGAGTTCAGTGGGGTCGCCGCCGCCGGTGTCGACCGCGCCACCAACCGGCCCATCGGCAGCGCCCGCGAACTGCTGTTCAACCACCTGCAGCGGCAGTACCCCGATGAGGATGAGGTGCTCGTCGGCTGGGTCGCGAACACCGGGGACGGCGAGGTCCTGCACCAGCAGCGCCTCATGCCGCTGCCTCTGCATCAACGCCCGGAGTTGTTCGACACGATCCTGGTCTCCGCGAACAATCACGGTTCCACGCGGACCGACGCGGGCGAGATGCGGTGGGTCAAAGTCGCCGTCGCCGGGCCGAGCGCCGCCGCGGGTGACAGGGGGATCTTCGTCGTCGGGTACTTCGTCGCCGGGGACCAGGCCAAGGTCGACCAAACCATCCGGACGCTGGCCCTGGTCAGCCTCGCGGGCCTGCTACTGGGCGGTTTCGCCGCCTGGCTTGTCGCCGGGCAGATCCTGGCGCCGGTCCGGCTGCTGCACCACGCCGCGACCCAGATCGGGGAACACGACCTCACCCGCCGGATACCGGTGACCGGACACGACGACATCGCGCGACTGGCCGACCAGTTCAACGAGATGCTCGACCGGCTGCAGGAGGCCTTCGACACGCAGCGGCACTTCGTCGACGACGCCGGACACGAACTGCGCACCCCGATCACGATCATCCGCGGTCACCTGGAACTGATGGGCGAGGACCCGGCCGACCGCGCCGCCGTCATCCGACTGTGCACCGACGAACTGGACCGGATGAACCGGATCGTCGCCGACCTGCTCGTGCTCGCCAAGGCCGAACGACCGGACTTCATCCAGCCAGCCACGGTCGAGCTCATTGAGCTGACCAGTGACCTCGACGCCAAGGTGCGCGCGTTGGGCGACCGGAGGTGGAGGCTGGAGGCGATCGGCGAGGGCCGTGTCGTACTCGATCCCCAGCGCGTCACCCAAGCAGTTGTCCAACTGGCTCAGAACGCCGTGCAGCACACCGCCGACGGCGACGAGATCCGGCTCGGCTCGGCCCTGTACAACGGCGCCGTGTCGTTCTGGATCACCGACCAAGGACCAGGTGTGTCGTCTGCCGAGACCGAACGGATCTTCGAGCGATTCGCCCGGAGCTCCACCCGCGGCGGGACCGGGCAGCGCACCGGGGCGGGCCTCGGGCTGGCCATCGTCAAGGCCATCGCCGAGGCGCACGGCGGCACGACCAGACTGATGTCCAAGCCCGGAAAGGGCGCCACGTTCGGTATCGAACTGCCCATACGGCAAGGGAGTGCCCGGTGAGCAGGATCCTCATCGCCGAAGACGAGGAACGCATCGCTTCGTTCGTGCGCAAAGGCCTGTCCGCCAACGGTTTCACCACGACGACCGTGGCCGACGGGGATGCCGCGGTCGACTACGCGTTGACCGGTGAGTTCGACCTGGTCCTGCTCGATTTGGGTCTGCCGGGCAAGGACGGTTTCGCTGTCCTGCAGACAATGCGCGCCGCGCGGGTAACCACACCGGTGATTATCCTGACCGCGAGGGACTCGGTGCACGACACCGTGACCGGGCTGGAAGGCGGCGCCGACGACTACATGACCAAGCCCTTCCGGTTCGAGGAGTTGCTGGCCAGGGTGCGGCTGCGGCTGCGGCCGGTTGACCAGGCCGCCGAGGTGACCGTGTTGCGCGCCCGGGGGATCAGCTTGGACCTGCGCACCCGCCGAGCCCAGGTCGGGCAGACCACGGTCGACCTGACCGCACGGGAGTTCGTCCTGCTCGACCTGTTCCTACGCCACCCCGGTCAGGTGCTCTCCCGCGAGCAGATCCTCTCGCACGTGTGGGGTTACGACTTCGATCCAAGCTCCAACATCGTCGACGTCTACGTCCGGACGCTGCGCCGCAAGCTGGGCGCCGAGCACATCGCCACCATCCGCGGCATGGGCTACGCCCTCGGCCGCTGACCACCCGGGGTCAGGGTGAGCGGCGGTGTCGGCGGACGGTCTCCTCGACGAGGTCGAGGACCGGGTCGAGGTCGTCGGCGGGCAGGCCCATCGCCAGGTGCGAGACCAGACCCTCCAGGACGAGTTCCAGGAACGCGGTCAGCACGCCGATGTCGATGTCGTCGCGCAGGTTGCCCGCCTCGCGCTTGCGCAGCAGGCGCTCGCGGGTGGCGACGGTCAGTGGCTCGGAGCGCTCGGCCCAGCGGGCGCGGAACTCCTGGTCGGTCCGCAGCCTGCGCGAGACCTCCAGCCGGGTGGCCAACCAGTCGGCCGGGCTGTCCCCGCTGCCCGCGGGGGTCGACAGCAGGTCACGCATGACCTGGACGAGACCCTGCTGGGCGACCACGTCGGTCATCCGCAGCACGTCGTCCTCAGCCAGGGCGAGGAAGAGCGACTCCTTGTCGCGGAAGTGGTGGAAGATCGCGCCGCGCGACAACCCGGTAGCCTCTTCGAGGCGGCGCACGGTCGCGCCCTCGTATCCGTGGCGCGCGAAGCAGGACCGCGCCCCGTCGAGGATCTGACGGCGGCGCGCGTCGAGGTGGTCTTGGCTCACGCGGGGCACCCGACGATCGTGTCAGCCGAACCCGCCGGAAGCAATCCGTACGTACGTATTGGGTATCACCCGCCCGGCCCAGCCCCCGCACTTTCGGATCATGCGGCTGTCGGTGCCCCCGTGTAGCGTCGATTTCACGGCACGGACGAAGGGGTGAGTCCTCTGACCGCAGTATGCGATCCGGAGACCACCGGGCCCGATGGACGACGTTTGCGGGCCCGCGTGGAAGCCGAGGCGTACGTCGCCTTGGTGTGTTTCAAACATGGCCCACCGAACCTGGTGGGAGTCGAGCTGGAGTGGACGGTCCATCACCGTGACGATCCCCGGCGGCGCCTCGACTCCGACCATCTCGCCGCCGCTCTCGGCCCGCACACCCCGACGACGTTGAGACCCGACAGTCCCCACCTCGCGCTTCCGGCGGGTTCACCGCTCTCCTTGGAGCCCGGCGGCCAAGTCGAGATCTCCTCCCTCCCGGCCTCCGATTTCGGGCAGTTGCTCGACGCGGTCATCGCCGACCACCACTATCTCGCCGACCGGCTCGATCAAGCGGGCCTGGTCCTGGGTGCCTGGGGCACCGATCCCTTCCGGACTCCGCGAAGAGTCCTCGACACTCCCCGCTACGCCGCAATGGAGCGCGCGTTCGCGCCCATCGGGCCCGACGGGATCGCCATGATGTGCGCGACCGCGGGCCTGCAGGTCTGCGTCGACGTCGGCGAGGCCGCCGACACACCCGCCCGGTGGGCGGCGATCACCTCGCTGGGGCCGGTGATGCTCGCGCTGTTCGCGAACTCGCCGCACCTCGCGGGCGAACTCACCGGCTGGGCGTCGACCAGGGCCCGCAGCGTGTTCGGCACCGACCCGTCGCGCAGCGCCCCGCTCCCGCGGACCGACGACCCGGTGGGCACATGGGTCCGGCACGTCCTCGACACCCCGCTGCTCTGCGTGCGCAGACCAGGCCAGAGCTGGGACGCGCCGCCTGGTGTCACCTTCGCCGACTGGATCGCCGGAGCACTGCCCGAACCGCCCACCACCGCCGACCTCGACTACCACATCTCGACGCTGTTCCCGCCGGTCCGCCCCCAGGGCTACTTCGAGGTGCGCTACCTCGACGCCCAGGACGGCGTGGGCTGGATCACCCCGGCGGCCCTCGTGGCCGCGCTGACCGCCGACCCGGCCACCGTCGACGAAGTCGCCGCGGCCTGCGCGCCGGTCGCCGACCGCTGGGTCTTCGCGGCCCGGCACGGGC
>NZ_JBOHGC010000553.1:0-5870 GCF_050699995.1 Actinokineospora sp. | reverse complement strand
GGGCGCGGCGGCCGCGGTCATCGGCGGCGCCCACGTCCTGCGGCGCGGCCCGCTGCTCCTCGCGGGCGGCGCCCTGCCCGAACACCTGCGGCCGGACGCGGTGATCGTGGTGGGCAGGCCCACGCTGTCGCGCGGTGTGCGCGGCCTGATGGACCGGGCGCCGGTCTACGGCATCGGCGATCATCCACAGTGGACTGACCCGCAGTATGTCGCCACCCACGTCCGCGGCTGGCTCGACGACGACGACCTCACCCACGTCACCGACTACGACCCCACCTGGCTCGCCGGCTGGCGCTCCGCCGAGAAGGCCGCCGTCAAGGCCGTCGACTCCGTTCTCGACGACCAGCCCTGGCCCACCGGCCTGCACGTCGCCCGCGACGTCGTCGCCGCACTCCCGCCGGGCGCCACCCTGTTCCTCGGCTCCTCCAACCCGGTCCGCGACGTCGACATCGCCGCCGACCACCGCGCCGACATCACCATCCACGCCAACCGCGGCGTCGCGGGCATCGACGGCAACGTCTCCACGGCCGCGGGCACCGCCATCGGCACCGGCGGCCCGGCCTACGCCCTCATCGGCGACCTGACGTTCCTCCACGACCTCAACGCCCTGCTCCTCGGCCCCGAAGAGCAGCGCCCCAACCTGACCGTGATCGTCCTCAACGACGACGGCGGCGGCATCTTCTCCCTGCTGGAACAGGGCGCCGACGAGCACGCGACGAGCTTCGAACGCGTCTTCGGCACCCCCCACGGCGCCGACCTGCGCAGCCTCTGTGCGGGCTATCACGTCCCGCACACGGTGGCCGATTCCCCAGCCGCCCTCGCCGAGGCACTCACCCCGACCCCCGGCCTACGGGTGATCGAAGTGCGCGCCGACCGCGCGATCCTTCGCCCGTTGCACGCCCACCTCCGCGAAACCATCGCCCGCCTCCACACCCCATAGCCCCCACCAGCGGCAATGTGGCGTCTTGGGGAAACGGCGACCCGCGAAATCCGGTGCGGATAGGCTCGGGGGGTGGCAAAGATGGAGGAGCGGGGAGCCCCCGTCCGGGCCTTGGACGGCACCGGACCGGACCTGGCAACGCCCCTGCCCGCCCAAACCCCACACCGACCCACCCGCGTGGACCCGGTGAATCCCCAGGTCGCAGCCCCTGCCGACCCGCTTGTGACGGCGGATGCGGGCGAGTTGGCGCACGTGGACCTCGCTGACGCCTGGTCGGCCGCGGAGGCACGCGAGGTGACGTTCGAAATCACCGACCGGACAGAGTCGGCCGATGACGCTGGTCCCGAGCCGCACCGGGATCACGCCGAGGTTCAGTCCGCCGACGCCCACCGGGGCGGCCCTAAGCCTCAGCCCTACAAGCTCCGCCGCGCAGCCGCCTGCGCGATCCTCTTCATCGCCGTCATCACCACCCTTCTCGCCGTCCTCCTCGTCATCGCCGCGGGCACCGAGGACTCCGCCATCGAGAACCACACCGGCCGCGCCGACGCCGAAGTCCTCGACGTCACCGCCCACCGCACGCTCGTCCGCTTCCAGACGCCCGACGGCGCCGAGCATGTGCCCAACGTCGGTGTCCTCTACCCCGAGGCCCTGAAGGTGGGGCAGGTCGTCCGGGTCGAGTACGACTTGCGCGAACCCGACCTCGTCCGCGTCGCCGGGCGGGGTTCGACGCTGACTTTCCTTCCCGCCTTCACCACCCTTTTCGCCGTCTGGGCGGTGACAGTGGGGCTGGTGTGGTGGCTGCGCAAGCCGGGGCCACTGCACCTTCGTTCCCTGCGGGCTCGTCGCAAGCTCGCGGTGTAACACCTCTCTTCAAAATTTGCTTCCAGGTGTAACATTCAGTCTTGTGGACCTGGAACGCGAATTCGAGCGCGTCGTCGCCGCCGACCATCGGATCGAGCCGCGCGACTGGATGCCCGACGGCTATCGCAAGACGCTGATCCGGCAGATCGCGCAGCACGCGCACTCCGAGATCATCGGCATGCAGCCCGAGGGCATCTGGATCAGCCGCGCCCCCAGCCTGCGGCGCAAGGCGATCCTGCTGGCCAAGGTGCAGGACGAGGCGGGCCACGGCCTCTACCTCTACGCCGCCACCGAGACCCTCGGCGCCGACCGCGAGGACCTCACGACCAAGCTCATCGAGGGCCGCCAGAAGTACTCCTCGATCTTCAACTACCCCACGCTGACCTTCGCCGACGTCGGCGTCATCGGCTGGCTCGTCGACGGCGCCGCGATCTGCAACCAGGTGCCGCTCTGCCGCACCTCGTACGGCCCGTACGCGCGCGCCATGATCCGCGTCTGCAAGGAAGAGTCCTTCCATCAGCGTCAGGGCTACGAACTCCTCATGACCATGATGCGTGGCACCGACGCGCAGAAAGCCATGGTCCAGGACGCCGTCAACCGCTGGTGGTGGCCGTCGCTGATGATGTTCGGCCCGCCGGACGCCGAGTCGTCCAACACCGAGCAGTCCATGGTCTGGCGCATCAAGCGGCACACCAACGACGAACTCCGCCAGCGCTTCGTCGACATGTCGGTGCCGCAGGCCGAGAAGCTCGGCGTCACCCTGCCGGACTCGAAGATCGCCTGGAACGCCGAGCGTGGCCACCACGACTTCGGGGAGATCGACTGGGACGAGTTCTGGCAGGTCGTCAAAGGCAACGGCCCGTGCAACGCCGAGCGGATCGAGAACCGCCGCAAGGCGCACGAGGACGGCGCGTGGGTTCGGGAAGCCGCCGCGGCGTACGCGGCGAAGAAGGAGCAGGTGGCATGAGCGAGCGGGCGAGCGAATCATCGGCACAGGGCGAGCCGCCTCTTGATCAACCGCGGTCGTCTTGGCCTCTCTATGAAGTGTTTGTCCGGGGCAAGCGCGGGCTGAACCACGTGCACGTCGGCTCCCTGCACGCCCCCGATGACGAGATGGCGCTGCGCAACGCGCGCGATCTCTACACGCGCCGCAACGAGGGTGTCAGCATCTGGGTCGTCAAGGCCGACGCCATCACCGCGTCCAGCCCGGATGAGAAGGACCCGTTCTTCGCCCCGGCGGGCGACAAGGTCTACCGGCACCCGACGTTCTACGCGATCCCTGAGGACGTGCCGCACCTATGAGCTTCGACAACGCCTACGAATCCCTCGTCGAGGGCCACGAGGAGAAGCACTGGGCCTTCGGCACGGGCTTCACCGACGCCCTGTCCGGCGTGGACCGCGCCATCCCGTCCACTGTGGACCGTGACGACCTCGCCGCCTACTGCCTCATGCTCGGCGACGACGCCCTCGTCTACGCCCAGCGGCTAGCCGAGTGGTGCGCCAGGGCTCCCGAGCTCGAAGAGGACGTCGCGCTGTCCAACATCGCGCTCGACCTCCTCGGCCAGGCCCGCATGCTGCTCTCCCGCGCAGGCGAGATCCAGGGGACCGACGAGGACGCCCTGGCCTACCTGCGTGACCCAGCCGAGTTCCGCAACGTCCACCTCGCCGAGATCGACTGCGGCCCCGGCCCCGGCGGCGACTTCGCCACCACCATGGCCCGCCTGCTTGTCTTCTCCGCGTGGCGCCTCGCCCTGCTGAACCGGCTGACCGGCTCGGCCGACCCGGTGCTGGCCGCCGTGGCCGCGAAGGGCGTCAAGGAGCTGACCTACCACCGCGACCACGCCGCCCAGTGGGTGCTGCGGCTCGCGGGCGGCACGGACTACTCCCGCGAGCGCATGATCGCCGGCCTCGCCGTCGTCTGGCCGCACCTCGATGAACTCTTCACCGCCCACCCCATCGAGCACCGCCTCGCCGAGGCGGGCGTCGCCGTCGACCCGACCGGGCTGAAGTCCGAAGTGGACAGCGTGCTCGACACCGTCCTCGGTGCCGCCGGACTGACCCGCCCCGACGCCCCGAGCATCCCCGGCGGCGGTCGCGGCGGTGTGCACACCGAGGCCATGACGCCTTTCCTGGCCGAGATGCAGGTGGTCGCGCGGGCCCTGCCGGGAGGCGTGTGGTGAGCGCGCGTCAGGTCGCCGAGCAGGTGCTCGACCCCGAGCTCCCGGTGCTCACCCTGGCCGACCTCGGCGTGCTGCGCGAGGTCAGCGAGGTCGGCGACCGCGTGGTCGTGACGATCACACCGACGTACTCCGGCTGCCCCGCGCTCGACGAGATGCGGTCGGACCTGCACGAGAAGCTGACCGAAGCGGGCTACCGCGACGTCGAGATCCGCACGGTGCTGCACCCCGCGTGGACGACCGACTGGATCAGCGACGACGGCCTGCGCAAGCTCACCGAGCACGGCATCGCCCCACCGTCGCGCATCGGCCCCCGCGCGGTCGGCCCGATCCCGCTCACCCTGCACCCACCGAAGCGCCGCGTCAGCTGCCCCCACTGCGGCTCCGCGCGCACCACCGAACTGTCCCGCTTCGGCTCCACCGCGTGCAAAGCCCTGCGTCGCTGCGAGGACTGCCGCGAGCCGTTCGAACAAATCAAGGAGATCTAGTTGACCGCCGCCACGACCCGCCGGTCGACCTTCCACGCGCTTCCCGTCAAGCGCGTCGACCGGCTCTGTGACGACGCCGTCGCGGTCACCTTCGACGTGCCCGCGGACCTCGCGGGCGAGTTCGTCTTCCGCGCGGGCCAGTACCTGACGCTGCGCCAGGACGTCGAAGGCCGCGAGGAGCGCCGGTCGTACTCGATCTGCGCCCCGGTGGGGGCCGACCCGCGCATCGGCGTCCGGCGGGTCGAGGGCGGGCTGTTCTCCAGCAAGCTCGTCGACGACCTCGCGCCCGGTGACACCCTCGAAGTCCTTGCCCCGCAGGGAAACTTCACGCCCGACCTGACCACCCCGAGTCACCACGCCTTCGTCGCCGCGGGCTCGGGCATCACGCCGGTGCTCTCGATCGTCGGCACGGTCCTGGCCGAGCCGGGCAACCGCGTCACCCTCCTCTACGGCAACCGGCGCTCCGACACGGTCATGTTCGCCGAGGAACTCGCCGACCTGAAAGACCGCTACCCGACCAGGTTGCAGCTCGTGCACGTGCTGTCGCGCGAGCCGGGCGACGTCGAGCTGTTCTCCGGCCGCCTCGACGCCGAGCGGTTCGCCGCGCTGTGCGACCAGGTCGTGCCCGCGGCCGACATCGACCACTGGTGGCTCTGCGGCCCCTTCGGCCTGGTCCAGGACGCCTACTCGGTCCTGGCCGAGCGCGGCGTGCCCGGCACCAGGATCCACCGCGAGCTGTTCTACGTGGACGAGCCGCCGCCCGAGCCCAAGCGCGCCGAGGACCGCCGGGTGGACGGCCCGACGTCCGCCGTGACGATCCTGCTCGACGGCCGCGAGACCACCCTCGCGCTCCCGTACGACGAGCCGATCCTCGACGCCGCGCAGCGGGTGCGGGCCGACCTGCCGTTCGCCTGCAAGGGCGGCGTGTGCGGGACGTGCCGGGCGAAGGTCGTCGTCGGCGGAGTCGAGATGCGCCGCAACTACGCGCTCGAACAGCACGAACTCGACGCGGGCTTCGTCCTCACCTGCCAGGGCCTGCCGGTCACGGATTCGGTGACGGTCGACTTCGACGCCTAGCGCCTGTCAGGCGTTGGCCGACTCCTGCCACCACGTCAACACCTGGTCGGCCACCCCGGGCGCGGCCACCAACAGGCCGTCCACCGGGAGCGCCAAGTCCTCCCCGTGCCGGTCCAACACCGCCGCCCCCGATTCCAGGGCCAGCGCGACCGACCCCGCGACGTCCCACTCGTGGTAGCTGTGCAGGACCGCCGCGGCCGCGTGGCCGAGGGCGACCTGGGCGATGGCCAGGGCCGCCGAGCCCAGGACCCGGACCCCGGCGCGGGCCGACGCGGCCCGTTCGATGAAGCCGCCCATGCCGGGCCACGGGCCGGTGCGGGTCAGCTC
>NZ_JBOHGC010000552.1:0-1024 GCF_050699995.1 Actinokineospora sp. | reverse complement strand
GAGGCCACCGTCACCACAAGCACCATGTCGCCCGGCGCGACGCCGCCTCCCGGCATCTGCCCCGGCTTCACCGCTAACCCGACCAACTGCTGGCCAGGGAAAGGAGGCCGCGCCTCGGTGACCTGCTCCCGCACCAACAACGTGCCCGGTCGCAACTCGACAGCCGCGACCCTGCCCACCACCGATGCCCGATCACCCGCCGGGACCGGCCGCAGCGCCGGGTCGTCCGCGATCCTGGCCACGCCCAGGTCGGCGTCGGTGATCCGTTCGAACGCAGGCACCGTCCGCACCACCGACAGCACCTCAACCCGATCATCGAGCCGATTGACCAACACCACGTTCGCCCACGCCGCCAACGCCACGATCAACGCGGCCAACACGATCAACCACGGGCGACGCCGACGCGGCAACCGGACACGCGACCTCCCACCGCGGGCCTGCTGAACCTCGTCCTCAACCCGCTTCGCCGCAACCGGGGCGCCCGCCAAGCCGCCACCCGCCTCCCGCTAACCGCTTCGCAAACCCTGCGCCTCCGCCACGGCGAACCGAATCGTCGTCTCCGACCGCATCGCCGGCAGCGAACCACCAGCCGGTGCGGCACCCGTCGACCCGGTCCAGGTCACCTGCCACGTGATCGCATACATCGCGCTCACCTGATCACCCGGCATCCCGAAGGACGAGCGCCGGTACACATACCCGCAGTCCGGCGACGCCGCATGCACACCGAACCGAGCCCGGTCATACGGCGTCCCCGGCCCGCCGCACGTGACCTCCGGATGCCCGTCACCCGGTGTGAACGTCAACGACATCGGGGCGGCCGTCACCTCAGCCCACACCGGCCCCGCCTGCGCCCGCTCACTACGCGGCCCGAACACACCCGGCTCGACCCAAATCCACGTGTTCTCACCAACGATCACCGACGTGCGCCCGTCCCGCAGGCGAACATCCGGCGAGTGCCGCGCCACCGGAGCAGGCATCGTCAACCGCGAATACGCCTCCTGCGCCAACTGCCCTGGCGTCGGCA
>NZ_JBOHGC010000551.1:0-5907 GCF_050699995.1 Actinokineospora sp. | reverse complement strand
GACGCCGACCGGCACACCATCACCTACTCAGAGCGCAACAGTTGGTACCCCCGGATGTGGCGAACGCGGCACACTGGGCGCATGAGTTCAGGATTGATCGACCTGAAACCGTCCGCCGACCGCGTGGCGGCGCTGCTGCCGAACGTCGACGACTCCACCCTCGACGGGCCGACGCCGTGCGCCGAGTACCGCGTCCGCGAACTCCTCGGCCACCTCGACGGTCTGAGCGCCGCCTTTCGGGCCGCCGCCGACAAGGAGTTCGGCCCGCTCACCGACACCGACCCGGGGGAGTCGACACCCAAGTTGGAGTCGGGTTGGCGCGAGCGGCTGCCGGAGCGGCTCGACGCGCTCGTCGCGTCCTGGGGCAAGGCGGGCGCGTGGGAGGACATGAACCGCGCGGGCAACGTGGACCTGCCCGCTGAGGTGATGGGCATCGTCGCGCTCAACGAGATCACCCTGCACGGCTGGGACCTGGCCGCCGCCACCAGCCAGGACTACCGCTGCGACGACGAGACCGCCGAGATCCTCCTCGGATTCGTGACGCAGTTCACCGACGAAGACCGCGGCACCACCTTCGGCCCGGCGCTGCCGGTGCCGCGGGACGCCCCCGTGTTCGATCGTGTGCTGGCACTGAGCGGTCGAGATCCTGGCTGGTCGCGCCCAGGAACGTGATCCACGATCCTGCAGTGTGAGCAAGTTGGCACCGGGTACGTGCGCACGTGCCCGGCGAGAGATACTGACGGTCGGCACGCAGTTCCCGGTGCGTGTCGGACACCATGAAGGAGCAGGAGACCGCAGTGACCTACGTGATCGCCGAACCCTGCGTCGACGTTTTCGACAAGGCATGTATCGAGGAATGCCCCGTCGACTGCATCTACGAGGGCGACCGGATGCTTTACATCCACCCCGACGAGTGCGTGGACTGCGGCGCGTGCGAACCGGTCTGCCCCGTCGAGGCCATCTACTACGAGGACGACGTGCCCGACCAGTGGTCGGCCTACACCAAGGCCAACGTCGACTTCTTCGACGACCTGGGCTCACCCGGCGGCGCGTCCAAGACCGGCAAGGTCAGCGCTGACCCGGACTGGATCAAGGCGCTGCCCCCGCAGGCCTCGCACGAGTGAACCCAGCCTTTCCGGAGCTGCCGGATTTCCCCTGGGACTCGCTGGCCGACCACGCCGCCCGCGCTCGCGCGCACCCGGACGGCGTGGTCGACCTGTCCGTCGGAACCCCGGTCGACCCGGTCGCCCCGCTGATCCAGGCGGCGCTGAGTTCGGTCGCGGAGGTCCCCGGCTACCCGACGACCCATGGCATCCCGGCCCTGCGAGACGCCGCAGTGGCCGCTTTGGCTCGTCGGCACGGTGTGACCGGGCTCGACCCGACCGCCGTGCTGCCGACGATCGGCTCGAAAGAGCTGGTCGCGTGGCTGCCGACGCTGCTGGGCGCCCGGGGCCGCACGGTCGTCATCCCGGAACTGGCCTATCCGACGTATGAGGTCGGCGCGCTCTTGGCGGGCGCGGACATCGTCCGGTCGGATGGGATGGTGGCCCTGGGGCCTGCCGCGCCCGCCCTGGTCTGGCTCAACTCGCCGTCCAACCCGACCGGGCGGGTGCTTCCGGTGGAGCACCTGCGCAAGGTCGTCGAGTGGGCGCGCGAGCGCGGGACGATCGTGGTGTCGGACGAGTGCTATCTGGCGCTGGGCTGGACCGCCGACCCGGTGTCGGTGCTGCACCCGGATGTCTGCGGCGGTGACGTGACCGGGTTGTTGGCGGTGCACTCGCTGTCGAAGTCGTCGAGCCTGGCGGGGTATCGCGCCGGGTTCGTGACCGGTGACCCGGCTTTGGTCGCCGGCCTGCTGGAGGCGCGCAAGCACGCGGGCATGATCGTTCCGCTGCCGGTGCAGCACGCGATGCTGGCCGCGCTGTCGGACGACACGCATGTGGCTGAGCAGAAGGCGCGCTTCGGCCGCCGCCGCGAGGTGCTGCTGCCCGCGCTGGAGGCGGCGGGCTTCACGGTGTCGCACTCAGAGGCCGGCCTCTACCTGTGGTCCACTCGCGGGGAGTCCGCTTGGGACACCGTGTCGTGGCTGGCTGAGCGCGGGATTCTCGTTGCCCCTGGGACGTTTTACGGTCCCTCCGGCGGGAATCACGTCCGGATCGCGCTGACCGCCACCGACGAGCGCATCGCCGCTGCCGCCGCGCGCCTGGCGGGCTGAGCCCACCCTGCTCAGTCCGCGGTCGCCTGGACGCCGCGGATTTCGCCGCCGCGGAACGCGTCCACGAACGAGCGGTGGTCCTGCCGGGTCTGTTCGGCGTAGCGCATGGCGAAGTCGACGATCGATTCGGTGAAGTCCTGCACGCGGTCGCCGATGGCCGACGCGATCGCCTCCTCGCTTTGGAACTCCACCAGTGTCTGTTCGGAGTCCTCATCGGACACACAGTGCATCTTCGCGGTGGCGCGGCCCAGGTAGGTCAGGACCGGCAGCATGTCCGCCGGTTCCGTCAGTTCCGACCAGTCCAGGTCCGAGGTGTACGGGGACAGTTCCGCGACCACGAAACCGATGCCGTCGACGTCGGTGTGGCCGAGCCACGGGTCGGCGTGCGCCTGCAGGGCGCGCTGCGAGACGGCGGTGCGGTGGCCGTGGTGGCGGAAGTACCCGCGGATTCGCTCGTCGTCGACGATCCGGCTCGGGGCGGCGATGTTCGCCTGCTTCATCGACAGCACGACGTCGTTCTCCAATGCCTGGGTGCGGCCCTCGACCAGCACGTTGTACGCCGGGAGGCCCGCCGAGCCGATGCCGAAGCCGCTGCGACCCACCACGTCCTTGACCCGGTACGTGATGCTGCTGCCCGCCCGCTTGCCCGTGGGGATCGTGTCGAGGTAGCGGTCGAAGGCCTGTTCCACCTTGGCCCGTTCGTCGTCGCCGAGTTCACGGGTGCCGGGGCCGATGCGGAACCGCCGGTCGAAGTCCTGGACGGTGGTCAGCCGGTCGAGCAGTTCCACCCGGGTGGCCAGCCGGGCCCGCAGCAGGACGTCGTGGAGGACGCCCTCGGTGCTGTCCAGGTGCAGGCTGAACATCTCGTCGCCCGGTTTGTCGGCGAACGCGCGGACCTGGGCCACGTAGGCGTCGGTGTACGCGCGGATCAGCTTGGTGATCGTGTCGTCCGACAGTGCCTTGGTCCAGCCCATCAGCGCGAGGCTGGCGGCGAACCGGCGGACGTCCCAGGTGAAGCAGCCGAGGTAGGCCTCGTCGAAGTCGTTGACGTCGAACACGAGCGTGCCCGAGTCGTCCATGTAGGTCCCGAAGTTCGCCGCGTGCAGGTCGCCCTGGATCCAGACGCGGCTGGTGCGCCCGTCGGACCACTCGTCGGGCTCGTCGGCCATGTCGGCGTAGAACAGGCACGCGCTGCCCCGGTAGAAGGCGAACGGCTCCGCGGCCATCTTGCGGAACTTGTGCCGGAACGCGACCGGGTCGGCGGCCATCAGGTCGGCGAAGGCGTCCTGCAGCACGTGCACGATCCGCGCTCGGCGCAGTCGGTCCTCGGCCACCGGGCCTCCCGTCCTCGGACGCCGACTGTAACCACGTCGGGGAGCCAGGGGAATCAGTCGAGTGCGGCCTTGGCCGTCTCGTCGACCTTGTCCAGCGCCTCGCGCCAGCGGGAGCGGCGGTCGGCCTTGCGGGTGCGCTCACGCTCGACCAGGCGGCCCGCCACGAAGATCACCTCGGGGTCGGTGTGCTCGCCGACCAGGCGTCGGATGGTCTCTTCGGCGATCACCGCGTCCTGGTGGTCGCCCAGCAGGTCTTGGAACAACTTGGTCGCCGCGACCAGGGCGCGCACCCGCTTCTTCTCCGTCACCGCGGCCAGCTCGGCGGCGTAGCGGAGGCGTTTGCCCTGGATACGCAGGGAATGCAGGTCGTCGTCGATGGGGTCGTCGCCGATCGCGTCGGCGGCCTTCATCAGCTTCTTGTGCGGCTTCCTGATCACCTCGATCAGGGCCGTCTCCTGCTCGACCTCGGCTCCCGGCAGCGGAGCCGACATCGCTGCGGTCGCCAGGGACCGCAGCGCCCCCTGGAACCGCTTGCTCCGCAAGGTCGCCACCATTCGCCTGCGGGCCGCCGAGCGGTCGGTGACCAGGCCCTTCAACAGCGACTCGACCGCCGCCTGCTCGTCCTCGTCGAAGCCCGCGGCCTGCGAGCGCAGGTGGTCGAGCTGGACATCGAAGTCGCGGACGGCCCCCAACGAGCCGCCCAGCCACTTCAGCACACGCTGCAGCGCGTCGGTGTCGGGGACGGTGCCGTGGTCGGCCTTGAGGGCCGCCCGGGCCCGCCGGACGGCCACCCGCAGGGCGTGGACGTGTTCCGGGTCGGTCCCGACCCTGGCGCCCTCGGTGTGCGCGAGCAGCTCACGTGCCTGCTCGTCGAGCCGGGCGCGGATGTGCGACGCCGCCGGGTCCTTGTGTCCCGCGGTGAGCGGTTCCCCGGGCAGACCCAGGTCAAGGGAACTCTGTGGCGTCTTCATCCCTGTCATCCCGACAGAGTAGTCAGTCGTTCGCGTGCAGTGCCGCGTTGAGCTCGACGCCCGTGCCCGAGCGGTTGACGACCTCGACCGCGCCGTTCGTCGAGTTGCGCCGGAACAGCAGGCCCGACTCGCCGGACAGCTCGCGGGCCTTGACCAGCTTGCCGTTGGGCAGCGCGACCTTGGTGCCCGCGGTGACGTAGAGGCCCGCCTCGACCACGCAGTCGTCGCCCAGGGAGATGCCGACGCCCGCGTTGGCGCCCAGCAGGCAGCGCTCGCCGAGGCTGATGGTCTCCTTGCCGCCGCCCGAGAGCGTGCCCATGATCGACGCGCCGCCGCCGACGTCGGAGCCGTCGCCCACGACGACCCCGGCGGAGATGCGGCCCTCGACCATCGACGCGCCCAGCGTGCCCGCGTTGAAGTTGACGAAGCCCTCGTGCATGACGGTGGTCCCGGTGGCCAGGTGCGCGCCGAGGCGGACCCGGTCGGCCTCGGCGATGCGGACGCCGGTCGGCATGACGTAGTCGACCATCCGGGGGAACTTGTCCACACCGAACACGGTGACCTGGCCGCGGCCGCGCAGCCGCAGCCGGGCGGTCTCGAAGCCCTCCACCGGGCACGGCCCGTGATTGGTCCACACGACGTTGGCGAGCAGGCCGAAGATGCCGTCGAGGTTCTGCCCGTGCGGGCGGACCAGCCGGGCCGAGAGCAGGTGCAGCCGCAGGTAGGCGTCGTGGGCGTCGGCGGGCGGGCGCTCCAGGTCGTCGATCACGGTGAGGACCGCGACGACCTCGACACCGCGGGCAGGATCCGGCCCGATCAGCTCGGTGACGCCCGCACCTAGTTCCTCGGCGGCCTCGGCGGCGGAAAGCCTGCGCGTGCCCGCGGCCTGGGTCGCCCCGAGCTTCGGGTGCGGGAACCAGGTGTCGAGCACCGTTCCGTCGGTGGTGACGGTCGCCAGACCGAAGCCGTGCGCACCCTTGGTCTCTGCTGCCTCTGCGCTACTCACGCACCACAGGCTAGTCAACCCGCGGGGAGCAGGCAGCGCCCACCGGGACCAGGATGAGGCGTCGGGCGACACGGCATGAGAACTCTGCTTGACCACGGGCGTTCACCCACGGCGGCGGCGCATAGCCGAATCGGGAAGATCGCGGTGTGCGTACCCGGAATCTGTTTCACCGCAAGCCATTTCCCGTTGTTGACACCATCGTGTGACACGAGTCGTCGAGGTCGGGATCTGGGCCGGGATTGTCGGTGGTCGCGGGGAGACTTGGTGGCATGGCGGAGCTGGAGATCCATCACAACGACCCGGACAGGTTCTGGGCCTCGCGTGGACCCGCGCTGACCGCTGAGCTCGTGACCGCCGTGGGTGAGGCCCGTGCGGCGATGG
>NZ_JBOHGC010000550.1:0-1073 GCF_050699995.1 Actinokineospora sp. | reverse complement strand
GGTGTTCCTGGCGGAGAGTCGCCACGGCGCGGGCCGCCCCGCCCGGCGATCCGCGCGCGGCCGTCGTCGTCACCGGACTGAGCGGTGAGATCGAGCACTTCTGTGGCCTGGCCGACCGGGTCATCGTGCAAACCCGTCGCCGGGTGCTCGGGGGCGAACAGGTCCCCGTCCACGAGAAGATCTTCTCGATCTTCGAGCCCCACACCGATCTCATCAAGCGCGCCAAAGTGAAGACCGCCGTCGAATTCGGGCACAAAGTGTTCCTGGCCGAAAGTCGACACGGCCTCATCACCGACTACCGCGTGCTCGACGGCAATCCCGTCGACGAGGTCCATGTCCCGCCGTCGCTCGCCCAGCATCAGGCCAGCTTCGGGCGCGCCCCCGCCCTCTACGCGGCCGACCGCGGGTTCTACACGCCCGCCAATGTGGAGGCGGTGACCGCCGCCGGCGTGGACACCGAGTGTGTCCCCCAGCGCGGCGGGCGCAAGACCGAGGAGCGCACGGCGCACGAGAAGAGTCGCCCCTTCAAGCAGGGGCAGCGCTTTCGCGCGGGCATCGAAGGCCGCATCTCGGTCCTCCGGCGCGGTCGCGGGATGCGGCGCTGCCTGCTCCAAGGGCGCGGGCGGTTCGAGGTGTTCGTCGGCGCGGCGGTGTTGGCCAACAACCTGCTGCGGATCGCCGACCTCATGAGTCGGCGCGCCGCGCGACGACGACGGCGCGCCGCGTAGCGGCCGGCCGCCGCGCTGGCGGCGCCACGGTGAGGAGTTCGGCCTCGCCGACGAGCCCGCGGCGTCAGCGATCGCAGAAGTGATCACTGAGGCACCATCGCCCGGCTCACAGCCCGATTTCTCCTCGATCTCGACCACACCACTACGACCAGCACGGGTCTGCGTGCGAAAATACCCTGAGATTTGTTCACGAAACCCAGTTTCGCGACAGAAACTAGCTAGCACCCCGGGGGGGCATCTCCATGCAGATGCCCGGGCAGCATCCAGGTAAAGATGCTCGCATCCATTGGTGGATGCCCGGCATCTTGTGGCAAATGACGGCGTTGCAGTCCAATAGTAGTTGGG
>NZ_JBOHGC010000549.1:0-7023 GCF_050699995.1 Actinokineospora sp. | reverse complement strand
GCTCGCGGCGTGCGCGGCGGCGGGGGGCGCGGCGGCGGGCTTGGGCGCCTTGGCGGCCTCAGCGGCCGCGAGGACGTCCTGCTTGCGGATGCGGCCGCCGACGCCGGTGCCCTTCACCGAAGAGAGGTCGATGTTGTTCTCCGCGGCCAGTTTGCGCACCAGCGGGGTCACGTAGGGGGCGCTGTCGTTCGCCGCGGACGGCGCGGGCGCCTGGGCAGGAGCCGCCGGGGCGGGCGCGGGCTGGGCCGGAGGAGTCTGCTGAACCGGGGGAGCCTGCTTCGTCGCCTCGGGCTCGGGTGCCTCGGTTGGAGTCGGAGCCGGAGCCGGAGTCGGGGCCGGAGCCGCCGGAGCCGGGGCTTCCGCCGGAGCGCCGCCCGCTGCCCCGATGACGCCGAGCTTGCCGCCGACGTCGACCGTGGTGTCCTCAGCCGCGGTGATCTCGAGCAGGGTGCCCGCGACCGGCGACGGGATCTCGGTGTCGACCTTGTCGGTGGACACCTCGAGCAGCGGCTCGTCGACCTCGACGGTCTCGCCGACCTGCTTGAGCCAGCGGGTGACGGTGCCCTCGGTGACGCTCTCGCCCAGCGCGGGCATGGTCACGTCGGTGCCCTTGGCGTTGCCGGTGGGGGCGTCCTGGTCGGGCGCGGGGCCCTCGGTCGGCGCGGCCTCGGCCGCGGGAGCGGCCTGGGGCTCGGGGGCCGCCTGCGGCTCCGGCTCGGCCGCCGCGGGGGCCGGAGCCGAGTCACCTGCACCATCACCGATCACGGCGAGCTCGGCGCCCACGGCGACGGTCTCGTCCTCCTGCGCGACGATCTTCTGCAGGGTGCCCGCGACCGGCGACGGGATCTCGGTGTCGACCTTGTCGGTGGACACCTCGAGCAATGGCTCGTCGACCTCGACGGTGTCGCCCTCTTGCTTGAGCCACCGGGTGACGGTGCCTTCGGTGACGCTCTCCCCGAGCGCCGGCATCTCTACGGAGAACGCCATGGTTTCGTGGACTCCTCGTGCTTTTCTGCGTTTGGCTGACTGGTGGGCTGAGCCGTCCGGCGGTCAGCCGTGCACGTGCAGGGGCTTGCCCGCCAGGGCGAGGAACGCCTCGCCCATGGCTTCGTTCTGGGTGGGGTGCGCGTGGATGAGCGGCGCGACATCCTCCGGGTGGGCCTCCCAGCTGTAGATCAGCTGGGCCTCGCCGATGAGTTCGCCGACCCGCTCGCCGACCATGGTCACGCCGACGACGGGGCCGTCGGGCGCCTTGATCAGCTTGATGCCGCCGCTGGTCTTGAGGATCTGGCTCTTGCCGTTGCCCGCGAGGTTGTAGACCAGCGTCTCGGCGGAGCCGTACTTCTCCTTGGCCTGCGCCTCGGACAGACCGACCGAGGCCACCTCCGGGTTGCAGTAGGTGACCTTGGGGATGCCCGCCTCGTCGATCACCTTCGGGTTGAGCCCGGCGATCTCCTCGGCGATGAAGATGCCCTGCTGGAAGCCGCGGTGGGCCAGCTGCAGACCGGGGACCAGGTCGCCGACCGCGAAGACGTTGGGCAGGTTGGTGCGCAGCCGCTCGTCGGTCAGGACGAAGCCGCGGTCCATGTTCAGCCCGGCCTCCTCGTAGCCCATGCCGGAGCTGCTGGGGCCGCGGCCGACCGCGACGAGCAGGAGGTCGGCGTCAAAGGTCTCGCCGGATTCCAGCGAGACGGTGACGGCCGCGTCGGTCTGCGTGGCGCCACTGAAGCGGACGCCGGTCTTGAACTTGATGCCGCGCTTGCGGAAGGCGCGCTCGACCTGCTTGGAGGCCCACTCGTCCTCGAGCGGGACCAGCCGGGGCAGCGCCTCGACGATGGTCACGTCGGCGCCGAAGGAGCGCCACACGCTGGCGAACTCGACGCCGATGACGCCGCCGCCGAGGACGACGACCTTCTCCGGCACGTAGTCGAGGCCGAGCGCCTGGTCGCTGGTGACGATGCGGCCGCCGATGTCGAGGCCGGGCAGCGTCTTGGCGTACGAGCCGGTGGCCAGCACGACGTTCTTGCCGGTGTAGCGGGTGCCGCCGACCTCTACGGTGTTCGGGCCGACGAACTTGCCCTCCCCCTCGACCAAGGTCACCTTGTTGGCCTTGACCAGGCCCAACAGGCCCTTGTGCAGGCCCGCGACGATGCCGTCCTTGTAGCTGTTGACACCGTTCATGTCGATGCCCTCGAGCGAGGTCTTCACACCGAACTGGTCGCCCTCGCGGGCGATGTCGGCGACCTCAGCGGCGTGCAGCAGCGCCTTGGTCGGGATGCAGCCTCGGTGCAGGCAGGTTCCACCGACCTTGTCTTTCTCGATCAGGATGACGGAGAGTCCTAGCCCGGCCGCGCGGAACGCGCAGGCGTAGCCTCCGGACCCGCCTCCCAGGATCACCAGGTCAGCGGAGGTGTCAGTCACGGGTTCTCCTCGACAAGCGACAGCGTTGTTTTCCGGTGGGCGCGGCGTCGCGGACGATGGCTCGCCACCACACGCCATCTTGTCACTATGGGAGGCAGGCTTGCGAGGTGGCCAGGGGTCTGGCCGGGCTACTGGGCGGTACAGCGGGACAATGGCGGCAGACGAGGTTCGGAGGTAATGGCATGGGGGTTTTCGACTCGCTGCGGCGTAAGCGGAAGCCGGGGGTGCTGCGTGGCGCGACCAAAGAGGACACGAGTCACCTGGACGCGTGGGCGAACAGCCGCACCGGCGTCGAGGCGTTCGTGGAACCCAAGACGAACGTGACGGATACGACAATCGTGCTGGTCGCCCACGACGGCGAGTGGACGCGGCGCCGCATCGCCGACCCGGAGGCCGCTTTCGCCTTCGCCAAGAAGCGCGCGATGCCGATCTACGAGGTAGCCAAAGTCGGCTACCCCCAACGCATGCGCGACTACATGGCCCGCCAAAAACGCGAAGGCCGCCCCTGATCTCCGGTCCGCGACCGTGTCGGGAGGGCTAGCCGTGGGTGGCGATGTCGGTTAGGACGGCGGCGAGGGTGCGGACGGGGAGGCCGGTGCCGCCGGAGGACGTGTAGCCCCACGGCTCGCCGGTGTTGTACGCCGGGCCCGCGCAGTCGATGTGCGCCCACGGGGTGCCCTCGGCGACGAACTCGCGCAGGAAGACACCGGCGGCGAGCATCCCGCCCCAGCGGTGGCCGGTCACGTTCGCCAGGTCGGCGAGGCGGGAGTCCAGGTCCGCCCGCAGCTCCTCGGGCAGCGGCATCGCCCAGCCGCCCTCGCCGGTGGCCTGCGCGATGCCCGCGACACGGTCGCGGAACTCGTCGGAGCCCATGATCCCGCAGGTCCGGGTGCCCAGGGCCACCAGCTGCGCGCCGGTCAGCGTCGAGGTCTCGATCAGGTAGTCGGGGTTGTCCTCGCACGCGCGCACGATCGCGTCCGACAGGATCAGGCGGCCCTCGGCGTCGGTGTTGAGGATCTCGACGGTCTTGCCGCCGTACATCGTCAGCACGTCGCCCGGACGGTAGGCGGCGCCCGAGGGCATGTTCTCCGCCATCGGCACGGTCGCGGTGACCTCAAGCGGGTACTTCAGCTTCGCGGCGAGGATGACCGTGGCGATCACGGCGGCGGCGCCGCTCATGTCGGAGGTCATCTGCTCCATGTTGGCCGCGGGCTTGATCGAGATGCCGCCGGTGTCGAAGGTGATGCCCTTGCCGACGAGTGCGACCTTCTTCTTCGCCTTCGGGCCGTTGTAGGTGAGCCGGACCAGGCGCGGCTGGCGGGTCGAGCCGACACCGACGCCGAGGATGCCGCCGAAGCCGCCCTTGCGGAGGGCCTTCTCGTCGAGGATCTCGACCTCCACGCCCACCGCCTTGGCCAGCGCGGCGGCCTTCTCGGCGAAGGACGCCGGGAACAGGTCGTTGGGCGGGGTGTTCACGAAGTCGCGGGCCGTCGTGACGGCCTCGGCGATCGCGGTCGCGGCCTTGAGGGTCGCGCGGTGGTCCTTGGCGGCGCCGTCCGCGGGCGCGGCGAGGTCCACCTTGGCCAGCTGGGCGTCCTTGGCCTCCGACTTGTAACCGGTGAACCGGTACGCGCCGAGGACGGTGCCCTCCACGGCCGCGTGCAGGTCGACGCTCGAGAGGGTCGTGGCCGCGCGCTTGGTGCTGGACAGGGCGCGGGCGGCGGCACCGGAGGCGCGCCGCACCTGCTCCGCGGTGATCTCGCCGTCGACCTTGCCCATGCCCGCGGCGACGACCACAGCGGCGGGCAGCTTGCCCAGCGTCGGCAGCTTGACGATCTCGCCCGCCTTGCCGGTCGCGCCGAGCGAGTCGAGGAGCTGCGTCAGCGAGCCGTCGAACGCCGCGTCCACCAGTTCGCCACCAGGGGCAAGCGCGACGCCCGCGCCGTTCTGGACGGTGCCGATCACGATGGCGTCGACGGTGGCCTCGGACACCGGTGCGGTGGCCAGGGCCAGCTTGGGGGCGGTCACAGATGTGCTCCTCGGTCGTTCGGGTAAGGCCCGGGGGGAGTCCTTGTGGGACCCGGGCCTGGCTGATCAGGCGGGTCGGCCCGGCCAGGTGGTGACGAATGCTAACGACTTGTCGGGAGGATTCAGCCGGCAGGCCGATGGAGATTTGGCAACCGGTATGGCACGGTTGTGCCCGTGACAGCGATGGGACAGCAGGTGGCGCGGGCCGTGGGGACACCTCTCGGCGCGGTCGCGGGGATGCTCGCGGCGGGCGTGCTCGCGGCGATTTCGCCCGCGGTGGCCGAGGCCGGATGGTGGTCCCTCGCCGGTCTCGCACTCGCTTTCCTGGTTGCTTCCCTGACCGCGGTCTCCCTTGCCGACCTCACCGCCGCCTCCGGTGCGCAGAGCGCATATCTGCATGTCAGAGAGCGGCTGGGAGTCGTCCCGGGCAGGCTCGCCGGGGTGCTCGGACTCGCCGGCCGGATCGTGGCGATCGGCGCCGTCGCGAACATGGTCACCGTGTACCTGGCGCCGACCGGATCGGCCGGGCTGTTCATGATCCTGCCCATCTGCGCGGCATATCTCTTGCACGCGTTGGGAGCCGGGCTGTCGCCGCGGCTGTGGCTGACGCCTGCCGTTGTGTTGATCGTCACACTCGGCATTCTTGTGGCTGTCGGCCTCGCCATCGCCCCCGCTGAGCATCTGACAATCAGCCAATCGGGCGTCATCGGATCGAATGACGCGACCGGCATCCTCGCGGCCGCGGGACTGCTGTTCTTCGGCTTTGTCGGGTTAGATCGGCAAGCGGGCCGTGGTGCACGTTCGGCTGTGGTGGCGGTCGCGGCCGCGGCCCTGGGAATGCTGCTGGTCGTGATCGTGGCACTGCGCCAGGTCGGCGGCCCCCGTCTGCCGCTCTCGCCGGTGCCGCTGCGCGACCTGCTCGCGGCCGCCGATGCTTCCTCGCTCGATGTCTTGCTGATGATCGGCTTGGCCGCCGGGGGAGTCCTCGCGCTCTACTTCTTGCTGGGCGGGGCGATGGACTTCGCCTTCGACATGGCAGAGACGGGCGAGCTGCCCAAGATCGGCGGCAGGCTCGGGCCGGGGTTGCCGGTGGCGGGCGTCGCCGGGGGCGTCGGCATCTTCGTCCCGGCGGCGGACGCGGTGGCGATCGCGGCGTGCCTGGCGCTCGTGTCGTACGCGTTCGTCAACTCGGCGGCGCGGTCGCTGTGCCGGGCCCAGCGGTCGACGTGGGTGCGCACCGGGTGCTGCGGGCTCGCCCTATCGGTGATCGTCGCGGTGAACATCAGCGTGGTCTCGTTGCTCAGCACTGTCGGAGTGGTGCTCGTGGGCACACTTCTGTGCACGCTGAGTGCACGAAAGGCTGATCGCGCTTAGTAGCACGTCCAAAGGTCGGGATACCGATTTTCCCGTCGGCGCGGGGGAGATACCGTTCTCCTATGACGCCTACGTTGCCGTTCACACGGACTCCCAACCCCCAGCCGGCCACCCCGGAAAGGGTTGCGGAGGTACTGGCCAAGCCAGGCTTCGGGCAGCACTTCACCGACCACATGGTGACGATTCGCTACTCCCGCGAGCACGGTTGGCATGACGCCCGAGTCGAGCCCTACAGCCCGATCACACTCGACCCTTCCGCGATGGTCCTGCACTACGGTCAGGCGATCTTCGAAGGCCTCAAGGCCTATCGGCAGCCCGACGGCTCGATCGCCTCGTTCCGACCTGAGGCCAATGCCGCGCGGTTCCGCGCTTCCGCGCGTCGAATCGCGATGCCCGAGCTGCCGGATGAGCTCTTTCTCGAGTCGATCAAGGAGCTTGTCTCCATTGACTCGCGGTGGGTTCCCTCCGCTGACGAAGAGTCGCTGTATCTGCGGCCGTTCATGATTTCCACCGAGGCCGGCCTGGGGGTGCGACCCGCGTCGGAATACCTCTACGTGTTGATCGCCTCGCCCGCCGGATCCTATTTCGCGGGTGGAATCAAGCCGGTGACGGTGTGGCTGTCGACGGAGTACGTGCGCGCGGCGCCCGGCGGCACCGGCGCGGCGAAGTTCGCCGGGAATTACGCGGCCTCGCTGGTGGCGCAGGCGCAGGCGGCCGCCGAGGGCTGCGACCAGGTCGTGTGGCTCGACGCCGTCGAGCGGCGGTGGGTCGAAGAGATGGGCGGGATGAATCTCTTCTTCGTCTTCGGCGACCGCATTGTGACTCCGGAGCTTTCCGGATCGCTGCTTCCGGGGATCACGCGTGATTCGCTGCTGCAGTTGGCTGTGGATCTTGGGTGCACGGTGGAGGAGCGGCGGATTTCCACTGAGGAGTGGGAGAAGAAGGCCGAATCCGGTGAGCTGACTGAGGTGTTCGCTTGCGGGACGGCCGCTGTGATCACTCCGGTGGGGCATGTCAAGCATGCTGATGGGACGTTCAGCATTTCCGGTGGCGCCACGGGGTCTGTTACTTCTCGGCTGCGTTCTCGGCTGACTTCGTTGCAGCGTGGGGCATCCGATCCTCATGGTTGGATGACTACGCTTGTGGCTCCTGCTTCGGCGGAGTAGCCCCTCTTTTTAGTGTGACTATGGCGGGTATGGG
>NZ_JBOHGC010000548.1:0-1165 GCF_050699995.1 Actinokineospora sp. | reverse complement strand
GCACCAACCCGACCAACTTCAACGAGGGCCAGGGCGACGAGCGGCCGGTTGTCCGCGAGTACTGGACGACCGTCGGCCAGATCCGAGAGGACATCGCGCGGGCGACCGGTCGCGACCGCCGCCGCGCGCACGCGACCCCTAGCGCATCGGCGACCCGCCCGGCGCGCGCGGCCGTCGTCGACGACCAGGCGCGCGAGTCGGTCGCCCTCGAACCCAACCAACCAGGTCGCCTACGAAAGGGCATTTTCGTCGGCAACCTATGTTCGGCTCGCCGAGACCGAACTCGGCGAGCGCTTCCGGCTTGGACGCTCGCGGCCTTGCTTGCCTTCGCCTACCTGGGCACCGCGGTCGGGGCGAACGTGGTCACCTCGGCGTTCGGCCTCGTGCCCGCCGGTTTCGGGTGGACCGTCACCGCGGGCACCTACTGCGCGGGGCTCGCGCTCGCGTTCCGAGATGCCGTGCAGGACGCCGCCGGCACCCGGCGGGTCGTAGTCCTGGTGGTGCTCGGCTGTTTAGTGTCGGCTCTGGTCGCCGAACCCGGTATCGCCGTCGCGTCAGCCGTGGCGTTCCTGCTCGCCGAGGCGCTCGACATGGCCGTATACACCCCGCTACGCCGACGGGGTCGACGACGCGCGGTCGCCCTGTCTGGGCTCGTCGGCGCGGTCGTCGACTCGATCGTGTTCCTGCTCATCTCCGGGTTCCCGCTCACCGCGGGCAGTGTCGCCGGGCAAGTGCTCGTAAAAGCCGTGTGGGTCACCGGTTGCTACCTCGCTCTAGCGGAGGTGATGCACCGTGCTCTACCTGGCGAACGCATCATCTCCGCGGATTCGTGACGCGATGAGCACCGGCGAACTCGGCCAGATGTGCACCCCCGCCGAGGGACGCTCACCGCTTCCCGGCGTGACCTGGGGCGCCGACAACAGCCGATTTGGCAAGGGATACCCCGGCCACGACCGGTGGCTCGCCTGGCTGCAACGCCACGCCGAGCACGCCGACCGGTGTCTCTGGGCGACCGCCCCGGACGTGATCGGCGACGCTGCGGCGACCCTCGACATGTCCGCGCCGTTCCTGCCCGTGATCCGCGAGTTGGGCTACCTGGCGGCGCTCGTCGCTCAGGACGGGCTCGAACACCTCGATGTGCCGTGGTCGACGTTCGATGTGCTGT
>NZ_JBOHGC010000547.1:0-5765 GCF_050699995.1 Actinokineospora sp. | reverse complement strand
GGGGAACAGCGGGCCGTAGCCGTCGTCCCAGAGCCTGCCGCGCACGGCGTCCTTGACCACGATCCGGCGCAGCAGCCAGCGCCGCCGCTGGGTCGGGTCGCACGCCTCGTACTCCGCGATCTCCGCTGCGCCAAGGTATTTGCGCAGGTAGAACTCGCGGGAAGCCAGCCCGGGCCAGCGTTCCGCGGCGGCCCACCAGCCGCCTTCGGCCCGCCACGACAGGGTGCTGGTCTCCGGGAACCGGTGCACCGACCCGATCGCGGCGTCGCTGTCGAACCGGGTGTCGGTCCAGCCCTCGATCGACACCGCCACCTCACCGCCCGCGGTCACCTGGGCGTCGGCCCGCACGGTGCCCAGATCGATGCCGGTGACCCGCATCGAGCAGTCCACAGTGGACCCGATGCCGGGAACCGGTCGGTGGAACCGGATCCGGCTGATCGCGATGGGGAAGGCGATCCAGCGCTGCGGGTGGTTCTCCACCAGCCAGTGGCCGATGACCTGGCCGACGTTGTCGAGCAAGGCGCCCGGCGCCTCGGGCACCGTGATCTCCGCGCGGGCGTCGTCGTCGGACACCGCGAGGGTGCGGCTGATCCCTTGGTACGACGGGCCGTGGAAGAGCCAGCGCTGGGCGTAGAGGTCCGACGCCGACAGGCTCGGCGCCCGCTCCGCCAGCTTGTGCGGCCACGCCCGAGGAGCCTGCGGGTAGCTGTCGCCCAGCACGATCGTGCCGTCGGCGTAGTCCCCAAGTCGGACTTCGACCCGGTCGCTGTCCAATGGCCGCACCGAGACGGCGACCTCGGTCGCGGGCGCGGCGACCAGCCAGCGACGGAAGCGCAGGTTGTCGACACCGACGACGACCCGGCCGGGTGCGGCCGAGCGGGCGGCATCGATCAGGTGCTGCACAACGGTCGTCGCCGGGACGACGGGCCGGAGGTCGGTCTCGTCGGGCCAGCCCTCGCGCTGCCGGGCGAAGCAGTGGTCGGCGAGATAGGGCATGTCCGAGGTGGACACGGTCAGGCTGAACTCGCGCGGCGCCATGGCGGGGCGGCCCGCCGCGGTGAGGACGGCGGCGACGGCGTCGGTGGTGTCGTCGATGAGCGCGGTCAGCTCGCGCAGCGCGGGGAATCGCACCGCCAGCTCGCTCAGCCGGGACAGACTCGGCTCGGCGGGCTCCTCGGCCTTGCGCGGGACGAGCGCGGTGAAGTCCGGATTGCCGCCCTCGGCCCACAAAGCGGTCGCGACCCGGCGCAGCTGGTCGACACCGGAACGCTGCCCGGAGTTGGCCGCGACGGTGAGGTGGACGGCATCGCGGAGCGTGTCGTCGATCAGCGAACCGAGCTGGCCGGGGCCCGCCTGGATGAAGACGCGGACACCGGAGTCGTAGAGGGCTTGGACGGTGGCGCGGAACCGGACGGGTTCGACCAGGTGCCGCACGCACAGCTCACGGGCGAGCACCGGGTCGTCCGGGAACGTGCTCGCGGTGTTCGCCGACCAGACCGGGATGACGGCCGGGTGCATCCGCAGGCTGGGCACGCACTGCTCGAACTCGCCGAGGAACGGCGCCAGCATCGGCGTGTGGAAGCCGGAGCGGAACGGCAGCACCTGGCAGATCACCGCCGCCGCGCGCATCCGCTCGACCAGCTCGGCGATGTGGTCCGCCTGCCCGCACACGACGGTCTGGTTGGTGGAGTTCTCGTGGGAGATCACCAGGTCCGGGCTGTGCGCGATGGCTTCGGCGGCGCGGGCGGCCGGGCAGCCGAGCACCGCGAACTCGACGCCGGGCACGCGCAGCGCGTCGAGGTCGGTGCGGGTGAGCATGGCGTCGAAGTCCTCGCCGGAGACGACGCCGCCCGCGATCATCGCCGTCCACTCGCCGACGCTGTGCCCGGCGACGGCGTCCGGCACGATCGCCATCCGGCGCAGCGCCGCGTCGAGCAGCCTGCCGACCGCGAGGACCGCGCCGCCGTGCCTGCCGACGGTCTGGGTGCCCAGGTCGGGCACCGGCACGCCGAGCAGGTCGGCGATGTCGTCGATCCGCGGGGCGAAGTCGGCTTCCAGACCGGGGAAGACGAACGCCGTCCGGCCGCCGCGAAGCAGCTGGTCGGGGCTGAACCACACGTCGTCACGGCCACGCAGGGCCCGGCCCCTCGCGACGACCTTGCGGGCCAGGGCGAGCCTGCGCGGGGTCGGGTCGACGATGCCGAGGCGGGCGCCGACCGCCGTGCCGGGTGGCAGGGCGAGGACGTCGGTGTCGGACCGGTCGAGCAGTGCGGACAGCTCGGCCGGGCTGGCGGCGGCCAGCAGCAGCACCCGCTCCGGCTCGGTGATGGCGTGGGTCCCGAGGATGTCGATGGCGGTCATCGCCTCACCACTCCGAAGCCGAGTACACGACGGCCCCCTGGGCCGGGTCGCCCCAGGCCAGTTCGCGCAGCAGGCCGGCGACCCCGTCGGCCGGGTCGAGCAGCTTGATCCCGCGCTCGGCGTAGGAGCGGCCCAGCTCGGCGCTGACCATGCCGCTGTGCTTGCCGACCGGGGCCCACGGTCCCCAGTGGACAGTGAGCGCGCGGTTTCCGGTGCGCCGCGACCAGTCCGCCGCCATGCTTTCGATGGCGTCGTTGGCGGCGGCGTAGTCGGCCTGGCCCCGGTTGCCCAGGGCGGCGGCGATGCTGCCGAAGAAGACGACGAACTTCGTGTCGACTGCCAGGTCGCCCAGCTCGGCGAGCAGCGCGTTCGCCCCGTCGACCTTGGTGCCGTAGACCCGCTCGAACGACTTCGGGTCCTTCTCGGCGACCAGCCGGTCCTCGATGACACCCGCCGCGTAGACGACGCCGTCGAGCCTGCCGTGCGCGGTGTGCACCTGCTTGATCAGTTGCCGCACCGCGTCGCCGTCGCGGACGTCGAGGGTGTGGTACTCGGCGGTCGCGCCGGTGCCTCTGATCTCCCGGAGGGTCGCGGTGACCTCTCTGCGCGCGAGGATCTCGCGGGCTTCCCGCTCGATTCCCGCGAGGTCGCGGCCACCGAGACCGGCCAGCGCGGACCGCAACCCGGCCAGGTCGCGGGCGACGAGGACGGCCGGGGGCTCCGGCTCGGCGTCGAGCACGGTGCGGCCCGCGAGTTCGAGGTGGCAGCCCGCGGCCTCGCCGATCGCAAGGGCGACCTGGGCGGTGATGCCGCGCGCTCCGCCGATGAGCAGCACGACGGAGTCGCGGGTCAGCCCGACGGCTTCGGCCTCAGCCGCGCCGATGCCCGCCGGTCCCGCGCCGGACGTGGCGAGGGCGCCCAGTGCCTTGGGCACCATGCGGTAGGCCCGCCTGCCGTCGGCGGTGACGACCACGGCGGGCTCGTCGCGGCCGGTGAGGACCTCGGTGAGGATCAGCTCGGCGGTCTGGTCGTGGGTCATGGCCGGGTCCAGCTCGATGTGCCTGGCCACCAGGTCGGGGTATTCGCGGTGCAGGGAACGGAAAAGTCCCCGCAGCCCGGCGGCCACCGGCGTTGCGGCCGAGGCCGCCAGCACCCACTTCGGCCCGCGGGCGAGGGCGGACTTCAGCAGCGCGAACGTGCCGGGAAGCACGGTGTCCTCGTCGTGCAGTGCGTGCAGCGAGATGAGGCCGTCGACCCGGTCGACGTCGGCGGCCAGCTCCGGCCTGCCCTGGAAGGGGATGGCCAGCGCGCCGCGGGCGGAGAGCTGGTCGGCCAGTTCGGTGGCCAGCGCCGGGGCGCCGCCCGCGATCAGGATGTGCTTGCCGACGAGAGCCGTCAGGTCATCGCTCGGCTCGGCGTCGACGTCCACCAACTCCAGCACGTAGCGCTGCGCGGGCGATCCCTCGATAGCCCCGGACGACGCCTTGTCCGCCACGGACCCCGCCATGGCGGCGGCGGTGCGGGCCTTGACCAGCACGTCGACCTGGTCCTGCCCCAACCCAAGCCGCGAAGCGACCTCGCCCGCGATCTCGGTGCGCTTGATCGAGTCGATGCTCAGGTCGGCTTCGAGGTCGATCGTCGGACTGATCATCTCCGGCGGGTAGCCGGTGCGGGCGGCGATCACCTCGATCACCAAGTCGAGGGGACCGACCGCGGAATCCGTTGCCACCACGGCAGGTTCGGTCGGAGCGGGAGCATCCGTCCCAGTCGCCTGCGCCATGGCGGCCGCGGTCCGCGCTTTGACCAGCACGTCAACCTGCCCCTGACCCAGCCCAAGCCGAGACGCGACCTCACCGGCGATTTCCGTGCGCTTGATCGAATCCACACTCAGATCCGCTTCCAGATCCACCGCCGGATCGATCATCTCCACCGGATACCCGGTACGAGCCGCGATCACCTCGACCACCACCGTCAGCGCGTCCGGCGACGCCGCGACAGCCGCCGGGCGGGCCGCCACCGGCTCCAAGACCGGCCGCGTCACGGGATTCACAACCGGCTCCGCCGCAGGCGCCGAACCCAGGTAGCCCAGCAGCACATCCCGCTGCGCGGCGATGAGTTCCCGGCTGGTGCGCAGGAAGTCGCTCACCATCTCGTCGCGGTCCGACGCGGCGGGCACCGACACCGCGGGACCCGCCAACGTGACCTTGCGTGCGGGCGCCAAGCCCACGTAGCCGCCTGCCACGGTTCGGACGAAGCTGCCGTCGATCGTCCACCCTGGGCGCGCGGGCGGCGTGAGGGTGCTGACGTCCCTGGCGTCACGTCCGCTGAACAGCCAGCCGGTGCGGACGTCGATCCCCGCGACCGCCAGCCGGGCCACCGCGTCGAGGAAGCCGGGGAGGCCGCCGTTGTCGACAGCGATCACGGTGTGCGGCCGGTCGCCGAGGATGCGGCCGACGAGTCCACTGAGGACCCGACCGGCGCCCGCCTCTAGGAAGATCCGCACCCCGTCGGCGTGCATCGCCTCGATCTGCTCGGCGAAGCGGACCGGGGAGCCGATCTGGGCGGCCAGTTCGGCCCGGACACGGTCGGGGTCCGTCGGGTACGCGCTCGCGGTGCGGTTGGACCACACGGGGACCTCGGGCGCGCTGACCGGCACACCGGCCAGCACCTCGGCGAAAGTCGAGCCCGCGCCCGCCACGAGAGGGCTGTGGAACGCGCACGCCACCGAGATGCGCTGGGCCGACAAACCTGCCGCGCGCAACGCTTCCAGGGCCGCTTCGACATCAGCGGTCGGCCCGGAGACCACGACCTGCCGCGGACCGTTGTCGTTGGCGATGACCACGGTTCCGAACAGCCCGTCAAGCACGGCTGCCGTCTCTGCGCGGCTCGCGGAGACGGCGGCCATCGTGCCGGGGTCGTCGCCCGCGGCACCGAGGATGGCCTCGGCGCGGGCGGTGCTCACACTTATCAGCGTGCCCGCGTCGAGCCGCGCGTCGTCGAGCAACGCCAGGTTGGACACCATCGTGAAGTCGAGCTGCTTGCCGGCGGCGCGATTCTTGTCGCGCGCGTACTCGATGATGTGCTGCACGACCGCGTAATTCACGAGCGGCTCGCCGCCCTGGAACTCGATCGTCACCCACGGGCTGGTGGTCTGGAAGACGAGATCGACCGTGCGCTCCGCGATCTCGGGCGTCATGTCGGTGTGCACGGCGTCCATGTCGGCGCGCGAGGCGTGGCAATACAGGCACGTCTCGTTGCAGCGGAGCGTCACCACGATCATGTGCAGGTTCGGCCCGTAGTGGAGGAACCGCTTGCGCTTCGCGAGCCGCTCGGACGCCTTGCGCGCGTCGTACGTCGCGCGCACGAAGTTGCCCTCGGAGAGCTTGCGGTAGAGCTCCGACGCG
>NZ_JBOHGC010000546.1:0-4069 GCF_050699995.1 Actinokineospora sp. | reverse complement strand
GCCCCGTCCCGCGGCCCACGGCTGTGTGGGATTTGCCAACGTTCTGGTCGTCCACGCGCACGAACGCTGATTGTCGCTTGGGGTTTGGCCGCTGTTCTGCGGTTCACGGCGGGTTCGGCCTTATGGTCGCTGGGAGTGCGGCGACCGCTGACGGCAGAACATTCCCTGACGGGCTTCGCCACGGATGTCCTGTTCGTCGACGGAGGTTGCCCACGATGACCGAACTACTGGCTGAACGGCGAGGCAGCGACTTCGCCGACCTGGCCCGCACGATCAAGGCCGCAGGCCTGCTCGACCGGCGATACGGCTATTACGCGGTCAGGATGGCGCTTACCGCACTGGCCTTGGCCGGGGTGGCCGTCGGCTTCGTCTTCCTCGGTGACTCGTGGTGGCAGTTGCTGCTGGCGGTGGGTGTGGCGTTGGTGTCCACGCAGTTCGGTTTCCTCGGCCACGACGCCGGTCACCGGCAGATCTTCACTTCCCGCAAGTACAACGACCTGGTCGGCTACATCTGCGGCACCGTCACCGGCATCAGCTACGGCTGGTGGGTGGGCAAGCACAACCGCCACCACGCCAACCCGAACCACGACGACGACCCGGACATCGACATTCCCGCGTTGGCGTTCAGCCGCGATCAGGCCCGCACCAAGACCGGCCCGCTGCGCTGGATCGCGGCCTACCAGGCGTACCTGTTCCTCCCGCTGCTGCTGACCCAGGGCGTCCTGCTCAAGGTCGCCGGCGTGGAAGCGATCGTCAAGCGTGAGGTCAAGGCGGTCCGGCTGGAGGCGTTCCTGTTCGTCGCCCACGTGGCGGCGTACCTGACGGCGGTGTTCCTGGTGCTCTCACCGGGCAAGGCCGTGCTGTTCATCCTCGTGCACCACGGCGTCATGGGCGTCCACCTGGGCCTGTCCTTCGCCCCGAACCACAAGGGCATGCCGCTGGTGGCGAAGGACGAAAAGCTCGATTTCCTCCGCAAGCAGGTCCTGACCTCGCGCGACATCCTCGGCAACCACGGGGTCGACATCATGCTGGGCGGCCTGAACTACCAGATCGAACACCACCTGTTCCCGAACATGCCGAGCGTCAATCTGCGGCACGCGCAACCGATGGTGCGCGATTACTGCGCGAGCATCGGGGTGCCTTACCTGGCTTGCGGAATGCTTGAGTCGTACCTGCAGGTGCTCAGCCATCTCCATGACTCCGGCGAACCTCTCCGCACCTGACGGTTTCCGCTGACCACGACACCGCCGGCGAGCCCGCTAAGTCGGTCAAGCAAACGGCCGACCGAGCGGGAGTCGTGGCATGCACAAACCGGTGCTGTATCTGATGATTTGCGGCGCCGGTCCGGCCGATCACATCGACCGCGTGATCAAGCTCGCCCATGTCGACGGCTGGGACGTCTGGTGTCTGGCGACGCCTGCTGCTGTTGAGCACTTCCTCGACTTGGGTGCGCTCGAGGCGCGCACCGGCCACCAGCGAGCGGGCCGACCGGCGCTGCCCAAGGCCACGGCCGTGATCGTGGCCCCGGCTACCTACAACCGATCAACAAGTGGGCGGCAGGCATTGCCGACACTTACGTCCTGACCCAACTCGCTGAGCTGACCGGACTCGGGGTGCCAATCGTGGTGCTGCCGTTCGTCAACACCGCACTAGCCGCCAACCGCGTCTTCCAGCGCAGCGTCGCCGAGCTGCGCGAGTCTGGGGTGACCGTGCTTTTCGGCTAGGGTGGCTTCGTGCCACATCCTCCACGAACCGGCGGTCAGGTAATGGACAACTACCCGTGGGAGGCCGCCGTGCGCGAGGCCCACGCGGCAACGAGGAGCGGCTGACACATGACCGGTCACTGTGAGCAGACCCACCTCAATCCGACGCCGGACAAGGCATCCACCCGCCGCTTGCCTGTGGTGGCTAGGGCAGAAGGGCAAGTGCTTCCTCTGCGGTAAGGCAGCCTGCGGTCGTCATCTCCAGGTTGGCCAGAGAAGCGACGTGGGCTTCCTCCGTCGCAGCCGTGACGCAGTCGCTGATGGGGTGCACGGCCAGGCCCAGGTCTGTCCCGTGTCGGGCGGTCTGTTCCACGGTCAGGTTCGTGGCCACTCCGGTGATGAACACCGTGTCGATCTCGTGTTCGGCGAGCCACTTCGTCAGATCATTGCCCGCCAGACCCGCCAGCTTCTGGTTGTCGACGACGTGGTCCGCCTGCCCCGCCATCTCCGGGATCAAAGCCGCTCCGTGGGAGTCCGGCCGAAACGACTCCTGGGCGCTCGCGACAGCGGTCATGAAGCCGGTGTTGCGGACCAAGCCGCCTTCGCCGACCGGGACGGTGAACCTGGTGAAGACGGCCGGGACTCCGAGCGCGCGGGCGGCGGAGTGAAATGCGACAGCCCGGTCGACCACGCCGCTCTTGGCTACTGGTTCGGCGAGCATTCCGCCGAAGAAGCCCTCGGGCTTGATGACGTTGACCTGCCAGTGCAGGGCGAGAACGGCGAGACGCCGCGGGTCCAGGGTCATAGGGGGATCATGCCGATTTTCTTCCGGGTTGACACCTGGACGCTTCCGCTGAAGATAGAACGTGTTCTAGTGTGGGGGTCCATCGTGGCTCCGGAGGTCGGCGCATGAAGCATCCTGACTATGTCGTCGTCGGCGCGGGCAGCGCGGGTTGCGCCGTGGCCCGACGGCTCGCCGAGAGCGGGGCCGAGGTCGTGCTCCTCGAAGCCGGTCCCGCCGACAAGTCCAGGCTGGTGCGCAAGCCCGGCATGATCGCGGTGTTCCACAACATCCCGCAGCTCAAAAAGCGGCTGGACTGGAGTTATTACTCAGTTCCCCAGCCCAACGCGCTCGACCGGCGGATTCCGCAGACGCGTGGGCGCGTGCTCGGGGGGTCCAGTTCGATCAACGGGATGATCTTCGTTCGGGGCAACCGGCGCAACTATGACGACTGGGCCGCTGAGGGCTGCGACGGGTGGGGTTTCGACGATGTCCTGCCCAGCTTCAAGCGCATGGAGGACTGGGCCGACGGCGGCAACGACCTTCGCGGCGCCAACGGTCCGATCAAGGTCACGCGGCAGCAGGGGATGACGGCCGCCTCCGAGGCGTTCATCGAGGCGATGAGTGAGACCGCCGGGGTCAAGAAGAACGACGACTACAACGGCGAGGAACAGGAAGGCGCGAGTGTCGTCCAGCAGAACATCGACGGCGGACTGCGCTACAGCTCGTCCATCGGCTATCTCGGGGCGGGACTGCCGAACCTGACGGTGCGTACCGGGGTGACGGTCTCGCGTGTCGTGATCGAGGGTGGTCGGGCGGTCGGGGTGGAGATCCTGACGAAGTCCGGGCCCGAGGTCATCCGCGCCTCCCGTGAGGTGGTGCTGTCGGCAGGCGTGTTCGGTTCGGCTCAGCTGTTGATGCTCTCCGGCGTCGGACCGGCCGAACACCTGCGGGACAAGGGAATCGAGGTGCGGGCCGACCTGCCGGTCGGCGACAACCTGCACGACCACATGTTCGTCCCGATGACCTACCTGACCAAGAGTGCGCAGCACCGCGGCACCGGGCCCTACTTCGCCAAAGGCGTGCTGAAAGAGGCCGTCTCGGGCGGAACCTGGGTGGGGCGCACGGTGTTCGAGTCCGTCGGTTTCGTGCGCAGCTCCCGCGCCGGTGCGGTGCCCGACATCCAACTGCTGGCGCTGCCGTGGTCCTACCCGTTCCCCAACCAGGACGCCCCGATCCGGCACGCCGTCGACCCGCGGCCCGCGCTGACCGTGATGGCGACGCTGATCTACCCCGAGAGCCGTGGCACCCTGCGGCTCGCGTCCGCCGATCCGACCGCGGCGCCGCTGATCGATCCGGCCTACCTGACCGCGCGGCGGGACTCCGAACTGTTGCTGGAGAGCATGAAAATGGTCCGCGAGATCATGGCGAACAAGGTCATCGCCGGGGACATCACCGCCGAGCTCTCGCCGGGACCCGACTTCACCGACGCCGACGCCCTGGCGCGCGAACTGCCCAACCGCGCCACGACCGTCTACCACCCGGTCGGCACCTGCCGGATGGGTGTCGACGAGCGCGCGGTCGT
>NZ_JBOHGC010000545.1:0-1745 GCF_050699995.1 Actinokineospora sp. | reverse complement strand
CCTCCGACCCTCCCCGGCCGCCACGCCACCCCGTTCCGCCACGAACATCGCCCCCGACTTGCCCGACCACTCCGCCACAGCTGCCAAGGAACCGCCCGATCGCTACAGTCGGCGCATGGCCACCTGGGAAGACGTCCGCCGGATAGCACTGTCACTGCCCGAGACCACCGAAGAGTCGTCCCGGGCCATGATCCAGTGGCGGGTCAAAGGCAAAGGCTTCGTCTGGGAGCGTCCGCTGCGCCGCGCCGATCTGGCAGCTCTCGGGGACTCCGCACCCGACGGCCCGATCCTGGCCGCCTACGTGGCCGATGTCGGGGAAAAGGCCGCCTTGATCGCGGACAACCCCGAGGTCTATTTCACCACTCCCCACTTCGACGGGTACGCCATCATCCTCGTGCGGCTCGACAAGATCGCAATCGACGAACTCGAGGAGTTGACCGTGGACGCGTGGTTGGCCAAGGCGCCCAAGCGACTCGCCGCCGAATTCCGGTCTCGCTGACCCCGCACGAATCCGCACGGCCCGACCGGGGAATATCCACACCGTAGCGGGTGCCACCCGATCGAGGGAGGCGGAATTCTACTGCCAGTGTCCGTTCGCGACCGTTCCGATAAACCCTGAGTCTACTCCATCAGATTTACCGAACATCTTCCCAGATCATTCCACCCTCTGTGTCGTAGTGCATTATTCAAGCACTTCAGCGCCAGGCCGCGAGGTTGCAGGACCACCAGCACCGGGTAAGTGTGATTCACAGGAGGTGGTACCTGATGACAATCTCCATGAAACCGCAAGATCTAATCGGACACGATGTATTCGACCCGGAAGGCGAACGCATCGGACAAGTGGAATCCGTTTATATCGGCGAGCAGTCGCACGAGCCGGAATGGGTGACCGTGCGGACGGGACTATTCGGCACTCGTGAGTCTTTCGTCCCGCTGAGCGGGGCCCGCGAGGAGACCGACGGCCTGCGGGTCGGGGTACGAAGAGCCTGGTGAAGGACGCCCCGCACATCGACTCCGGGCGCACCCTCACCGAGCAGGAAGGCATGGACCTGCGCCGCCACTACGGCCTGCCCATGCAGCGCGGCTCGACAGGTCCGGTGTCGCGGCCCGGCGGGCAGCAGCCCGGCCAGACCGTGACCGGCACCGGCATGACCGGCGCCCAGGGCGGCATGGCCCAGGACGGCATGGCCGGACGCCCGACCGGCAAGCACGGCACCGACAGGTCCGCGATGGGCATGGCGGGCACCGCGCCGCCGAGGAGCATGTCGAACCCGACCACCGCCGACCCCAGGGCGGGCCTGGACGACACTCAGACAATGATCCGCTCGGAGGAGCGGCTCAAGGTCGGCAAGGAGAACGTCGAGGCCGGGCATGTGCGCCTGCGCAAGCATGTCGAGACCGAGAAGCAGCAGGTCACGGTTCCGCTGAGCCACGAGGAAGTGCGGATCGAGCGCGAGCCGATCACCGAGGCGGACGCGGCCAAGCTCAGCGGGCAGACCGGCGACCTGGCCGACTCCGAGATCGAGATGACGCTCTACGAGGAGCGTCCGGTGGTCAGCAAGGAGCGGGTCGCGGTCGAGAAGCTGCGCATCAGCAAGGAACAGGTCACCGAGGAACGGACGATCACCGACGAGATCCACAAGGAGCGGTTCGACGTCGTCGATGATCGCGAGACGGGTGGCAAGCCCAAGCGCTGCCGTCAGCGCCGGGATCTCCGTCCGGTCGGGTCCGGTCCACTGTGGACC
>NZ_JBOHGC010000544.1:0-1352 GCF_050699995.1 Actinokineospora sp. | reverse complement strand
GGAGGTGGTGGCGAGGACGATTGCGACGAGCCGCCCTGCGAGCCACCGCCCGGTGGCGGACCGAACGCGCCGACCACGGTCTATGAGTACGACGCCCGCGACCGCTTGATCCGCGTGCGCCAGCCCTGGCAGGGTGCGGGCGGTGGGGAGGCGGTGACCACCTACTCCTACGATCCGCAAGATCACCTGGTCGCCGTGACCGACGCCGAAGGCAACACGACGAGCTACCAGTACAGTGACCGCGATGTGATGACCCGCGAGGTCTCGCCTGTGTCCGGCACTACGACCTACACCTACAACGAACACGGCGAGCTGATCAGCGAGACCGACGCCCGCGGCGTGGCGGTCACCCGCACGGTCGATGTCCTGGGCCGGGCCACCTTCGTCGACTCCCCGGACCCGACGCTCGACACGACCTACACCTACGACGACCCGGCGGTGCCGTTCTCGAAGGGCCGGCTGACCGCCATCGCCCGCGACGGCGCAACCGTCGCCTACGCCTATGACCGGTTCGGCCGCGCGGTCCAGGATGGTGAGCTCACCTACTCCTACGACCCGAATGGCAATCGTACCGAGATCGGCTATCCTGGCGGCGTGGTGGCACGCTACGGCCACGACTTTGCCGACCGGGAGGCGAGCCTGGAGATCGAGACGGGCTCTGGAGCGCCGCTGCCGATCGTCACGGCGGCTGGCTACGAGCCTCTCGGGCCGCTCTCCTCCCTCACTCTCGGCAACGGGCTTCCGGAGACCCGCGAGTTCACGTCCCGCTACCTGCCCGCGTCAATCAACGTGCCGGGCAGGCTGAAGCAGACCTACACGACGGACGCGGTGGGCAACATCCGGGCGATCGACCGCGCGGTCGGGCCGGACCGGTTTCTGGCGACCTACGCCTACCAGGACCCGCAGTACTTCTTGACCGAGGGCAACGGCGCCTGGGGGCGGCGAGCCTGGAGCTACGACCGGATCGGCAACCGCCTCGCCGAGGAGGTGGTCCCGCCCGACGCCGACATCCCGGAGAGCTACAGCTACGGCTATAGCCCCAACTTCGCCGGCGGCAACACGCCCACGCTCTCCCGGATCGAGCCCGCTCCAGGCGGCGAGCTCGGGAGCCGCCTCGACTACCGTTACGACGCCGCTGGCGACCAGACAGAGGTGGAGACGATCGACGCCGAGTGCGGGCGCCGCACGAGCTTTCTCGACTCCAGCGCCGAGCGCCGCCTCGCCCGGCTCCACACGAGCGACGGCACGGGGACGACCGAGCTCTCCTACGACGGTCGCGGGTTCCTGCGGCGGTCCCGGCTGACGTTCTCGACCTCGAACGACTTCGTCCAGACCGAGCCCATCTATAGCTC
>NZ_JBOHGC010000543.1:0-1833 GCF_050699995.1 Actinokineospora sp. | reverse complement strand
GTCGCCGCCCATCCCGGCTGCGCCAGCGCCGCCGCGGTCACCGCGCGGTCCAGATCGTCGAGCCCCGCCCGCGGCACCTCGCCGATGGGCGCGCCGGTCGACGGGTCGAGCACCGCGAAGGCGCCCGCGGAACCGGTGACGACCTCGCCGTCGATGAACATGCCGGTCATCGGGCCACCGCCGCGGCGAACGCGTCCCCGAGGATCTCCAGGCCTTCATGGAGCAGCGCGTCCTCGATGACCAGCGGCGGCAGGAAGCGCAACACGTTGCCGTAGGTCCCGCAGGTGAGCGTGATCAGCCCCGCGCGGTGGCAGAACGCCGACACCCGCGCCGCCAGGTCGGCGTCGGGCTCCTTCGTCCCGCCGCGCACCAGTTCGACCGCGAGCATCGCCCCGCGCCCGCGCACTTCACCGATCGCGTCGTACTCGCCGGCCAGCGCCGTCAACCCGGGGCGCAGCACCGACTCGACGCGCCGCGCGGCGCCGCACAGGTCCTCGGCCCACATGGTCTCGATCGTGGCCAGCGCGGCGGCACAGGCGACCGGGTTCCCGCCGTAGGTCCCGCCCAGACCGCCCGAGTGGACCGAGTCCATGATGTCGGCGCGGCCGGTCACCCCCGCGAGCGGCAGCCCGCCCGCGATGCCCTTGGCCGTGGTGACGATGTCGGGGACGACGCCCTCGAACTCGCTGGCGAACCAGTCGCCGGTCCGGCAGAACCCGGTCTGGATCTCGTCGGCGATCAGCACGATCCCGTGCAGGTCGCACCAGTCGGCGACCCGGGCGAGGAACCCCGGCGCGGGCACGATGAAGCCGCCCTCGCCCTGGATGGGCTCGATGATGACCGCCGCGGTGTTCTCGGCGCCGACCTGGGTGCGCACCAGGGCCACGAACTGGTCGAACGCCTCGGCGGCGCACACCGCCGGACCCGTCGGCCACCGGTACGGGTAGGCCATCGGCGCGCGGTAGACCTCGTTCGCGAACGGGCCGAACCGGTGCTTGTAGGGCATGTTCTTCGCCGTCAGCGCCATCGTCAGGTTGGTCCGACCGTGATAGGCGTGGTCGAACGCGATGACGGCGGGGCGCCCGGTGTGGTGGCGCGCGACCTTCACCGCGTTCTCCACCGCTTCCGCGCCGGAGTTGAACAGCGCCGACCGCTTCTCGTGCGCACCGGGGGTCAGGTCGTTGAGCTGCTCGGCGACGGCCACGTACTCCTCGTACGGCGTGACCATGAAGCACGTGTGGGTGAACTCCGCGGCCTGGCGCCGCACGGCCTCGACCACCCGCGGCGCAGCGTGGCCGACCGACGTGACCGCGATCCCGGAACCGAAGTCGATCAGCCGGTTGCCGTCGACGTCGATGAGCACCGCGCCCTCGGCCCGCTCGACGTACACCGGCAGCGCGGTGCCCACCCCGGCGGCGACGGCCGCGGTCTTTCGCTGGTGCAGGAGGGTCGACCGGGGGCCGGGAACGGTGATCGCGGAGCGGGTGAGCGTCATGCCGCACAGCCTGGTTACCGGCACTTATGCTGTCCAATACCTATATTTTCCAACTCCCATGCTTTGGAGGCATAGATGGAGTTGCGCACGCTGCGGTACCTGGTCGCGGTCGCGGACAGCGGCTCGGTGTCCGCCGCCGCGGCGGTCGTGCACGTCGCGCAGCCGTCGCTGTCGCGCCAGCTGCGCGGGCTGGAAGCCGAACTCGGGGTCCGGTTGTTCACCCGCGACGGCGGACGGCTCACGCTCAACGCGGCGGGCGCCCAGTTCCTGCCGGTCGCCCGCGACCTGCTGGCCCGGGCCGACGCCGCCGCGTCGGTCGCCGCGAGCCTGGCCGCGGG
>NZ_JBOHGC010000542.1:0-3494 GCF_050699995.1 Actinokineospora sp. | reverse complement strand
CGGCTCCACCCCGGGTCGCTGTGAGCGCATGCTCAGGAAGCAGCCTCTGCCTCGGTCTTGCCCTGCGTGCCCGCGTTCGCGCGGGCGATCTCGACCAGCGCGGTGAACGCGGTCGGGTCGCTCACGGCGAGCTCGGCCAGGATCTTGCGGTCGACCTCGACACCGCCGACCCGGAGGCCCTCGATGAAGCGGTTGTAGCTCATGCCGTTCTGGCGCGCGGCGGCGTTGATCCGCTGGATCCAGAGCTTGCGGAAGTCACCCTTGCGGGCCCGACGGTCCCGGTAGGCGTAGTTGAGCGAGTGGAGCACCTGCTCCTTGGCCTTGCGGTACAGCCGCGAGCGCTGGCCGCGGTAACCGCTGGCGAGCTCGAGAGTCGTGCGGCGCTTCTTTTGGGCGTTGACCGCCCGCTTGACGCGTGCCACGGTTCCGTCCTGTCGATCTAGTGGGCGGAGTGATCCGCCCGGTGGGCATTCGGGGGTGTCTTAGCGAGCAAGCATCCGGTTGAGGCGCTTCTCGTCGACCTTCGCGACCTCGGCGGTGCCGGAGAGCCTGCGGGTCAGCGAGGTGGGCTTCTTCTCCAGCTTGTGGCGAAGGCCCGCCTGCTGGCGGCGGAGCTTGCCCTTACCGGTGACGCGGACTCGCTTGGAGGCCCCGGAGTGGGTCTTCATCTTCGGCATGTTGATTCCTCGTCTCGTGCCGTCCCGAGCCTGGGTGGCACTCGGGGCGGCAGCCAATCGGGGCGTACGTCGACCGGTGGACCGGTCAGGGCTCCTCGGTCGAGCTGTCGCTCAGTTCGTCGGAGTCCGCGCCCTCGGTCGCCTTGGGCTTGGGCTTGATGTTCTTGTGCGGCGCCAACACCATGATCATGTTTCGGCCGTCCTGCTTGGCGGACGACTCGACGAAGCCCAGCTCCTGCACGTCCTCGGCGAGCCGCTGCAGCAGTCGGAAGCCCAACTCGGGGCGGGACTGCTCGCGGCCGCGGAACATGATGGTGACCTTGACCTTGTTCCCGTGCTCGAGGAAGCGAACGACGTTGCGCTTCTTGGTCTCGTAGTCGTGGGAATCGATCTTCGGCCGGAGCTTCTGCTCCTTGATGACGGTGAGCACCTGGTTGCGCCGGGACTCCCGGGCCTTCTGCGCGCTCTCGTACTTGAACTTTCCGAAGTCCATGAGCTTGCATACCGGCGGGCGCGCCTGAGGTGCGACCTCCACGAGATCAAGGTCCGCTTCCTGCGCCAGACGGAGGGCGTCCTCTATGCGGACGATTCCGACCTGCTCGCCGTTGGGTCCGACAAGTCGGACTTCCGGCACGCGGATGCGGTCGTTGATGCGTGTCTCCGTGCTGATGGGGCCTCCTCGGTCCAGTGATATGACAGCGCGCGAGTGAGGTCCCCTGAACTACATCGAGCCCCGATGCCTGATGGCATGCGGGGCCCGCTTCCGACCGATCCTCGACACTGGCGTCGTCAGACACCGTCGAGTACACCAACAACACACCGGATGAACGGTGGTTTTCAGTGACCGGACCCGGCCGCCTCGCGGTGACTCGGGTGGGAGCGGGGGCTCCACTTTGCCGCCCCCGCGCTAACGGGGGCTGGTCGCACGTGGAATCGTACCAGAGCTTGACACCCTCCCCTGCCAGAGGCCGGGGATTCCAACAGCGACTACCGCACGAGGAGGAGGTCGCGCTGAGGTTCACGGTTCTCCGGCCCACCCAACGGTGGGCCTCCCCGTGCAGTCACGGCATGCCCTGCCGCGAAAAGAACATTCACCGCAGCGTTCACATCAGCGTCGCAGGCGAAGCCCGGCCCAGCTCGGCGCCCAGGGCTCCAGTGGGCGTGCTGCTCCACTGCGAGATTCCACACAAACCGGGCATGCCCGCAATGCTCCAGCGACACTCGCTCCTGAGCGGGAGTCGGCTGAAGCCGGAACCGGGACATGCCGATCAAACTAGCGACCACCACCGACAAAACCACGGGAGATCCTGGTGAACGAAAGTCTCGAGGAGAACGACCGGGACCTGGCGAGTATTCCCAGCGTGGAGGTGATCAGCCGGGCCGCGATGATGCTCATGTCCGCCTCGGCGGAGCGTCTCGGGCTGGCAGACGCCGATCCGGAGAGCAGCCCGCACCGTGACCTGGACGAGGCGCGGCGGCTCATCACCGCGCTCGCGGGGCTGGTGACCGCTTCGGTCGAGTACCTCGGGCCGCACGCCGGGCCGATCCGCGACGGTCTGCAGTCGCTGCAACGCGCGTTCCGTGAGTCGTCGGCGTTCCCCGACGAGCCTGGTCAGGGTCCTGGGGAGAAGTTCACCGGCCCGGTTTACTGACCGCAGTCACGAGTCGGCAACGGCGAACACGGAGACGCGGAGCAGCGTCTAGCTTTCGCGGGTGACCACAGTCGAAGCTCGGACCCCGAGGACCCGTGTCCTGGTCTGGACCGCCCTGCTCGTCCTTCCGGCCATCGCCCTGCCGTTGTTCACGTCGCGGATAACGGTGGTCGACCGATCGATGCCCTGGATGCTCGGCCTCGCGGTTCCGGTGGCCGCTCTCGCGGCCCTCGCGGTGATCTGGCGGTGGCCGGACAAGGGATGGCGGTGGGTGCTGGTCGCCGAGTCCCTCTGCGCCCTGTTCGTCGGGTTGCTGGCGACCACCACCACCGACCGCGCGGTGGTCGTCATATTGGCGAGCCCCGTGGGGACGACGGCGCTGGTCGGTGTCCTCGGCGCGGCCGGTTGGCTCGCCCACTCGGGTTCGCGGGCGCTCGCCGCGGCGGTGGCCGGTCTGGCGGCCGTGACGCACGGGCTCCAATACGTCGTCGGCCTGGCCGATTTGGGGAACCGGTTCACGGACTTCACTTCCCTGTTCGCCATGGCGGGAGTGGCGCTGCTCTGCGCCTCGGCGCTGCTGGGCCTGAACGTTCGGTTCCGCGGCGGCCACGCGCGGCTGACCAACGGTGTTGTCATCGCGGCGGCGGCGGCGGCGTCCCTCCTCCCGCTCGCCTTCGTCGTCATGTCCTGGGTTCTGCCGCTGCCCCTCGACGCCCTTGAGGACCTTCCCGCGCGTTTGCGGCAGGAAGGCTCCGTAGCCCTGCTGGTCGCGGCGGCCGTCGTCGCGGTCGCCGCGTGGGCCGGACCACGCCTGGCCCTCAGCGCGCTCACGCTCGGCGCCTTGGTGGCAGGCGCCGTGACGGTGAGTCCTTACGTCGTGTTCATCGACATCAACGAGGACATGAGCGAACGGGGCCCCGGGTTGAGCTCGACGGCCTGGCTGTTGATCCTGACCGGGCTCGCCGTGGGCATCGCGCTCGCGCTCGCCCCGATCAGGGGCCATCTAGCCTGAGTTTCCCCCTTATGTGACTGGTTGGTGTGTCTTCCGTTGCGGTGCTTGGGTTTGGTTCCCGCATGGTGTATTACCTAGATATGCCGTCGATCGTGGGTAAGCGTCAAGGTGGGCAGACCTACTACTACTTGGTGGAGTCGGCCAGAGTCGAGG
>NZ_JBOHGC010000541.1:0-1097 GCF_050699995.1 Actinokineospora sp. | reverse complement strand
CCTTCGGCGGCGAGTTGGCCGCAGGCCGCGGCGATCTCCTGGCCTCGGGTGTCGCGCACGGTGCAGGCGACCCCACCGGCGTTGACCCGGCGGACGAACTCACGCTCCACCGGCTTCGGTGCCGCGTCCCACTTGGAGCCCGGAGTCGGGTTCAACGGGATCACATTGACGTGCACGAGCTGGCCCAAGTGCTTGCGCAAACGCTTGGCCAGCAGGTCGGCACGCCACGGCTGGTCGTTGATGCCCTTGATCAGCGCGTACTCGATCGACACACGACGACCCGAGACATCCGCGTAGTAGCGGGCAGCCTCCAGCACCTCGTCAACCGACCAGCGGTTGTTCACCGGCACCAACGTGTCACGCAGCTCGTCGTCCGGGGTGTGCAGGGACACCGCCAAGCGGACCTGCATCTTCTCGTCCGCCAACTTGCGGATCGCCGGAGCCAAACCCACCGTCGACACCGTCACCGACCGGTGCGAGATACCCAGGCCCTCCGGCGACGGGTCACAGATGCGGCGCACGGCCTCGACCACGCGCTTGTAGTTGGCCAGGGGTTCGCCCATGCCCATGAAAACGATGTTGGACAGCCGTCCGGGACCGCCGGGCAGCTCACCGTCGCGCATGGCGGCGGCGCCCATGCGGACCTGGTCGACGATCTCCGCGGTCGACAGGTTGCGGGTCAGGCCCGCCTGGCCGGTGGCGCAGAACGGGCAGGCCATGCCGCAGCCCGCCTGGCTGGAGATGCACAGGGTGGCGCGGCCGGGGTAGCGCATGAGGACGCTCTCGATGAGCGTTCCGTCGTGGGCGCGCAGCAGGGTCTTGCGGGTGGTTCCCTCGTCGCAGGTGATCTTGCGGACGACGGTGAACAGGGTAGGCATCAGCTCGCCGACCAGCTTGTCGCGGCTGGTGGCGGGGATGTCGGTCATCGCGTCCGGGTCGACCGTGAGCCTGCCGAAGTAGTGGTTCGCCAGCTGGGTCGCGCGGAACGGCTTCTCCCCCAGCTCGGCCACCGCCGAGCGGCGCTCGTCGGGGCTGAGGTCGACCAGGTGCCTCGGCGGCAGTCCGCGACGAGGGGCGTCGAAAACGAGGGGGAGGAT
>NZ_JBOHGC010000540.1:0-11425 GCF_050699995.1 Actinokineospora sp. | reverse complement strand
GTCACCGTCTCGCAGCTGCTCAACGAGCGCTTCGCGCACGAGGCCGGGCTGCCCGACGAGCTGCTCGGCCTCGGGCACGCCTTCGAGATCAACCCGAAGGTCCCCGACTCGTTCCGCCTCGAACTGGCGCACGCGCTGCTCGCCCGGGAGCTGTTCCCCGACGCGCCGCTCAAGTGGATGCCGCCGACGAAGCACATGACCGGCGACGTCTTCAACGGCTACCTCCTGGATGGGTTCTTCAACCTCGCGGGGGTGCTCACCGGGCAGTCGATCCTGCTGGTCGGGATGATGACCGAAGCCGTGGTCACCCCGTTCCTGTCCGACCGCGACCTGGCGCTCGCCAACGTCCGCTATGTCCTCGACGCGGCGGGCAGCCTCCGCGAGGACTTCCGGCCCGCCCCCGACGGCCTGATCGTCAAGCGCGCCCACCAGGTCCTCGGCGAAGCCGTCGACCTGCTGGACCGGATCGTCGACGACGGCCTGCTCAACGCGATCGCCGACGGCACGTTCGGCCTGATGAAGCGTCCGGCCGACAAGGGCAAGGGCGCCGACGGCGTCATCGAGAAGGCCGACGGCTACCTCAACCCCGCCACCACCCTGCTCGACGAGGGAGCCACCAAGTGACCACGACCGAAGATCCCAAGGTCGCGACACCCAAGACCAAGCGGTACGTGCGCCCCTACGGCGACACGACGGGCGACGGCATGGCGCAGATGTCGTTCACCCTGCCGATCCCGTTCGGCCCCCGCGCCGACGGCGCCGCGCAGCAGCTGGCGAACAAGATGGGCATGGACCCGGCGATGGTCGTGCACAGCCACCCCATCGGCGAGGACTTCACCTTCTTCGTCGTCTACGGCTCCGTGCAGCACATCGTCGACCTCGACGCGGTGAAGGTCGTCGAGCGCGAGTACCCGCTGCTGCCACCGTCCGATGTGAACTCGGTGATCAAGAAGACCCTGCGCCGAAAGATGGTCGTCGTCGGCGCCTGCATCGGCACCGACGCGCACACCGTCGGCATCGACGCGATCCTCAACATCAAGGGCTTCGCCGGCGAGAAGGGCCTGGAGTACTACCGGGAGCTGCGCGTGGTGAACCTCGGCGCCCAGGTTTCCATCCCCGAACTGGTCAAGGCCGCCCGCGCCGACAAGGCCGACGCCGTCCTGATCTCCCAGGTCGTCACCCAGCGTGACGCGCACATCCTCAACACCCAGGAGATGTCGGCGGCGTTCCGCGAGGCGATGGGGGAGCGCTGCCCGCTGCTCATCGCGGGCGGTCCCCGCTTCGACCCGCTGATGGCCGCCGAACTCGGCGTCGACCGCGTCTTCGGCCGCGGCACCACCCCCGGCGCGGTCGCCAGCTACCTGGTGCACGCCCTCTCCCAGCGAAAGGAACACCACGCATGACCCGCGAGGTCGGCTTCACCGTCACTCACCGCAACTACGTGCCGCACTCCCACGCCCACTACGGCGGCAGCCTCGTGGACGGCGCGTACGGCCTCGGGCTATTCGGCGACGTGGCCACGGAGATGTGTATCCGCACCGATGGTGACGAAGGTCTCTTCGCGGGGTACCAGGCGGTCGAGTTCCTCGCGCCGATCCGTGCGGGCGACGTCGTCGAGGCGAGCGCGACGCTCACCCGGGTTGGCACCCGGTCCCGTGACCTCGACTTCGAGGTCCGCGTGGTGTGTCGCGCGGCACCCGAGCGGGGCGATTCGGCGGCCGACGTCCTGGACCCGCCGATTGTGGCGACGCGAGCAAAAGGCACTGTGGTCGTGCCCGGTCAGTGACGAAAACCGATCTGTTTGGGCCGAATGGCTGAACGGATGCTTGCGCCGAATAGTCGTTCGCTGATAACAACCGGTCCCACACTTGTCAGTTGTGGCCTGGGGCGCTCAGGTCGGGCGATGACGGAGGACCATGCCGACCGAGCTCGTCGAGGTGGACCTCACTCTCGATCACTCACCCGAGCAAGTCTGGGATGTCCTGAGTGATCTGGAGCTGTACCCGCGCTTCGCCCGCGAGGTCGCCGCGGTCGAGCGCTTCGGCGCCACCGCGCCGGGTCGCGGGGCGAAGTTCCGGGTGCGGTTCAGCGTCGGCTCAGGCAAGCCGGTCCTCGACGAGGTGGAGATCCTCGTCCACCGCCCGCACGAGCACCTGGTGCTCGTCAGCCCGCGGTGGGAGGGCGGGCACCTCACGCTGCGTCTCGAACCGGCCTCCCGCGGCCGCACGCTCGTGCAGGTGATCCTCTCGCTGCCCGAGGGCATCACCGCCGGGACCGTGCTGACCAACTCCTGGGTGCGCAGACGCATTCGCAAGGCCCTGTCCGTGATCGACGACCACCTCGCGGGACGGGCCGTCACCAGCTCGCCGACCCGGATCGACCAGTCCTCCCGCAGCCAGTCCGCGCTCAACGTCGCGCTCACCCTCGCGCGCGCCGGGGTGTTCACCCCCGGCAGGCCGGACCGGTTGGTCCGCCGGCTCAACGCACTGGCCCGCTGGGGCCCCACGTTCGCGGGCGGCTACCGGGCCGCCGCCGCGGCCAACCCCGACCACCCGGCGATCATCGACGAACGCGGCGAGCTGAGCTTCGACGAGATCGACCGGCGCACCACCCGGCTGGCCAACGGCCTGGCCGAGTACGGGGTGCGGCCCGGCCGCCGGGTCGCGCTGATGTGCCGCAACCACGCCGGGATCGTCGAGGCCGTCATCGCCTGCGGCAAACTCGGCGCCGACGTGCTGATGGTCAACACCGGGATGTCCGCCGACCAGATCGCCGACCTGGTCGACCAGCACCGTCCGATCGCGCTGCTCGCCGACGACGAGTTCGGGCCGCTGTTCCACAACCTGCCCGCGTCGCTGCCGTGGATCTCCACCTGGAGCGCGGCGCCCGGGCAGGTCAGCACGGACACGATCACCCAGGACGCAGCCTCCACCGCGCTGCGCCCGCCCGGGACGCCCAGCAAGATCATCGTCATGACGTCGGGCACCACCGGCGTCCCCAAGGGCGCGCGCCGCCGCAACCCGCCCGGCCTGAGCGCCGCCGCGTCGGTGTACTCCCGCATCCCGCTGCGCTCCCACGAGAAGATGCTGATCCCGGCGCCGCTGTTCCACACCTGGGGCCTGGCCGCGGTACAGCTGGGCATGCCGCTGCAGGCCACGCTCGTGCTGCAGCGCCGGTTCGACCCCGAGTCCGCGCTGCGCGCCGTCGCCGAACTGGGCTGCACGTCGATGTTCGCCGTGCCGATCATGCTGCAGCGCATCCTCGCCCTGCCCGCGCGCGTCAGGGCCCGCTACGACACGTCCTCGCTGCGCGTGGTCGCCAGCAGCGGCTCGGCCATGTCGGGGCCGTTCGTCACCCAGTTCATGGACACCTTCGGCGACATCCTCTACAACTTCTACGGCTCCACCGAGGTCTCCTGGGCGAGCATCGCCGACCCGGCCGACCTGCGGGCCGCCCCCACCACCGCGGGCCGGTGCCCGGTCGGCACCCGCGTGGGCATCCTCGACCCGTCCGGCAAACCGCTGCCGCCCGGCGCGGTCGGGAGCATCTGCGTGGGCAACGAGATGCTGTTCGAGGGCTACACCAACGGCAGCCGCAACGAGATGCACTCCGACCTGATGGTCACCGGCGACCGCGGCTACCTCGACGCGGACGACCGGCTGTTCGTCTGCGGCCGGGACGACGACATGATCATCTCCGGCGGCGAGAACGTCTTCCCGCGGCCGGTGGAGGAGCTGCTGATGGGGCTGGCCGAGGTCGAGGACGCGGCCGTGGTCGGCGTGCCCGACCGGGAGTTCGGGCAACGGTTCGTCGCTTATGTGGCGCTGCGGCCTGGGGCCCGGCTCGAGGCGACCGACGTGCGGCACTACGTGCACGACCACCTGGAGCGGTTCTCAGTGCCCAGGGATGTGTTCTTCGTCCGGCGGGTGCCGCGCAACGCCACGGGCAAGGTCGTCAAGCGGCTGCTCGCCGATCAGGACTTGACCGCCTGACGGTCCGCTTCGGCCTGCGGTGATCACTGACCGTAGGCGGCGATTCTGACAACCGCGCGGTCGGGATTTGTGCGACACGTGACAACTCTCCTTCGACCGTTCGGCCCTCTCGTTACGCCAATCAGGTGGCGGTGACCAGTACTGGGCCGAACGGCCGAGTCGCTGCTTGTGTCGGGTGACGCTGCGCTGATAACTACCGGAAACACGCAGGTGGTGGCAGCGAGCAATCGCGCAAGGCGCTGACGGAGGGTCATTGTCGACCGAGCTCATCGAAGTCGAGCACACGCTCGACCACTCCCCGGACCAGGTCTGGGCGATCATCAGCGAGCCCGCGCTGTATCCGCGATTCGCCGACGTGATCGCCGCCTGCGCCCAGGTGGGCACCGCCAACGGCGGCCGTCGCGCCCGCTACCGGGTCACGTTCAGCGTCGATGGAGCCAAGCCCGTCCCCGACGAGGTCGAGATCCTCGTCCGCCGGCCGCCCGAACACCTCGTGCTGGTCAGCCCACACTGGGAAGGTGGGCACCTGGCGATCCGCCTCGAGGCCGCGGACACCGGCCGGACCCTCGTCCAGGTCACGCTGTCGCTGCCCGACGGGCTCACCAGCGGCACGGTCGTGACCGGGATGTGGGTACGCAGGCGGGTGCGCCGGGCGCTGTCGATGGTGGACCACCACCTCGCCGGGCGGGCCGTCACCACTTCGCCGTCCCGCATCGACCAGGCCGCCCGCGGCCAGTCGCTGCCCACGGTCGCGCGCGTCCTGTTCCGCGCCGGAGTGTTCACCCCGAGCAGGCCGGACCGGGTGGTCCGCCAGCTGAGCGCGCTGGCCCGCTGGGGCCCGACCATCGTCGGCGGCTACCTCGCCGCGGCGGGCGGCGCCCCCCACGCGCCCGCGATCATCGACGAACGCGGTGAGCTGACCTTCGACGAGATCGACCGGCGCACCACGAGACTGGCCCACGGTCTCGCCGAGTACGGGGTGCGGCCCGGCCGCCGGGTCGCGGTGATGTGCCGCAACCACGCGGGCATCGTCGAGTCCGCCATCGCCTGCGGCAAGCTCGGCGCGGACGTGCTGCTGCTCAACACCGGGCTGTCGGCCGACCAGCTCACGTACTCCGTCGCCGCGCACCGACCCGTCGCCCTGCTCGCCGACGAGGAGTTCGCCCCGCTGTTCCACAACCTGCCGATCACGCTGCCGTGGATCTCCACGTGGCGGTCGACCGACGGCCGCACCGACGGTGCGGACGAGGTCGACGTCGACGCGCTCATCCAGCGCTCCCCGGCCACCCGGCTCCCTCGGCCGTCGCAGGCGGGCAAGCTGATCGTGCTCACCTCGGGAACCACGGGGGCGCCCAGGGGCGCGCGCAGGCCCAACCCGCCGGGGCTGTCGTCGGCCGCGTCGATCCTGTCGCGGATCCCGCTGCGGCACCGCGAGCGGATGCTGGTGGCGGCGCCGGTCTTCCACACCTGGGGGCTGGCCGCCGTCCAGGTCGGGACCGCGATCCAGGCAGGCCTGGTGCTGCACCGGCGGTTCGACCCGGAAGCCGCCCTCGCGGCGATCGCCAAACACCGCTGCACATCGATGTTCGCCGTGCCGATCATGCTGCAGCGGATCATGGACCTGCCCGCCCACGTCCGGGAACGCTACGACACCTCGTCGCTGCGCGTCGTGGCGAGCAGCGGCTCACCGCTGCCCGAAGCGTTCCCCGGCGCGTTCATGGACGCCTTCGGCGACATCCTCTACAACCTCTACGGCTCCACCGAGGTCTCCTGGGCCAGCATCGCCGACCCCGCCGACCTGCGAGCCGCGCCGACCACCGCGGGCCGCTGCCCGGCCGGGACCCGAGTCGGCATCCTCGACAACGACGGAGTGCCGCTGCCACCCGGCAACATCGGCAGCATCTGCGTCGGCAACGAGCTGCTGTTCGAGGGGTACACCAACGGCACCCGCAACCGGATGCACGACGACCTGATGGTCACCGGCGACCGGGGCTACCTCGACGCCGACGGCAGGCTGTTCGTCTGCGGCCGCGACGACGACATGATCGTCTCCGGTGGGGAGAACGTGTTCCCGCAGCCGGTGGAGGAGCTGCTGACCAGGCTGCCCGAGGTCGAGGACGCCGCGGTGGTGGTCGTCCCCGACCAGGACTACGGGCAGCGCTTCGCCGCGTACGTCGTGCTGCGGCCGGGGACGCACCTGGAGGCCGTCGACCTGCGACACTACATCCGCGACCACCTGGAGCGGTTCTCGGTGCCCAGGGACGTCTTCTTCGTCCGCCGGGTACCGCGCAACGCCACAGGGAAGGTGGTCAAACGCCTGCTCGTGGACCTGTGACATGGCGCCGCCTTCGGCGGCGCGGCTCGGTCGCTTTGATGGTCACCGCGACCGAGCGGTGGGGGGCGTTAGATCACTCCGTACGCGCGTACGGGGAAGGTGCCCAGGCCGATCACGGGGACGGGGGCGGCGTGGAAGCGGAAGCCGGAGGGTGGTAGCTGCTCCAGACCGCGCAGGTGTTCGGCGATGGGGATGCCTGCGCGCAGGAGGCGGGTGTGGGCGGGGCGCAGGGGGTCGTCGGTGCTGTCGATGTTGAGGCTGTCGATGCCGACCAGCGCGGCGCCCTGCTCAACCAGCCAGTCGGCGGCGTCGGCGGTCAGATACGGGTGGCCCTCGAAGTACGCCGGGGTGCGCCAGTGGCGGTCCCAGCCGGTGTGGATCAGGACTGCCCGGCCCGCCACGTCGAACGGGAGCAGTGCCGCCTTGTCCACCGCGCGTTGTCCGTCGCCCGCGACGCGGACGACGATGCCGTCGAGGTCGGCGACCCGCTCCAAGGGCAGCCTGGCCAGGTCGGGCTCGCCGTCGAAGCGGTGGGCGGGGGAGTCGACGTAGGTGCCGGTGTTGGCGACCATCGAGATGGTGCCGATGTGGAACTCGGTGTCAGGGCCGTAGACCGAGCGCGACTGCTCGCGGGTCAGGTAGTCGCCCAGCTCCGGTCCGGGGACGCCGGGCAGCGTCGCCATCCCGTGCTCCACCGGGTGGCTCAGCTCGACCAGCCGCGACGTGACCGCGCGGTCGGTCTCCACCCCGCGCGATCCCTTGTGCGCCTCGGCGATCATCCGGCGGTTCGACACCCGGACCTCGCCGACCATCAGCAGACCCAGATGCCGCACGAGCAGCTCACCGGTCGCCGCGTTGTCCAAGTCGGGCTTGGGGGAGTCGAGGCGAAAACCCTCGACGCTCAGCGAACCACCGTTGCGGAACGCCACCTCGGCGTCGAACTCGACGCGCCACTGCTCAGTCTCATCGGTCACGGGGCGAACCCTAATTCGCCGGGCTGACAACCCCAACGCAAATACGCTGACCTGCGCGAACAACCCGAACTCTCACTGTCGACTTGAGGGTTATGGTTGATGATCGACACTGTCGACCTGACCTTGAGGCAATGCCTGCGGGGTTGCGTACCGTTCGGGGTTCTGTGCTCGTGTGTGTCTGATTGTGATGGTTGAGATCGGCGACGCGGGTGGGGTGACCCGGGTGTGGTGGTGACGGTTTGTGTCGGTGGTGGTCGGTACGGTTCACGGTGATGATCGTGTTGCAGGCGTATCGGTTCGCGTTGGACCCGACACTGGCCCAGGTGGCTGTGTTGCGGTCGCATTGTGGTGCTCAGCGGTATGTCTTCAACTGGGGCCTTGCCTTGATCAAGGCCAACCTGGGTCAGCGTGAGGCCGAGAAGTCCTACGGCGTCGCGGATGCGGAGTTGACGTCGTCGGTGCAGTGGTCGGCCTACAGCCTGCGCAAACTGTGGAACCAGGCCAAGGACGCGGTCGCGCCGTGGTGGGCGGAGAACTCGAAGGAGGCGTACTCGTCGGGTCTGGCGAATCTCGCGACCGCGTTGGGCAATTGGAACGCCTCGAAGACCCACAAACGCAAGGGCGCGAAGGTCAAGTTCCCGAGGTTCAAGGGCAAACGCGCCGGGTTGTCGTGCCGGTTCACCACTGGTGCGTTCGGGCTGGTCGATCGCAGGCATGTGCAGTTGCCCCGCATCGGCGTGGTACGAACCCATGAGTCAACCCGGAAACTGGCCCGCCAAGTCGAGCGCGGCACCGCCCGCATCCGCTCAGCCACGATCACCCAACAGGGCGGGCGGTGGTTCTGCTCGTTCTCCGTCGAGATCGACCGCCACGCCCCTGCCCCGGCCCGACCGGACTCTGTGGTGGGGGTGGATCTCGGGATCAAGTCCCTGGCGGTGCTGTCCACCGGCGAGGTCATCGCCAACCCGAGGCATCTGGATGTGATGCTGCGGGAGTTGCGCAGGTTACAGCGGCAGGCGGCCCGCCGCACCGGCCCGGACCGACGCACGCGGCGGGCGCCGTCCGGGCGGTGGCTCACGACCCAGACCCGCATCAACCGGTTGCACACGGCCGTGGCCAATGCCCGCCGTGACGGGCTGCACCAGCTGTCCACCCGCCTCGTCCGCACCCACGGCACGATCGTGCTCGAAGACCTCCACGTCGCCGGGATGCTGCGCAACCGGAGCCTCGCCCGACACATCGCCGGGGTCGGCATGGGCGAACTGCGACGACAGATCACCTACAAAACCGGTGGGCCGGTGGCCGCGTTCACCTGGCCGACCGGTGGTACCCGTCATCGAAGACCTGCTCGGATTGTGGCGCGGTGAGAACCAAACTGCGTCTGGCCGAGCGGACATTCCGCTGCGACCAGTGCGGATTCGTCCTGGATCGTGATCTCAACGCCGCGCGCAACCTCGCCCAACTCGTGGACGAGGTCAACGATGGCATGTCCTCCCCGAGTTGCGGGGCGACACAAAACGAGCCCGATGGAAACCCACGTAAGACCCGCACCACGCGGGCACCGGGTACCGCCACGGGAAGACCCGGCCACCACACCGGGCCAACGCCGCACCGCGAGGTGACGGCTCACGACACGTTCGTGAACGGGAGTGCCGGAGAGTGATCGGCTCGCCCCCGTACGCTGAGCGCGTGGTCGCCCCCGCCGTGCCCCAGGAGCCAGATGTGGCCTCCCGCACCGAAGCCCCAGCCCGCCGGGGTCGCCTGATGCTCGCCCTGCGCTCCCTGGCCGCGCTGGCCGCAGGAGCGCTGGTGTTCCTGAGCGTGCCGCCGCGGCCGACGTGGTGGCTCGCGCCGGTCGGGTTCGCGGTGCTCGCACTGCTGCTGCACGATCGCCGGGCCCGCGCCGGATTCGGCTACGGGACGCTGTTCGGCCTTGGCTTCATGGTGCCGCTGCTCGCGTGGACCGGGGTGTTCGTCGGGCCCATCGCCTGGCTGCCGCTGAGCGGTCTCGAAGCCCTCCTCGTCGGCGTGCCGTGCGCGGCCATCGCCGTGGTCACCCGGCTGCGTGGCTGGTACCTGTGGGCCGCGCTGTTGTGGATCGCGGGGGAGACGCTGCGCGCCTACGTGCCGTTCGGCGGGTTCCCGTGGGGCAAGATCGCTTTCGGTCAGCCCGAGGGCCTCTACCTCCCGCTGGCCGCGCTGGGCGGCACGCCGCTTATCGCCTTCGCCGTCACCCTCACCGGGTTCGGACTCGGCGAACTCATCCGCCGCACGCTCATCACCCGCGCACCAAGGGCGCTGGTGATCCCCGCGCTCGCGGCGGTGCTGCCGCTGGCCGCGGGCGTGGCCGCCATCCCCGCTGTGAGCACCGACTCCGACGCGGGCGAGGTCACCGTGGCTGCCATCCAGGGCAACGTGCCGCGCGCGGGTCTCGACTTCAACGCCCAGCGCCGCGCGGTCCTCGACAACCACGTCAAGCGCACCGAGCAGCTCGCCGCCGAACTCGGCGACATGAAGCTCGACCTGGTCATCTGGCCCGAGAACGCCTCCGACATCGACCCCTTCCGCAACCGCGACGCCGCCGAGGCCATCGCCCGCGCGGTCAACGCCATCGACGCGCCGGTCGCGTTCGGCGCGGTCGTCGTGCGCCCGGACGGGCCGCGCAACTCGGTGATCCTCTGGGAGCCCGGTGTCGGCCCGGTCGACGAGTACGTCAAGCGCCAGCTGCAGCCCTTCGGCGAGACGATGCCGATGCGCGAGTTCTTTCGTCTGTTCAGCCCCACCGTCGACCGCGCGGGCACCTTCGTCGCTGGCGAAGAGGCCACGGTGTTCGAGATGGGCGACGCCCGGGTCGCCCTGGTCACCTGCTACGAGGTCGCCTTCGACGGCGTGGTCCGCGAGTCGGTGCTCAACGGGTCGAACCTGCTGGCCGTGCCCACCAACAACGCGACTTTCGGCCGCACCGAGATGACCTACCAGCAGCTGGCGATGGACCGGATCCGCGCGGTGGAACACGGCCGCACCGTGATCGTCGCGGCCACCAGCGGGGTCAGCGCGATCATCCTTCCCGACGGCACGGTGACGCAGAGCACGGGCCTGTTCACGCCTGCGGCGCTGGTCGAGCGCGTGCCGTTACGATCAGCGACTACGATGGCGGACCGACTGGGTGTGTGGCCCGAGTGGACCATGGTGTTCGCGGGCCTCGCCGCGCTGGTGATCGCACTGGTGCGCGGCAGGCGCTCACGGTCCGCCGGGGACATGCCGGCCGCGGCGGACACCCACGGATAGTCATATTGCCCGGTGCCCGCACGCGCCGGCGAGGAGGAACACGGATGACGGACCAGCCGAACGGCCCATCGCAGCTCGAGCCGGTCCTGGTGGTGATCCCGACGTACAACGAGCGGGACAACCTCGGGCCGATCGTCGAGCGGCTGCACGCCGTTTTGCCCACGACGCACGTCCTGGTCGTCGACGACGGCAGCCCCGACGGCACCGGCGACCTCGCCGACGCCATGGCGGCCGCGGACGAGCGGGTCAACGTGCTGCACCGCACGGAGAAGGCGGGCCTCGGCGCCGCCTACGTCGCGGGCTTCCAGTGGGCGCTGGAGCGCGACTACGCCGTCATCGTGGAGATGGACGCCGACGGCTCGCACGCCCCGGAGGACCTGCCCCGCCTGCTCGACGCGCTCGGCGACGCCGACCTGGTGCTCGGGTCCCGCTGGGTCACCGGCGGCAAGGTCGTCAACTGGCCCATCCGCCGGGAGATCCTCTCCCGCGGCGCGAACCTGTACTCACGGCTCGCCCTCGGCGCCAGGATCCACGACATCACCGGCGGCTTCCGCGCCTACCGGCGGGTCGTGCTGGAGAAGCTGAAGCTCCACAACGTGGCGTCGGCCGGGTACTGCTTCCAGATCGACCTGGCCTGGCGGACCGTCGAGGCAGGCTTCACCGTGGTCGAGGTCCCGATCACCTTCGTCGACCGCGTTCGCGGGGAGTCGAAGATGAGCGGCAACATCGTCCGCGAAGCCCTGCTCCGGGTCACCAAGTGGGGCCTCCGCCGCCGCGGCACCCAACTCAAGAACCTGCTCCGCGCCAAAAAAGCCTGACCTGGGACACCCCAACAC
>NZ_JBOHGC010000539.1:0-13994 GCF_050699995.1 Actinokineospora sp. | reverse complement strand
GATGCGTTGTCGCTGGTAGTGGCTTCGGCGGGCTCTGGTTTGGTGGAGTCTGCGCCAGTGTGACCAGTGTTCGGTGTGTATTTCGGGGTGGGTTGGTCGGGCGAGGGTGGCCCAGAGTCGTCTGATTTCGTTGCAGGACAACGGGATCAGGTGTTCATGTCCGGGTCTGGTTCCCCCTTTTGGTCTCGTTGGCGTTCGGTGTGGGCGGTGACGGCGAGGAACGCGGCGGCGAGCATGGACAGGGTGATGTGTCGGTACCAGGCGTCGTATTTGCGGACCTGGTAGTGGTCGAGTCCGGTTTCGTTCTTGGCGAATTGGAAGGTTTCCTCGACGGCCCAACGGGATCCGGCGACGCGGACGAGTTCGGCGACGGGCACCGGGTGGCGGGTGTGGCAGATGTAGTAGGCCAGTTCGGTCGGTGTGCTGATCGAGCGGCGGACCATCAGCATGTGCGTGTCGGCGCCGGGATCGAGCAGCAGCCAGTCGTAGAGCCGGTCACCTTTGCTGCCCGCACCCGCGGAGAGGCGTTGCCAGCCCTTGCGTGGCGCCAGGGCTGCGAGCGCGTCGGCCCGTGCCGGGCCGGTCGGGGTGGTGAACGTGGCATCGCAGGAGACCGCCATGACGTAGTCAAGGTCGTGATCCTGCAGCCAGGTCCGCAATCCCGGGTTGTCGCCGTAGGCCTCGTCCGCGGTGAACCACGGCACGGCGCCCCCAGCGTCGAGCAGCCGGCCCAGCATGCGCGCGACCAGCACGGGTTTGGTCGCGAACTCGACCTCGTCGCCGATCCCGGCCTCAGCGCAGCGCTCACGGTCATCGGTCCACGACACCGGAACATAGAGCTCGCGGTCGATCAACGCCCGACCCTTGGCTGAGACGTAGGTCAGGAACACGCCGAGTTGGCAGTTCTCGATCCGACCTGCAGTCCCGGAGTACATCCGTTGCACGCCAGCGGATTTCGTTCCCTTCTTCAGGAATCCGGTCTCGTCGGCCACGAACACCCCGCTACTGTCGGCGAGGTGTTCCAGCACGTAGGAGCGGAGGTCGTCGCGCACCTTCTCGGCGTCCCAGCGGTAGAAGTTCAGCAGCCGCTGCATGCCGTCCGGGGTCAGATCACCGGCCTGCTCAGCCAGCGTCCAGGAGTTCTTCCTCTCCGCGCCCGAGAGCAGTCCGAGCACGTACATCCGGGCCCGACGCCGCGAGTCCGCCTGCGCGAAACGGCCAGCCACCAACGCGAACACGTCATCGAACCCGGCCTGCCACCGGGCTAGACGATCATCGAGCACCGGCAACGACGCGGACACCGCGTCCTCTTCGAGATCCACCACGCAGCGCAGTGGATCACGTCATCTCCACGACCGTGATCACGACACGCCGACCGTGATCACACATTGCGGCTGCCGTACTAGACGACGCGGTTTAAAGTGGGTCAATGGATAAAGCGAAGACGCCCCGTCTGCATCTTTTTGAACGAACCAGATTTGATCTCGCTCCAGTGGAGCAGCATCTCCTACAAGGTTTCCCAGCAAAGTCGTATCGTGGCTGGTAAAGATCAACTGTGCGCCATACGGATTTGTCTCCGCGGAATTGAATAGCTTGATCAACTCGACAACCAGCCTTGGATGGAGACTGGCGTCGACTTCGTCAACCAACATGGTGTGCGCGTTGCGCAGGCAGGCCAGTGCTGGTCCACCAAGTGCGATAAGTGCTCGCGTCCCCAGTGATTCTGAACTGAAAGGCAGTGGAATTGGTGCATGCCCTATGCTTCCGCTGTGGGAGAGTTCCACTGAGGAAGTCACTGCTCTGAATGCTTCTTCCAGCAATTCGTCTGACCGGTACTTTGTGTCTGACAAGAGATCTGCAGACATTGCTTCGGTGAGCATTCTGAGTTTCTCGCGCACCTCGGGTGTGAGTTCCCTGTGTCGAACTTGAATGTCGCGAATACCAAGATCGGATGCTCGCAACAACTTGGTAAGTTGTTCCGCAAGCGCGGGTTGACTCTCCAGTTCGGCGATTGTGAAACGCAGGCGTTCGTCGAAATTCTCAGGACTAGCCATTCGTATGTTGCGAGCGAAGAGCGCGTAGAGTGATCCTAGCTGCTTGTGCTTCGCGGAGGCGGCCGCCGAAAGAAAGAGAGAATTTTCCCTGGTGATCTCTTGAATGACACGATTTCGGCCGGTCATACCTTTGCCGAAATACCATTCTTCTACTCCGTCGAACTCGCGCTCGAACCAGGTCTGCCTACGTCCAGTCGGGTAAGCGTAAAGATACTCTCGAACGACGCGGGTGGAATTGAACTCGAACCCATACTGGTAGCGGACCTCGTCCATGAGAACTTCGGCTTCGAAGGTGGTGTTTTGTTGGGCGAGATCAGGATCGAGTGCAAACGGTTCATGAGGCATTAATGAATCGGGTTGCCACTTCGCATACGAATCTGCCACCATGCTGGCCATGGTGGCGAGCGCATCTAGTATGTTAGATTTCCCGGATGCGTTACTCCCGTAGATTCCGGCGACCGTGCTGGGGCCTATCCGCCCGGTATTTTGGGTATCTTGATGGGCCGCAATGCGGCGACTGCGGATAAGTGAAAATTCCTGTTCATCTCGAAATGAACGGAAATTTCGAACCCGAAAAGTCAGCAGCATCGTCACTCCAGGCTTGAGTGAGGTCAAACTTAGCTTCTCAACCCTGCTTCCGCAAAGATTCTGCACAAGTTGACTCGACGGGGTGGGTAACCGGTCCATTGGGGAGACTGTCGAGCCTCTTGGTCACCTTTAGTGACCACAGTCACGGGTGCATCCCACAGCAGGGGATCAGGTCCCAGGAGCGGGAGTGGCGGGCTTCGCCCGCAAGGCGGTCGCGAGCGCGTCCGCGGTCAGACCGATCTGCCATTCGCGGGCCCCGCCCGCGCGCAGCGTCTCCATCACCGTGTCCAGGTCGGTCTCCGCAGGCGGCTGCCAGCAGGTGCGCCGCACCAGGTCCGGCTGCAGCAGGTTCTCCATCGGCAGCCGGTTCGCCTCGGCGATCGCGGTCAGCGCCGTCCGCGCGGCCGAGAGCCGGGCCGCCGCCTCCGGGAACTTGTCCGCCCACCGATTCGCGGGCGGCGGTCCGTCGTTGGGCGGCGACGGGTCCGGTAGTTCCGACTTGGGCAGCTCGGCCGCCGCGCGCAGCGCACGCATCCAGACACCCGCCAGCCGCCGCTGGGCGCGTCCCTTGAACACCGGCAGCTGCAGCAGCGCGTGCTCGTCGGCCGGGTTGACCGACGCGGCCTGGATGATGGCGCTGTCGGGCAGGACCCGGCCCGGCGCGATGTCGCGGTCGCGGGCCATCGTGTCCCGCGCCTCCCACAGGGCGCGGATGCCCGCGAGCCCGCGGGCCGTCCGGACGCTGTGGATGCCCGACGTGCGCCGCCAGGGCTCTTTGCGGGGCGCCGGTGGCCCGGCGGTGCGCAGCGCCTCGAACTCCTCCAGGGCCCACTCCAGCTTGCCCTGGTTGCGCAGCTCCTCCTCAAGCGCGTCGCGCAGCGGCACGAGCAGCTCGACGTCGAGGGCGGCGTAGTTCAGCCAGTCCAGCGGCAGCGGCCTGCGCGACCAGTCCGCGGCGCCGTGGCCCTTCTCCAGGTGATAGCCCAGCAGCAGCTCGACGAGGGTGCCCAGGGCGACCCGGTCGAACCCCGCGAGCCTGCCCGCCAGCTCGGTGTCGAACAGCTTGCGCGGCCGCAGGCCCAGCTCCGCCAGGCACGGCAGGTCCTGGGAGGCGGCGTGCAGCACCCACTCGTCCGCGTCGAGCGCGTCGATCAGGGGGTCGATCTCGTCGTTGATCGCGACCGGGTCGACGAGACACGTGCCGGAGCCTTCACGGCGGATCTGCACGAGATAGGCGCGCTGGGAGTAGCGGTAGCCCGACGCGCGCTCGGTGTCGACGGCGATGGGGCCGGAACCGGCGGCTATGCGCTCGGCCGCGCGGCGCAGGGCGTCGGCGTCGGCCACGACGTCGGGGGTGCCGTCTCGGGGTTCGGTGAGCAGCACCGGAGCCGGAGCAGCGGGGTCGATGGCTGCCGAGCCTGAGCTGGGTCCTGGTCCGGGGGTAGTCACGGCGAATGACCCTACGGCACGACGGAACAAGATCGCGCTAGATCAGCAGCAGTCGTGTGGCTGGGCCATGCCCAGCCCAGCCACACGACCGCTGTTGTCTAGCGGATGACGCCCGCCCGCATGGCGAGAGCCACCATCTGGGCGCGGTCGCCCGTGCCCAACTTCCGGCCGATCCGCGAGAGGTGAGACTTCACCGTGAGCGCCGAAAGGTTCAGCGCCTCGCCGATCTCCTTGTTGGACTGCCCGTCAGCGACGAGCTGGAGCACCTCCACCTCGCGAGCCGAAAGCTCACGCGGGGTGTTGTCGGTGCCCGGGACCCTTGTTCCCGTGGCGAGGACCGGCGCGACACTCGGGTCGGCGTAGACGCCGCCTTCGAGCACCCGTCGAACCCCGTCGGTCACCACGACCGGTGAAGCGGACTTCAGCAGGTACGCCTGAGCGCCTGCTTGGAAGGCCGACCGCACCGCGTACGGGTCGTCGGAAGAAGCCAGCACGACGATCCGCGGCCAACCGTGGCTGCGGAGCTCCGTGACGAGCTCGATCCCGCTACCGTCAGGCAACCCGAGGTCGAGAATCGCGAGGTCGCACGGACCAGTGGCCTGTGCTCGCGCTCTTGCCTCGGCCACCGTGGCGGCCTCGTGCACTGTGCCCGCGCCCATCTGCGTGAGCCGGGCGGCTATCGCCTCCCTCAACAGTGGGTGGTCGTCAACCACCAGCACTGAGAACAACTCTTCCCGCGGGTGCGGGACCATGTTCGCCGGCAATGAGCCGGCTGGCGTGGTTCGAACGGCCTGACCTAAGCCGACGGCAGCCACGTCACTACCTCCCTGGAGTCGGTCGTTGCCCCCCGACCGGCACTGGGACTTTCGACCAAACAGCCGCGCCGTTGGACCGAAAGTGGTGTCGACGAAGGCAGCCTAGCCGCCCAAGCGGGTTAGCGGGACGATCAATCGGGTAAGTATCCGATCGGGTTGTGACTGAGGGACGTGAATGTCCCACGATTGGGTGACTCACCGAATGGTGACGTAACGGATGTACACGGTCACACGATGGAATGAGGTCAGGGGTAGTGAAGAGCCCTGGATCCGACCGCGCTAGGCGACTTCTCGCCAGTACGCCGTTGGTCGATGGACACAATGATCTCCCGTGGGCGCTCCGGGAGAAATGGGGGCCCGCCCCCCGCGCCGCGGTAGCGGGCACCGACCTCTCCGTCGAACAGCCTGACCTGCACACGGACCTGGTCAAACTGCGTCGCGGCGGCGTCGGCGCGCAGTTCTGGTCGGTCTACGTCCCCTGTCAGCTGACCGGCCACTCCGCCGTCACCGCGGTCCTCGAACAGATCGAGATCGTGCACGGCCTGGCCGCTCGCTACCCCGACGATTTGCGCCTCGCCTACACCGCTGACCAGGCGGAATCCGCTTTCGCCGACGGTCGGGTCGCCTCCCTGCTGGGTGCCGAGGGTGGCCACTGCATCGCGGAATCCCTCGGTGTCCTGCGCGCGTTGCACCGGCTAGGGGTCCGTTATATGACCCTCACCCACAACGACAACACCCAATGGGCGGACTCCGCGACCGACGAACCGCAGGTCGGGGGCCTGTCGGACTTCGGTCGCGAGGTCGTCGCCGAGATGAACCGCCTCGGCATGCTCGTCGACCTCTCCCACGTCGCCGCGACGACTATGCGCGACGCCCTCGACGTGAGTACCGCGCCGGTCATCTTCAGTCACTCGTCTTGCCGAACGGTCACCGAGCATCCCCGAAATGTGCCCGATGACGTGCTGAAACGTCTCCCGGACAACGGCGGCGTGCTGATGGTGACCTTCGTTCCGCGGTTCATCTCCCCGGCCATCGCCGAGTGGGACGACCGACTCGCCGCGGCCATGGAACAGGCGGGGGAGAAGCACGCCGACCTCGCCGCCCGCGAGCGGTTCTGCGACACGTGGGAAGGCCGCCACGATCAGCCGCAAGCCACGTTGTCCGAGGTCGTGGCCCATTTCGAGCACGCGCGCGACGTTGTCGGGGTCGACCACATAGGGGTCGGCGGCGACTACGACGGCTGCGCGGTCTTCCCCGCGGGCCTGGAGAACGTGGGCACGTATCCGGCGCTGTTCGCCGCATTGCTGGACGCCGGGTGGAGTGAGGACGACTGCGCCAAGGTTGCTGGGCGTAACGTCCTGCGCGCTTTGCGTTGGGCCGAACGGGTGGCATCGCCGAACGAATAACTGGCAAAAGGTAAAAACTTCTTCGTCTTCGTGGCGGTATCGGGCCCGTCGTGGGCCCTCTGGACGCACCGACTCCACCAGACGTCCACTCAAGTTGATCTGGCAACTGGTAAACCGTCAATTCTGTTGATGACGTGGTTAGCGTCACGCTGCCGCCACGTTTGCGGGTGGCGGCGGATCTTGGGAGGAGACGGGCGTGAGCTCTTCAGTCAGACGTGTACCGGCGTGGCGGGTGGCCGCCGCGGTAGGACTCAGCGGGGCGGTGGTCATCGGCCTGACCTCGACGCCGGCCGGCGCGGAGGAGAACATCCTGCGCAGCGACTTCGCCGTCGCGCGGTCCTGCTTCGAGAAGCCCCTGCCCGCGGGCACCCGCGGCGCGGACCGACGCGAGGTGACCTCGACGGTCGACGGCCTCGTCCAGGCGCGGCTCAAGCCGCACGGCATGGGCACCGGTGACTGGGACGTCGCCGTGTTCGACAAGGCGACCGGCGCGGTCGTGTCCGCCTCCGCCGCGCTGCGCAGCTCCGAGCTGGCCGAGAGCTTCGTGACCAAGGGGCAGCAGCTGGTCGTGCAGGTCTGCCGCTACGCGGGAACCTCGCGCCAGGTCGCCCTCGGCGTCGACTTCCTCGCGCTCAACGCGCAGGGCGGGGCCACCCAGGCTGTCCAGCGCGCCGAGGTCGTGCGCGTCGAGACCCCGAACAAGCAGCAGAAGGACCGGCTCTTCGCGCTCGGCCTCGACGTCACCGAGAAGGCCGACGCCACCAGCGTCGAGGTCGTCCTCGCCAACGACGCCGACCGCGAGACCCTGCGCTCCAGCGGCATGAAGTCGACCGTCGTGCAGGGCGATTTGACCGCGCGCTCGATCGCCAACGCCAAGGCCGACAAGGAGTACGCGGCCAAGGTCGCGGACTCCGTGCTGCCCTCCGGGCGCACGTCCTACCGGCGCCACTACGAGTACGACTTCGACATGAAGGAGCTGGCCCGCAAGAACCCGGGGCTGGTCAAGGCCTTCACGCTGCCCGAGCCCACCTGGGAAGGCCGCGACGTCGTCGGCGTCGAGATCGCCTCGAACGTGGAGAACATCCGCGACGGCAAGGCCGTCAACTTCACGATGGGCATCCACCACGCGCGTGAGTGGCCCGCCGGTGAGCACGCCATGGAGTGGGCCATCGAGCTGGCGAAGGGCTACAAGGCGGGCGGTGAGCTGCGCACGCTGGTCGGCAAGACCCGCAACATCGTGGTGCCGATCGTCAACCCCGACGGCTTCAACATCTCCCGTGAAGCCGAGCCCAAGGGCGACTTCAGCCGCTTCGACTACGAGATGAAGCGCAAGAACTGCAACGTCAACGACTCCCCGGAGGCGTTCCGCACCGGCGTCTGCAAGGCGAACCCGGCGGGCCGCCTGCGCGGCACCGACCCCAACCGCAACTACGCGGGCTTCTGGGGCGGCGCGGGCGCGTCGACGGCGTGGAGCAGCGACACCTTCCGCGGCTCTGGCCCCTTCTCGGAGCCGGAGACCCGCAACGTCCGCTCGATCGTCTCCAACCGCCAGGTGACCAACCTGATCACCCTGCACACCTACTCGAACCTGGTGCTGCGCGTGCCCGGTGTGGCCGACGTCCGGCCGCCGCTCGACGAGCCCGCCTACAAGGCGCTCGGCGACAAGATGGCCTCGCGCAACGGCTACACCAGCCAGCCGTCGTGGGCGCTCTATGACACCACCGGGTCCACCGAGGACTGGTCGTACTTCGCCACCGGTGGCTGGGGCTTCACCTTCGAGGTCGGCCCCAACGAGTTCCACGGACCGTTCGCCGACGGCGTCGTCGCCGAGTACGCGGGCCTCGCACCGGCCGCGGGCGCGGGCAAGGGCGGCAACCGTCAGGCGTTCATCGACATGCTGGCCAACGCCGCCGACTCGACCACCCACGCGACGCTGACCGGTACCGCGCCGAAGGGCTACCAGCTGCAGGTGCGCAAGGCGTTCCAGACGCCGACCTCGCCGGTCGTGCAGCCGGACGGTTCGGTCAAGGAGCCCATCCAGGTCGCCGACGTGATCAAGGCCGACCTGCTCAGCCAGGGTGGCCGGTTCAGCTGGGCGGTCAACCCGTCGACCCGTCCGTACGTCGCGGGCCGCTACGGCCGCGACCCGCAGGGCCCGGCGCAGGCTCCGATCGCGCTGGCGAACCCGGCGGGCATCCCGGCGGAGAACACCAACTTCCCGTCCGACATGACCGCCGAGAGCATCCCGTTCCACATCGACGGCATGCCCGCGGTGGACAACGGGAAGATGGAGGTCACCGTCGAGTGGGGCACCGCCGACACCGACTGGGACCTCTACATCTTCGACTCGGCGGGCAACATCGTCAGCTCGTCGGCCAGCGGTGGCACGCGGACGGAGAAGGCGGTGCTCTTCGACCCGCCCGCGGGTGACTACACCGCGGTGATGGTCAACTACGAGCAGGGCGACCCGGCGACGCCGGACGACTGGTCGAACATGAACGTCAACTTCTTCTCGCCGCTGCCGACCACGTACGGCCCGAAGGAGCCCTACACCCTGACGTGCAGCGACCAGCGCGGCAGGCTCGTGGGCCTGGCGGAGGTCTACGCCGACCGCGGCCAGACCGTGGACGTCGGCGACGTCTGCACCCGCTCGGCGCTCGAGACCAAGGAACGCAAGAAGTAATCAGGTGAGTGAACGACGGCGGCCGGTGCCCAGCGCACCGGCCGCCGTCGCGTTTGTCAGACCTGACCGGGCCACTGCCCCGGCGCGGCGGGGTGCTGCTGCGGGATCGGCCCGGACTGCGGGGCCTGGCCTGGGTACTGCATCGGCATGTTCTGCGGCGCGCGCTGCGGCTCCGCGCCGGTCGGCCGGAACGCCATCGCGCCGAGCGAGGCGCCCATCGCCATGAACGCGCAGGCGAGGGACACCGCGATGGCCGCGGCGATCTCCACCGGCTTGGTGCTGTTCTCGCCGCCCAGGACGGCGGTGGTGATCACGCCCGCGAGGGCGCCGAGGTAGGCCAGGATGGCCAGGGAAATGCACGTCATTCGCATGTCAGCCGACCCTAGAGGGTCGAGTGACCGCGCGTTGAGCGAACGCGCTCAGTCTCCGGTTCGCTGGCCGAAAAGGGCGACACCGACCGGCGGGAGTCCCACGACGCTGGCCATGAGGTCGCAGAACGCCTCGCCGTGCGCGCGCAGGGCACCGGTCCGCGGGGTCCAGGAAGCGCGAAGTTCGAGGTCGTCGACCCGGGCCGGGCCCGCGATGTCGCCGAACCGGGCCGAGGAGGTGTCGGTGACGGTGCCGCCCAGCGCGGTGAACTCCGCGCCCGAGGCGGCCAGCGCGTCGGTCAGCCAGGACCAGCCGACGCTGGGCAGCAGCGGGTCGTCGGCCAGTTCGGCGTCAAGCTCGGCGCGGACATAGGCGACCACGCGCAGTACGCCCTCCCACGCCTCCTGGCCCTGCGGGTCGTGCAGGAGGATGAGTCGGCCGGTCGCCTGGACTTCCGCGGGGCCCACCGCCTCGGCGCTGATCGCGAACGCCCAAGGCGCCAGCCGTTGCGGCGGGCGGACCTCGGCGAGCTGCAGCTCCGGTCGAGGTCGCAGCGACTTCAGCGCCTCGACGGCCTGCCTGAAGAGTTCAGGCGCTGTCGACGTTCCGGTCACGACTGGTAACTGTAAGACCACCCGAGTCAGTGAGTTGGAACGGCGCGCCGAGTATTTGACGCTTGATTGCGCCACAGCGAGTGTGACATTGCCCGATTCGACTCCCGCTCGACCGCCGCGAGTCCGCGTCGTGGGACCATGGCGGGGCGATGACTGACATCAACACCGCCGTGAGGTCCCCGGCGAAGTCCGCCCGTCGAAGCCTGCCCGAGTCGCCGTTCCTGGTGGCCGCCCGAGGTGGGCGGCCCGCACGGGTCCCGGTCTGGTTCATGCGCCAGGCGGGCCGCTCGCTGCCCGAGTACCGGGCACTGCGGGCGGGCACCAAGATGCTGGCCGCCTGCTTCGACCCGGACCTGGTCTGCGAGATCACCATGCAGCCCGTGCGCAGGCACGGCGTGGACGCGGCGATCCTGTTCAGCGACATCGTGGTGCCGCTGGTCGCCGCCGGGGTCGACCTGGACATCGTCGCGGGCACCGGCCCGGTCGTGGCCTCGCCGATCCGCTCGGCCGAAGCGGTCGCCGCGCTGCCGACGCTCGATGCCGAGCAGGTCGAGCCGGTCGCCCAGGCAGTCCGGCTGCTGACCTCGGCGCTGGGCGACACCGCGCTGATCGGGTTCGCCGGGGCGCCGTTCACCCTGGCGTCGTACCTGGTGGAGGGCGGCCCGAGCCGCAACCACGAGCGCACCAAGGCGCTGATGTACTCCGACCCGGCGACGTGGCACGCGCTGCTCGACCGGCTCGCCGACATCGCCATGACGTTCCTGCGCGCCCAACTCGCCGCCGGCGTCGACGCGGTGCAGCTGTTCGACTCGTGGGCGGGCGCGCTGTCGCTCAAGGACTACCGCGAGTTCGTCCTGCCGCACTCGTCGAAGGTGCTGTCCGGCCTCGCCGACGCCGGCGTGCCCCGGATTCACTTCGGGGTCGGCACCGGTCACCTCTTGGGCGCCATGCGCGAGGCGGGGGCCGACGTGGTCGGCGTCGACTGGCGTACCCCGCTGGACACCGCGGTCTCGCGTCTCGCCGCCGTGCCGGGCTTCGAGTCCGGCCCGGTCGTGCAGGGCAACCTCGACCCGGCGGCCCTGTTCGCGGGCGACGAGGTCGTCCGGCGCGAGGTCGCGCGGATCATCTCGGAGGGCCAGGCGGCGCAGGGGCACGTGTTCAACCTGGGCCACGGGGTGCTCCCGGAGACGGACCCGGATGTGCTGACCAAGGTTGTCGACCTGGTGCACGGCTCCACCCGGTGAGCGCCGTGCGGGTGGCGGTGATCGGCGGCGGCATAGCCGGCCTGACCGCCGCGCACCGGCTGCGGGTCCTCCTGGGACCGGACGCGGTGATCACGGTCATCGAACGGTCCGACCGCCTCGGCGGCAAACTCCGCACCATCGACTTCGCCGGCATCCGCTACGACGTGGGCGCCGAGGCCTACCTGGCTCGCAGGCCGGAGGCCACGGCGCTGATCAACGAGCTGGGGTTGGAGATCACCCATCCCAGTGGAGCCCGCTCGACGGTGCGGGCGGGCGGGGTGACCCGGATGATCCCGGGCGGGACGATGCTGGGCATCCCAGCGGACCCGGCCGCTGTGGCGGAAGTCTTGTCCGATGAGGGCCGTGACCGGGTGGCGGCGGAGCGGACGCTCGCCCCGATCCGGCTGGAGGGCTCGGACATCGGCCTGGGAGCCCTGCTGCGCTCCCGGTATGGCGACGAACTGCCCGACCGGCTCATCGACCCGCTGCTTGGCGGGGTGTACGCGGGCAGCATCGACAACCTCGGTCTACGGGCGGCGATGCCCCAAATCGCCGCCGCCCTCGACGCGGGCGCGACATCACTCACGGCCGCCGCCAGAACAGTGCTCACCGCGGCGAGCAGTGCTCTCGGTTCAGAGCACCGCTCTCGCGGGAAGAGCAGTGCTCTCGTTTCGGAGCAGGCGTCCGATGTGAGGAGTGGTTCGCGGGGTTCCGGAGCGGTGCTCTCGTCAGAGAGCGATGCTCCCGGTTCCGGAGCGGTGCTTCCGGGTGGGAGCGGTGCTCCGGTTTTTGGCACTGTTCGCACTGGACTCGGCACCTTGGTCGAGCGGTTGGCGCGCGATGTCGACGTTCGGCTTGGCGTGCCGGTGCGGGAACTGATCAAGCGCGAGCATGGGTGGCGGCTGGTCCTCGGTGCCGCCGCGCCCGGGCATGAGCCTGCGGAGCCGGTGCTTGATGTGGACGCGGTCGTGGTCGCCGTGCCCCCACCCGCCGCGCGCAAGCTGTTCGACGGAGTGGTGCCAGTCGCCTCCGTCGCCTACTCGCGGATCGAGGTGGCGTCGGTCGGGGTGGTCGCGCTGGCCCTGCCCGAAGGCACCGAGTTGCCCGGCACCTCCGGCATCCTGGTCGGCGCAGGTGAGCGGCGGTCCGATGGCGCTCCGTTCGCCGTCAAGGCCTTCACCTACTCCGCCACCAAGTGGTCCCATCTCGACGCCGTCGTCGTTCGGGGTTCCGTGGGTCGCTTCGGTGACCCCGGTGCCCTTCGCGCCGATGACGAGGAGTTGGTGCGGTTGGTCCGCGCCGACCTGTTCGACCTCACCGGCGTCACCGCCCCGCCCATCGACGCCGTGGTCACCCGCTGGGGCGGCGGCCTCCCGCAGTACGGGGTCGGCCACACCGCTCTCGTGGCCCGCATCGAGGAGGCTGTGGCCGCCCACCCGGGCCTGGCCGTGGCCGGCGCCGCCCTGCACGGCGTCGGGATCCCCGCGTGCATCGGGACCGGCGAGGCCGCCGCCCGACGTGTCGCTGCCCACCTGCACACGCTCACCCGCGAATGAGACGATGAACCCATGGCCCGCCTGAACTACACCGAGCTCAACGACACCATCCGCTACACCATGTGGTCGGTGTTCCGCATCGAACCCGGTCGCCTGCCCGACGACCGCGGACTCGCGGGCTCGGAGGTGACTGACTACCTCGAGGGCCTCGACAGCAAGGGCGTCGTCGTGCGCGGCGTCTATGACGTCGCCGGGTTGCGGGCCGACGCCGACTACATGATCTGGTGGCACGCCGAGGAAGTCGAGCAGGTGCAGGCCGCCTACACCGGTTTCCGCCGCACCGCCCTCGGCAAGGCCTCAACCCCGGTCTGGAGCCAGGTCGCCCTGCACCGGCCCGCGGAGTTCAACCGCAGCCACATCCCCGCGTTCCTCGCGGGCGAGGAAGCACGCAAGTACATCTGCGTGTACCCGTTCGTCCGCTCCTACGAGTGGTACCTGCTGCCCGAGGACGAGCGCCGCAAGATGCTCGCCGACCATGGCAAGGAAGCCCGCGACTACCCGGACGTGCGCGCCAACACCGTCTCCTCGTTCGCCCTCGGCGACTACGAGTGGATGCTCGCCTTCGAGGCCGACGAACTCCACCGCATCGTCGACCTCATGCGCCACCTGCGCGGCACCGAGGCCCGCCTGCACGTGCGCGAGGAAATCCCGTTCTACACCGGCACCCGCGTACCCCCAGCCGAACTGGTCGCGAACCTGCCCTGACCGTCAACACCGTCCGACGGAGTACAGCTGGCTCATCGCGTCACCGACCGCCCGCCGCGTCGGGATCGCCGTCGAGCGGGTTGCCGGAGGCGGGAGGGACATGACCGAGAACATCCTGCCCGGCCCGTTCCGGGTAGCCCACGCAGCCGCGCGCTGCGTCGAGCGGGTCACCGTGGCGGCCGCCGACCTGTTGCGGGAGCGGGGAACCGACCCCGGCCTGGTCTCGACCGACGTCAGGCACGCGGCCGCCGCGTTTCGCAGCGAGCGGCACGTCCTGGTCGATGGCCGTTCGCCCGGTGACACCTGGGCCCCGCTGTCGGGCGACTACCGCGCCGCCGACGGCTGGGTGAAGCTGCACTGCAACTACCCCCACCACGAAGCCGCCGTCCGCGCCGTCCTCGGCGACGACGTCCCCGGCGAGGTGGCGCGCTGGCGGGCCCACGACGTCGCCGAAGCGGTGCTCGCCGCGGGTGGGGCGGCCGCGATGCTGCGCACGCGCGACGAGTGGCGG
>NZ_JBOHGC010000538.1:0-8759 GCF_050699995.1 Actinokineospora sp. | reverse complement strand
GTTCCACGCCGAGGGCGCCGCGCCGCTGCCGACCGGCGTGGAAGTCCTGCTGCTGCGCGCGGCGCAGGTCCGGTCCGCGCCGGGCGCGGGGACCACGGTGACGGTGGAGGTGCTCGGATGATCACCGTGCTGCTGGTGGACGACCACCCCGTGGTGCGCGCGGGATGCTCGAAGCCGAACCCGACCTGACCGTCGTCGGCGAGGCGGGCTCCGGTGAGGAAGCGGTGGCCGTGGCCAGAGCGCTGCGTCCGCAGGTGATCCTCATGGATCTGCGGATGCCCGGTCTCGACGGCGCGGGCGCCACCGCGAAGATCGTCGCCGACGGCGGTTCCGCGGTGGTCGTGCTCACTACGTACGAAACGGATACGGACATTTTGCGTGCGGTCGAGGCGGGGGCGTCCGGATATCTGTCGAAAGACGCCTCCACCACGGAATTGGCCGACGCCGTGCGGGCCGCCGGCCGGGGTGAGACAGTGCTCGCGCCGTCGGTCGCCGGAAAGCTCGTCCGCAGCGTCCGCACCCCGCCAAGCAGGCACTTTCCGCCCGCGAACGGGAGGTGCTGAAGCTGGTCGGGCAGGGCATGACCAATGCCGACGTCGGCCGGGCGCTACACATTAGCGAGGCGACTGTAAAGACCCATTTGGTCCGATCGTTCGATAAACTTGGCGTCTCGGATCGGACCGCGGCCGTCACAAAGGCCATCTCCATGGGGTTATTGGGTTGATTTATGACCCACAATTCAACTCATGCTGCTGCAGACAACCGACTTCGCCCTGCTCCGCCGGATCGCGACGGCGCAGGCGGAGAGCCGCGCCCCCTCCTTGGTCGCGGCTGTGGTCCGCGACGGCGTCGTGGTCTGGACGGGGACCCGGGGCAAGGTCGACGGCCAGACGCCGACCACCGACACCCAGTACCGGATCGGCTCGATCACCAAGACGTTCATCGCGGTCCTGGTCATGCGGCTGCGCGACGAGGGCCTGCTCGACCTGAACGACGCGCTCGACAAGCACCTGCAGGGCACCTCGTTCGGCGACGTCACCATCGCGCAGCTGCTCTCCCACACCGCGGGCCTGACCTCGGAGTCGCCCGGCCTGTGGTGGGAGCGCGCTGTCGGCGACGACTGGACCGCGCTACAGAACAGCCTCACCCAGAACGCGCTGCGCCACCGCTCCGGCGCGCGGTTCCACTACACCAACGTGGGCTACGGGGTCCTCGGTGAGCTGGTCGCGCGCGTGCGCGGAACCAGCTGGCTGGAAGCGCTCGAAGCCGAGATCCTCGCGCCGCTGGGCATGACCCGCACGACCCCGCAGCCGCAGGCCCCGGCCGCGCTCGGCTGGGCCGTTCACCCCTTCGCCGACGTCCTGCTCAACGAGCCCACCCCGGACGCGGGCGCCATGGCCCCGGCTGGACAGCTCTGGTCGACGGTGCACGACCTGGCCCGCTGGGTCCGCTTCATCGGCGGCGACACCGGCGACGTGCTGCACCCCGACACCGTCGCGGAGATGCGCACACCGGCCCACGTGGACGACAACGACGCGTGGACGATGGGCTACGGCCTCGGCTTCGAGGCGATGCGCCTGGGCGGTCGGCGCCTGTCGGGCCACAGCGGCTCGATGCCCGGCTTCCTGGCGAGCGCGCTCATCGACTGGCGCACCGGCACCGGCGCGCTGAGCATGGCCAACTCGACCTCCGGAGTGCCGGTCGTGGCCCTGTCGCACGACCTGATCAACCTGGTCGAGGAGCTGGAGCCCGCGCTGCCCGCCGAGTGGGAGCCGATGGCCGAGGCCGACCCGGAGCTGCTGAGCCTCACCGGCCTGTGGCACTGGGGCCCAACCCCGTACCTGCTGCGGCTGCTGCCCGAGGGCTGGCTGCGGCTGGCCCCGGTCTCCGGTGTCGGCAGGCAGTCCCGCTTCCGCCCCGAGGGCCGCGACACCTGGACCGGCCTCGACGGCTACTACGCGGGCGAGACCCTGGTCCTGCACCGCAACGCCGACGGCGTGCCCAGCCACTTCGACCTGGCCACTTTTGTGTTCACCCGGGAGCCGTACGGCACCCCGGACGCGATCCCGGGCGGTGTGGACGAGACCGGCTGGCGCACCCTGGGGTAGCCGTCAAGCGGGGATCCCGAGTCGGGGTCGGCCAGGTGGGGCGGCGACCGTGGTCACGGTCGTGGCGGTGCCGTCCTTCTGGCGCCGCCGCTCCCAGCGGGACCGAATCGCCCGGAGCTGACCACCAGGCCGATGACGGCCAGCGCGGCGAGGTAGGGCAGGTGCGGGCCGAGGTCCGGCGCGGTGAGCGCGGCGACCTGAGCCTGCGAGAGGTCCGCGGACCAGACCGACCCGGCGCCCGGGCCGAACAGGCTGGACATCGCCCAGTTGCCGCCCCAGTGCAGGCCGATGGCCAGCGGCAGCCCGCCCGACCTGAGCAGCGCGTACGCGAAGACCACGCCGCCGAGCAGCGACATGGCGACCACGAAGACCGCGCCCATCGCCCAATACGGCCTGCCGATCAGGTGATAGCCGCCGAAGGCGACGCTGGTCACCGCGACCGCGAGAACGGGTCCGCCCATCGCGGTCAGCTGTCGGAAGGCGTAGCCGCGGAACACCAGTTCCTCGAACACGACCGACAGCAGCATCACCGCCAGACCCGCGACCACCGTCCCCGCGATCTCGGCGCCGCTGAAGCGCCACGTCGCACCGACCATGGCCGCGTGGGTCAGCGCGACCCCGGAGAACACCGCGGTCCCGATCAGGAATCCCGCGCCCGCCTGGCGGAACCGCCTGCCGGTGCACTCGAGGCCGAGGTCGGCGAGGCCGCGGCCCTCCAGCCGCAACGCCGCCCAGGTCACGACCAGCAGCAGCACCGCGACGAGCAACGACCACAGCCATGGCGGCGCCGGGCTGAGGAATCCGACGACGACGCCGGTGATCCCGAACGCGGCCGCCACCGCGGCGACGAAGCCCACCAGCCGCCAGACAGGTGATCGCATCAGTCCCCCAGGGTTCGGCAGGCCCTGATCGTGGCACGCCAGGCAGCGGGCAGGGAACATCAATCGACCAGCGCCTTTCCCACCTGCCGGTCGATCGGTGTGGCGGGTCGGAGCGGTCATGCGAGACTGGGTGAGCCCGTCACCGTCGCCGGGGTCCCCACAGTCGTCGCAGTACCGAAAGGCGCCGAAGAGATGACCCAGACCGCCGACCCGAGCACGCTGGTGCTGCCCGCCGAGCTGCTGCCCGCCGACGGGCGCTTCGGCTGCGGCCCCTCGAAGGTCCGCCCGGAGCAGGTGGCCGCGCTGGCCACCGAGGGCGCCAAGCTGCTCGGCACGTCCCACCGGCAGAAGCCGGTCAAGTCGCTGGTCGGGCGGGTCCGCAGCGGCCTGCGTGAGCTGTTCTCGCTGCCCGAGGGCTACGAGGTCGTGCTGGGCAACGGCGGCGCCACCGCGTTCTGGGACGCGGCCGCGTTCGGCCTGGTCCGCGAGCGTTCGCAGCACTTCACCAACGGCGAGTTCTCGTCGAAGTTCGCCGCCGTGACCAAGGGCGCGCCGTTCCTGGGCGAGCCGGTCGTGGTCAAGGCCGAGCCGGGCACCGCGCCCGAGATCGCCTACGCCGCGGGCACCGACCTGGTCGGCTGGGCGCACAACGAGACCTCCACCGGCGTGCAGATGCCGGTCGTGCGTCCCGCCGGTTCCGGTGAAGCGCTGGTCGCCATCGACGCCACTTCGGGCGCGGGCGGTCTTCCGGTCAAGGCCGAGGACTTCGACGTCTACTACTTCGCGCCGCAGAAGTCGTTCTCCTCCGACGGCGGGCTCTGGCTGGCGCTGATGAGCCCGGCCGCGCTGGCCCGGGTGGCCGAGATCGGCGCGTCCGACCGCTGGATCCCCGAGTTCCTGTCGCTCACCACCGCTGTCGACAACTCGGTCAAGGACCAGACCTACAACACCCCGGCCATCTCGACGTTGTTCCTGCTGGCCGAGCAGATCGACTGGATGCTGGGCAACGGCGGCCTCGACTGGACCGTCGCGCGCACCAAGGACTCGTCGAGCAGGCTGTACGGCTGGGCCGAGAAGGGCGAGTTCACCACGCCGTTCGTCGCCGACCCGGCGCACCGCTCCCAGGTCGTCGGCACGATCGACTTCACCGACGCCGTCGACGCCGCCCAGGTGGCGAAGGTCCTGCGCGCCAACGGCATCGTCGACGTCGAGCCGTACCGCAAGCTCGGCCGCAACCAGCTGCGCGTGGCCATGTTCCCGGCCATCGAACCGGACGACGTGAGCCTGCTGACCGGTGCCATCGATTGGGTCGTAGAGCGCCTCGGGTAGCCCCAGATACGCGAACGGGTGAACGATCACAACCTTGGTGCGCCGCACGTTCGAATACGGCAAGATCATTCGGGATATCCCTTGGGTAACGGCGCGCCTAGTTCGTCAAGGCGACTCGCCGATCTACCGTGGGACGCTGGCGAGTGAGTCTGCTCAGATCGTATGGAGGTGCACGATGCGCGCGCTGCGGGTCGTCGGGCTCGGAGATGACGGCAAGACCGTCATCTGCGAAGACTCGGCGCGTGGCGAGCGTTTCACCCTTCCGGCGGACGAGCGGCTGCGTGCGGCCGCCCGAGGAGACGTCACTCGACTCGGCCAGATCGAAATCGAGCTGGAGAGCCAGATGCGTCCACGAGAGATCCAGACCCGTATCCGTGCCGGAGAGTCCGTGGAGCAGGTCGCCGAGGCGGCGGGCATCCCGACTCACAAGGTCGAGCGTTACGCGTATCCGGTCTTACTGGAGCGGTCCCGCACCGCCGACCTCGCCCAGCGCGCCCACCCGGTCCGTGAAGACGGCCCGGATGTGCAGACGCTCGGTGAGGTCGTCGCGCATTCGTTCGGGTTGCGCGGCCAGGACTATGCGGTCGCCAACTGGGACTCGTGGCGCGGCGAGGACAACAAGTGGGTCGTGCAGCTGAGCTGGACGGCCGGTAGGTCGCTCAACCGCGCCCACTGGTCGTTCCACCCGGGTGCCCACGGCGGCACGGTCACTCCCCTGGACGACCACGCCCGCGACCTGCTCGACCCCCAGCCGAACCGGCCGCTGCGCACGGTCCGCCCGGTCACCCAGCTCGCCCAGGCGGCGATGAACCTGGACACGGCCGAGCGGCCGCAAGCGGAACTGCCCGCCGCCGTCAACGGCTCGGAAACGCCCGCGGCGGACTTCGTGGTCGAGGATTTCGAACTGACCCCGGAGCCCGCTCCGCAGGTGGAGGAATTGGTGGACACAGTCGAGGAAGCTCCCGCCGAGATCGTCGAGGAGCAGGCCCCGGCCGAGTCCGTCGAGGAAGAGCCCGCCCCGCGTGAGCTGGACGAGCCGGAGAACGCCCTGATCGACGAGCCCGCCCGCAAGCCCGAACCGCCCCGGCGGCCGAAGGCGAACAAGAAGGCCCGGCCGATCGTCCCGTCGTGGGAGGACGTGCTGCTCGGCACCCGGTCCAACCGGGGCTGATTGACCGACGAGAAGGCGGTCCCCAGGTGTCTGGGGGCCGCCTTTTCGCATGTCAGAGGGCTTAGAGCCGCACGGTCAATTCTCCCGCCGCCGCCACGCGGCGACCGTTGTTGATGCGGTCGCTAGAGGCCGCCCGAATCCGGCACGGTATCGAGCAGATGCAGGTCCCAGCCCTCGAGTTCGCACAAGTCCTCAGCGGCTTCCCGGTCGATCCACACCGCGGTCGACGGACGTTCCCGGCCCAGCCGGGCCCACCCATCCGGGGCCAGGACGTACACCACCCCATCCCGCAGCGCCAGCAGTCGGCCCTCCGTGAACGCCATGCTCGGTTCAGTGCGCAGGAAGCGCACAGCTTCCGATCGAGTCATGCCTCCATCATGCCGCGCTCCACAAAGGACGGCTTGACCTCCACCGCACTGGAGGGACCACCCTCGTAATTCAGATGACCCGGACACGCTCCGTGGCTACCGTCAATCGAGGCGACAGGGGGCCTCATGGACACCGAACGGCAGGGCACGCGAGTCTGGGTACTACTCAGACTCTTGCCATACCTGCGTCCGGTTCGCGGTCGCCTGATCGGCTCCGCCGTGGCCGTCCTCGGCTCGATGGTGTGCGGTCTGACGATCCCGCTGGTCATCCTGCGCATCCTCGACGGCCCGGTCGCCGCGAAGGACACCGCGCTGCTGCCGTGGCTGGTGTTGGCGGTGGCGGCCCTCGGGTCCACCGAGGCGATCCTGTTCTACGTGCGCCGCAGGCTGATCGTGCGGCCGAGCACGCAGGTCGAGGCCGCCCTGCGAATGGACCTCTACCAGCATCTTCAGCGGCTGCCGATCGCGTTTCACGACCGGTGGCAGTCCGGCCAGCTGCTGTCCCGCGCGGTGTCGGACCTGTCCACGCTGCGTCGGTACATCGCGTTCGGGGTCGTCTTCCTGGTGGTCAACAGCCTGACGCTGCTGGCCGGGCTGGCGGTGCTGTTCGTCCTGTCCCCCACCCTCGGCTTCATCACGCTGATCTGCACGGCGCCGCTGGTGCTGATCTCCACGCAGTACGAGTCGAAGTACTCGGTGCTGTCGCGGCGTTCGCAGGACCAGGCAGGCGATTTGGCGACAACCGTCGAAGAGTCCGTGCTCGGTATCCGCGTGCTGAAGGCGTTCGGCCGCGGCAGGCATCTGGCGGAGCGGTTCGCGGCCGAGGCGAAGGAGCTTCGGCAGACGGAGCTGCGCAAGATCAAGGTCCTGGCGATCCTGTGGGCGGCGATCATCATGCTGCCCGAGCTGGGGATCGGCGCCAGCCTGCTGTTCGGTGCGACCGGCGTCGTCGAGGGGTCGATGACGGTCGGCACCCTGGTCGCGGGCATCACGGTGGCGACCTACCTGCGCTGGCCGACCGACTCGATCGGGTGGCTGCTGGCCGAGACCAACGACGCCGCGACCGCGTGTGAGCGGTACTGGGAGGTCCGCGACGCCGAGATCACCGTGACCGACCCGGCCGAGCCGAAGCGCCTGCCCGCGGACGGTGTGGGCAGCCTGCGGTTCGAGGGCGTGCACTTCCGATACCCGGGAGCCGAGCGGGACACGCTGCGCGGTGTCGACCTGGACGTGCGCCCGGGCGAGACGATCGCGCTGGTCGGGTCGACCGGGTCGGGCAAGACGACGCTCACCGCGCTGGTGCCGCGGTTGGCCGACGTCACGGCCGGGCGGGTCACGATCGACGGCGTGGACGTGCGGGACGTGACGCTCGACGACCTGCGCACCGCGGTCGCGACGGCGTTCGAGGAGCCGGTGCTGTTCTCGGCGAGCGTCCGGGAGAACGTGGCGCTCGGCGCGGACGACGTGACCGACGCGCAGGTCAGCGAGGCCTTGCGGATCGCGCAGGCGGAGGAGTTCGTCGACAACCTGCCGTGGGGGCTGGACACGCGGATCGGTGAGCAGGGGCTGTCGCTGTCCGGCGGCCAGCGCCAGCGGCTCGCGCTGGCCCGGGCGGTCGTCGGCAAGCCCCAGGTGCTCGTGCTCGACGACCCGCTCTCGGCGCTCGACGTGCACACCGAGGCCGAGGTCGAACACGCGCTGCGCAGCGTCCTGAAGGACGTGACCGCGCTGGTCGTGGCCCACCGGCCGAGCACCGTGCAGCTGGCCGACCGGGTCGCGATGCTCGACGGCGGACGCATCGTCGCCGTCGGGAAGCACTCAGACCTGTTGGCCACCAACGAAGACTACCGAGCCCTATTGTCCACTATGGACCGCGAGGAGGTGAGCACGTGAGCGCGCCGCAGGACGCCGCCGACCATGCCAAGGACCGGGTGGAGAGCCCGCGGGAGGCCGAGGCCTGGCGCGGGGTCGCCGCCGAGGACACCGAGGAGGTCGCGTACGCGACCAGCCTCAAGCTGAAGGCGCGCTCCCGCAAGCTGCTGGGCTCGCTGATCCGCCCGCACCTCGGGCAGGCCCTGCTCGCCCTGCTGTTCGTCGTGGCCGACAACGCCGCGACCCTGGCCGGTCCGCTGATCATCGCGATCGCCATCGACTCCGGCATCCCGGCCGCGATCGACGGCGACCCGTCGGTGATGGCGTGGTGCGTGGCGGCGTACGTCATGACCAGCGTCGGCTCGGCCGGGCTGCGGTACCTGTTCCTGCGGCTGTCCGGGCGGATCGGCGAGGACGTGCTGCTCGACCTGCGGATGCGGATTTTCCGGCACTCGCAGCGACTTTCGCTGTCGTTCCACGAGTCCTACACGTCCGGGAAGGTGATCTCCAGGCTCACCAGCGACCTCGACTCCCTCGACGACCTGCTGGAGGACGGCCTCGACGACCTGCTGTCGGCCATCCTGTCCGTCGCGGGCATCGCGGTGCTGCTGCTCGTCCTGGACACGCCGCTGGCGCTGCTGGTGCTCACCGGTTTCATCCCGCTGCTGCTGGTGACCAGGTGGTTCTACCGCAACTCGGGCCAGGCCTACCGCGACACCCGCGGGGCGATCGCGAAGATCATCGTCCAGTTCGTCGAGACCATGAACGGCATGCGTGCCGTCCAGGCGTTCCGTCGGGAGTCGCGCAACGAGTCCATCATTGACGAGCTGAACGAGAGCTTCCGCGGCGCGAACAGCAAGGCGCTCACCGTGGTCGCGCGGTTCACCATGACGGTTCGGCTGGTGGGCAACCTGTCACTGGCCGTGGTCCTGGCGATCGGCGCGTGCCGGGTCGCGAACGGCGGGCTGGAACTGGGTGTCCTCACCGCGTTCACCCTTTACCTGCGCCGGTTCTACGACCCGCTGGACGA
>NZ_JBOHGC010000537.1:0-6645 GCF_050699995.1 Actinokineospora sp. | reverse complement strand
GTGATGGATCTCCAGCTCCGCCATGCCACCAAGTCTCCCGGCCACCACCGACAATCCCGGCCCGGTTTCCGGCCTCGACGACTCGTGTCACACGATGGTGTCAACAACGCGGAATGGCTTGCGGTGAAAGAGATTCCGGGTACGCACACCGCGATCTTCCCGATTCGGCTATGCGCCGCCGCCGTGGGTGACACGGCAAAGACAGGTCACGAGCGATCAGCGTTGCCGGATGGGACGGTGAAAACCTGGCCAGTCGGGTCCTTGCTGTCGCGGATGGCGCCGCCTCGATCGGTGAGGGCGAGTTCAGCGCAGTCGTTGTTGTCGCCGCCGGAGAGGCTGCTCTTGTGCCACCTACTGATGATCAGGGGTTCTCCAGTGCTTGATGCGTTTGTGGATCATGTCGGTCGTCTTCGCCGTCGACAGGGCCAACTCGGCGACTTGGTCGAACATGGTCACGGGCGTAGCCCTCGGTCTGGAGTATGCCGGGAATGATCGACAACTCGATGTGAGGCGGCCGCGCGCGATCTGGGCGGGTCAGGTGAACAGGGCTCGGATGTCGTCGGCGTCGAGGCTCGCGCCGAACTCGCCGCCCTCGTCCATGACGTTGGCGAACAGCGCGGCCTTGCGTTCCTTGAGCGCCATCACCTTCTCCTCGATGGTGTCCCTGGCGATCAAGCGGTACACCATCACGTTGCGCCGCTGCCCGATCCGGTGCGCCCGGTCCACCGCCTGCGCCTCCGTCGCCGGGTTCCACCACGGGTCCAACACGAAGCAGTAGTCCGCCTCGGTCAGGTTCAGCCCGAATCCACCGGCTTTGAGGCTGATCAGGAAGACCGGCGCCGAGCCGTTCTTGAACCTGTTGAGAACGGCCGCCCGGTTGCGGGTCTTGCCATCGAGGTAGCAGTAGTTCACGCCAGCGGCGTCGAGCCGGTCCTTGACCTGCCCCAGGAATCCGGTGAACTGGCTGAACACCAGCGCCCGATGTCCGCCCGCGATCACGTCGTCGAGTTGCTCGACCAGGGCATCGATTTTGGCCGATGGGATCCCGCGGTGGGCCTCGTCGATCAGCCCCGCGTGCAGGCTGAGCCGCCGCAGCAGGGTCAGCGACTTCAGGATGGTGAATCGGTTGGCGTTGATGTCGTCGACCAGGCCGAGGACCTTCTGCCGTTCCCGTTGCAGGTGGGTCTGGTAGATCTTGCGGTGCTTCGGGTGCAGCTCCAGCTCCAGCACCTGCTCATGCTTGGCCGGAAGGTCGGCGGCCACCTGTTCCTTGGTGCGCCTGCGCATCAGGGGCTTGATCCGCCTGCGCAGCTGCGCGAGCAACTCGGCGTCGCCCTGCTTCTCGATCGGGGTGGCGTAGTACTCGCGGAACCTGGTCGGGTTCGGAAACAACCCAGGGGAGGTGACCGACAGCAGCGACCACAACTCCATCAGGGTGTTCTCCATCGGCGTGCCGGTGATCGCGAGCTTGAACGGCGCGGGCAGCCTGCGGGCGCACTGGTAGACCTTCGACTGGTGGTTCTTGACGAACTGCGCCTCGTCCAGGATCAAGCCGGACCACGCCATGTTCGCGTACTCCTCGATTTCGAGGCGGAACAAGGTGTAGGAAGTCACCACCACGTCCGTGCCCGCGCACGCCTGGGCCAGCGTCTTTCCCCTTCTGCCTGCTGTGTCGGTGATCGTGACGACCTTCAAGTCCGGCGCGAACCGCGTCGACTCACTGTCCCAATTGGACACAACGCTCGTCGGCGCGACGATGAGGAACGGCGCGCCGTCCGGCTGGGATCGCTTGACGTGACACACCAGGGCCAGCGACTGCAGGGTCTTGCCCAGGCCCATGTCGTCGGCCAGAATCCCGCCGAGCTGGTACTCCCAGATGAACCGCAGCCATTCGTACCCGGCGAGCTGGTATGGCCGGAGCGTAGCGGTGAGGCCAACAGGCGCCGAGCACGTGGTCACCTGGTCGACCGCGCGCAACCCGTCGCGTTGCCGCTGCCACGCCCCGGCCTGGCGGTCGACCACGCCGAGAGCTGCGAGCTCGTCCCACAGGCCGATCTGGAACCTGCTGATCCGCAGCCCATCCCCTGGGGTGTCCTTTAGTGCGCGGGCTTCCTCGATGAGCGTGCGCAGGGAGTCCAACTCCGGCTTGCCCAGAGAGAAGTAGGCGCCGTCGGGAAGCAGCATGTGCGACTGGTCGGTCGACATCGCGACGAACAGGTCGGCGAACGGCACCTCGCGCCCCTCGACGGTGATCGAGACCGAGAGATCGAACCAGTCCGTCTCGCCTGCCCGCTCGTCGACCGAGACGCCGACGCGCAGCGAATCGCCCGTTTCCCGGTAGTCGGCAGGCAAGCCGTCGACCTCCACCGTGACGTCCGACCTGCCCGCCAACATCGGCAGCAACTCGGTGGTGAACCGCATCGTGTCCAGCCCCGCGAGCGCGGCCTTGCCCGAGTCCAGGGCCTTGGCCGGGTCGGCGATCTGGAGTCCGAACCGAGTGACCGTGTCGTCAAGATCGGCCAGGACTTCGCGTTCGGCGACCAGGTCGCGCAACCCGGGATCTGCTTGCGGCGCGAGCGGAACCCGCTGCTCGGCGCCGTCGACCTCGTACCGCCACGCCCAGTCCACGGTCACGCTGTGGTCGGGTCCATAGGCCGCGTGCGCCACCAGCCTCGGCGCGGAGACCCGCGGTGGCGCGAACGCCTCGTCGGTGGACACGACTGCGGCGATTCGCCGCAGTTTCGGATAGAACACCTCCCGGAATCGGCCGACCTCGCCGTCGGGGATCTCCAGCCGGGTGTTCTCCAACGCCATGCGTTGCAGGTGCCGAGGCACCTCCGAGACCAGCCTGGCCAGCCGCAGCGGCCACCGCGCGCTTTCGCCCTTGGCCAGATCGGCCCGATCGACGTACACGAGCCCATGTCCAGAAGCGCCGATGAACCCCACCGGCGCCGGGTCGACGGCGCTCCCGGCGACCACGATCGCCGTCGAGACCGTCAGGGCGTCCGACTCGCCCGCGGTCACGTCGAGATGGAACTCCGCCTCGCCGTAGGGCTGGACCGGGCCCAGGTTCTTGCGCGCGTGAATGATGGACACACCCGCGGCGCGAACCTGGTCCAGCAAGGACCACAGCTGACGTGACTCGAACGCCGTCAGATCGATCGACTTGTCCTCGCGGCCGTAGCCGTAAGAATTCGGATCACTGTCCCCCGCTCGAAACACCGCGTACAAGTCACGCAGGGCCCCAACATGGGTTGGCAGGTAGTGGGACACTTGGTACGGCTGCGCGAGTTTCGACCAGGTCAGCCCACCGCCCACCCATCCGGTCTTTCCCGGGGTGACCAGCCGAGCGGAAACCATCAACGAGTCCGCCGCGACCATGCCTTCTTTGCCCCACCTGGTCGGCTTCGTAGCCAAGGACAACTCGACGGCCAGCGAGGCCGTACCCGATGTCGGCATCCGAAGCGCCCTGCTCGGCTCGATCACCTTGCCCAGAGCCCGTTCCCATTCCGGGACGCGTGGGCGCGACTCGACCACGACTCGGTCGGCCGGCGGCATCGTGCGAAGAACCAGCGCCGCGACGTGTGCGCAATCGACCTCCTCGCGGCAGTCGCACTCACCACGGACGAAGTCAAACGACTCACCGCCACTGCGGAAGTACGCGACCACCCTGCACAGCGTGTCGTCGCGGACAAAGCCGCGCAAGGCGTTCTCCGCGTCAGACCAGTGCACGGTGAGAACACCTTGTGCGCGCAGGATGCGTAAACCGTCGACCAATGCCTCGGTTCCGGTGACCAGTTCGACATCGCCCGCGTCAATACCCCGCAAGGTCACCATCCGCATGCGGGCCACCGTATCGTGCGCGCGTCGGGCGATCGTTCGCGACACGCGTCGTGGCGACGGCGAACCTCGCGACGTTGTCAATGATGTCCGATCAAGTCGCCTACCTGGTTCACGGGGCATCGGGTCCGACGCCGCGGACGCCGATGCGGTTGGATCGCGCCATGGCTTGCCGACTCGACACCGACACCCTGCTGAACTCCGTGGGACGTGAACTCGGGGACCTCGCCCGCGAGCACCTCGACAACGGGCGGGTCCGTGAACTCCACTCCGACCACGGCGGCGCGAGTGCTGTGGTCGTGGACCCCGACCGGGGCCTTGTCGACACCTGGGTCGGGGGTGGTCAACGGCGCCCTCGCGGCCGACTGCGACTGCGCGGTGGGCGATCCCGAGGAGTTGTGCGGACACGCGGTCGCGGTGGCGATGGCCGCGCTGGACCAAGGGCTCACGTTCTCATCAGTCGCGTCGCGCGACACTGATCCCGACGAGCGCCGCCGACCGACGAGTTGCCTGCCGTCGTCGAAGACGCCATCGCTCTGTGGTCCACCATGTCGGCCCACCTCCACGGCGACTGGGATGGTGATGAACCGGACCCCGAGGACATCGCGGTCACGCTGGCCGATCTCCATCATCGACTCTGCGAAGCCTGCGAACCGGAACCGCTCGACCTGGCCGAACGGTTGGCCAGGTTGGTCATCGGCGCCGACATGGACACGTGCCTTGAGGTGCAAGAGCGTTATGTCGACATCCTTGGACCAGTTGGAATGGCCGAGTTCGAAGCTCTGTTGTCCCGACCGCGCCGACGGTGAGCGGATCACCGCTTACGTGGTAAGCTGTGTGCTGTCTAGACAGCACAGTGGGGAGTCGTCATGTCCGAGGTAGCGCACTGGCAGGTCCAGGAGGCGAAACAGCGCTTCAGCGAAGTGCTGCGGGCGGTGGCGCGGGAGGGACCGCAGACCATCACCAAGCACGGGGAAGACATCGCGGTCGTGATCGACATCAGTGAGTACCGACGTCTCAGCGGCCAAACACGAGGTTTTGTCGAGCACCTCATGGCGTTCCCCAAGATCGAAAGTCGGCCAGGGGAAACGGACGTTTTCGACGAGATCGAAGCCGAGCGCGAAGGCGACCTGCCTCGACTGACCGACTTCGAGAGTGAACTCGATCTGTCGGACGGCGCCCACAGGTGAGTTACCTTCTCGACACGAATGTCTTGTCGGAGTGGCGCAAGCCTGTCCCTGACCCCGGCGTGATCGACTGGTTCGCGCGCGTCCATGTCGACGACCTCTATATCAGCGTGGTGACCATCGGTGAAATCCGTCGAGGAGTCTCCAGGCTTTTGGTGCGTGGTGACCATCGGCTGGCAGCGGTCTACGAATCGTGGCTCATCGCCACCAAAGACAGGTTCGCCGACCGAATTATCGCGATCACGACCGAGATCGCCGAGGAATGGGGTCACAGCGGCGCGAGTCATCCGACACCGGCCGCCGACGGGTTGATCGCGGCGACGGCAAAGGCCCGAGGTTGGACCGTGGTGACACGCAACGTCAAGGACTTCGAACCGACGGGCGTCCGCTTGCTCAATCCCTTCTCCGGGTGATCGCCAAGTCGGACATCAGGTCCGACAGGAGCAACTCCTCCTCGATCTTCCTGCCCGCGTGTTTCATCGACGGTCGCAGGTCGAGATCCCAGGTCGCGTCCACGGGTTTGCCGGCGAGCACGTCGCCGGACACGGTGGCGAGCGCTTGCCGGTAGGCCGCCGAGTCGAAGCGCCACGGTTGCCAGGAAACCTGCTGTGACAACCAGTTGGCGATCCGCAGGCCACCCCAGCCGAAGTCGCCGTGGTAGGCGAAACCCGCGCCTTCGGTTGCCAGCGACGCGAGCAGCTCTGCGGCGGCGACCGAGGCGTGACCGCTCAGGCACACCAGGGGTGGGCACTTCGCCCCCAACTCACAGCACCGTGGACGACAGTTCGTCGCGGTGCACGCCCACCGAGACCCAGGCGGCGCGGCGTTCGGCGGCGGGTCCCGCGCTGGTCGGGGCGAGGCCAGCCAGGACTCGGGCTGCGGCAAGGACCACCGTGGCCAGGGGTTGCCGTCATCGAGGTCGTGGGCGTTGGTGGCGCGGTCGCCGTGTCATACACCGTTCCGTGCCCATCGACGGCGTCTTTGAGCCGCTCGCGGGTCAGCGCCACCCTTGTCGGGCTGACCAGCGAGAACTCCGGGCCGACGCGCTGACTGGTCACGAAGAACCAGTGGCGGGCGATGCCCCGGCCCGAGACGGCCTTGAGCCCGCAGCCGAGAGTGCGGCACTCGGTCGACCCGTCGGCAAGACGCCGCCCGAACTCCAGCCAGTTGTAGCCCAGCCGCTCGGAGTGTGGGTGCTTGCCGCCGAGCAGCAGGTTCCAGTCCATCCGTTTGTTGCGGTCGCCGTCGGGTTCCACTCGGTGCGGCGCGAGTTCCCCGTCGAGCAGGAACGGCAGGGTCAGCGCCAGGACCTTCGACTTGCCGGTGCCGTTGTTGCCCGCAGCAGCAGCCTGCCGTCGTGGAAGTGGAATTCCTCCACGTCGTCGTAGAACAAGTCCACCAGCCCGGCGCGCAACGGCTGCCAGCGCCTGGTGTGCGGGATCGGGGCCGTGCTCGGAACCCGGGCCACTTTCCTTGCAGTGGCTCGGTGGCTGTTCAGGCCGCCGAGTGTCGTGGTGTTGCGGGGATGGGTTTTCGGTGTGGGTCCAAATATGCGGGTGGGGTGAACTCGGGCAGGCCGTTGATGATGGTGACGGCCCAGTCGGAGTTGTGGATCAGG
>NZ_JBOHGC010000536.1:0-19733 GCF_050699995.1 Actinokineospora sp. | reverse complement strand
GGCCAGGCCCGCGACCGTGGGGGCCTGGAACAGCGCGCGCACCGCCAGTTCGGTGCCGAACGCGGCGCGGACGCGGCTGATCAGCTGGGTGGCGAGCAGCGAGTGGCCGCCCAGGTGGAAGAAGCTGTCGTCGACGCCGACCGTGTCGACCCCGAGGACGTGCCCGAAGAGTCCACAAAGGATCTCCTCGCGGCTGGTGCGCGGCGCCCTGCCGTGCGCGGTGTGCTCGGGGGCGGGCAGGGCTTGGCGGTCGAGTTTTCCGTTGGGGGTCAAGGGGAAGTCGTCGAGTTCGACGAACGCGGCCGGGACCATGTGTTCAGGCAGGGTCGCCGAGGCGTGGGCCCGCAGCTCCGCGGTGTCGATGGGGCCGTCGGCGGGGACCAGGTAGGCGGTCAGCCTGCGGTCCCCCGGTGTGTCCTCGCGGACGATCACCGCGGCCCGTGCGACGGCCGGGTGGTCGGCCAGGACCGCGCCGATCTCGCCGGGTTCGATCCGGAAGCCGCGGATCTTGACCTGCTCGTCGGTCCGGCCGAGGAATTCCAGGACGCCATCGGTGGTCCAGCGGACGAGGTCGCCCGTGCGGCACATCCGCGACCCGGCGGGGCCGAACGGGTCGGCGACGAACCGCTCGGCGGTCAACCCCGGCCGCCCGTGGTATCCCCGCGACAGCGGGGCGCCCGCCAGGTACAGCTCGCCCGCGGTGCCCGGTGGCACGACCCGCAAGGCGGCGTCGAGCACGTAGGCGCGGGCACCGCGCAGCGGTTTGCCGATCACCGGGCGGCCGTGGTCGGCCATCCGGCAGGTCACGGTGTCCACAGTGCACTCGGTAGGCCCGTAGAGGTTGAACGCCCGCACGTCACGCAGTCGGTCCCACAGCCACGCACTCGCGGGCTCGCCGCCGACGAGCAGGACCGACGGACGGACCGGACCGGTCAGCAGACCTTGGGAGAGCAGTTCCTCGACGTAGCTCGGTGTCGCGCCGACCAGGTCGAGTCCGTGCGCGCGGGTGTAGGCGACAACCGCACCCGCGTCACGGCGAACATCGTCGTCGAGCACGTGCAGTTCCACGCCTGCCAGCATGAGCAGCAGGTAGTCGACGGAGGCGTCGAAGGACAGCGACGCGGTCAGCGACGCCCTGGCCGGGATCCCGTTCGGCTCGATGAACTCGGTGCGGTGGAAGGCGAACAGGTTCGCCACGCTCTCGTGGCACACCACGACGCCTTTCGGCCGCCCGGTCGAGCCGGACGTGTAGATCACGTACGCCGGGTGCCCCGGCCGCAGCGGCTCCCGCCGATCGGTGTCGGTGACCGGCCGGTCGTCGAACGCCGCCAGCTCGACCGGGTCCAGCGCCAGCACCGGGCCGGACCAGTCCGGCGCGAGTTCGGCGGTGGTGACGAGCAGAGCCGAGTCCGAGTCGCCGAGCAGGAACCGCACCCGCTCCGGCGGATATCCGGTGTCTATCGGCACATACGCGGCGCCTGCGGTGACCACGGCCAGCAGCGCGACCACCAGCTCGACCGACCGGGGCAGCAGCAGCGCGACCCGGTCCTCCGGGCCGATCCCGCGCGCGATCAGCAGCCGGGCGAGCCGGTTCGCCCGAGAGGCCAGGTCGCCGAACGTCAGTGCCGACTCGCCGCAGACCAAGGCGACCGCGTCCGGCGTCACGGCGGCGCGCTCCCCCAGCCAGGACGCCATGGTGCCCGGTGCGGGCGCCGGAGCCGCTGGGTTCCATTCACGGAGCACCCGCGTGCGTTCCTCCGCGGACATGACGTCGATCGCCGAGACCCGGATGCCCGGGTCCGCGGTCGCCGCGTCCAGCAGGCGCACCAGCCGCCGCGCGATCGTCTCGACGCTCGCCCGGTCGAACAGGTCGACGGCGAACTGGATGTCGCACCGCACACCGTCCGGCGTGCCCGCCGGGCCGAACGATTCCGCCAGCGCGAACGTCAGGTCCACCTTCGCCGTCGCCACGCCCACCGGCTCGACCTCGACGTCCAGCCCCGGCAACAGGTTCGCTGCCCGCTGGTTGTTCTGCAGCGCAAGCATCACCTGGAACAGCGGGTTGTGCGCGCTCGTCCGCGGCGGGTTGAGCAGCTCGACCACCCGCTCGAACGGCACGTCCTGGTTGGCGAACGCGGCGAGGTCGGTGTCGCGCACCCGGACCAGCAGCTCGTGGAACGTCGGGTCGCCGCTGACGTCGGCCCGCAGGACGAGCGTGTTGACGAAGAACCCGACGAGGTCGTCGAGCGCCTCGTCGGTGCGGCCCGCGATCGGCGATCCGATGGGGATGTCCGTGCCCACACCGAGTTTGCACAGCAGCGCCGCCACCGCGGCGTGCAGCACCATGAACACTGTCGCCCCGTGGGCCCGCGCGAGGTCCGCGACCCTGGCGTGCAGCTCAGGCTCGATCACCAGCGACACGTTGCCGCCGCGGTGGCTCGACGCGAGCGGGCGCGGGTGGTCGGTCGGCAGGGTCAGGCACTCGGGCAGGCCCGCCAGCTCCTTGCCCCAGTAAGCGAGCTGCTCGAACAGCAGGCTGTCCGGATCGTCGGCCGCGCCGAGCAGTTCCCGCTGCCACAGCGTGTAATCCACGTACTGCACCGGCAGCGGCTCCCACTGCGGCTCCCCACCGGCACGCCGCGCGCCGAACGCCTGGCCGAGATCACGCAGCAGCGGCGCGATCGACCAGCCGTCGGCGGCGATGTGGTGCACGGTCAGCAGCAGGACATGCTCCTGCGGACCGACGGCGAACACCGTCACCCGGATCGGCGGCGTCGGCGCGCCGAGGTCGAACACATGCCTGGCCGCGGCGCGCACGGACTCGGCGACATCGGCGGGATCGCAGTCGACGACCGAGAAGTCCGGCCGAGAGTCAGCCTCGGGCAGGACCCGCTGGTACGGCTCCCCTTCGACCTCGCCGAACACCGTGCGCAGCGCCTCATGCCGGGCGACGACATCGCCGAACGCGGTGGCCAGCGCCGCGTGGTCCAGTGCGCCGCGCAGCCGCAGCGCCCCGGAGATGTTGTACGTGGCGCTCGGCCCCTCCATCCGGTTGAGGAACCAAAGCCTCTGCTGCGCGAACGACAGCGGGATCATCGACTGTCCTCAGTGGTCGGACGGAGCCGCGGGCGCAGTGCGGCCCGCGCGGGTTTGGCCTGGTCCAGCACCGCGTCGAGGCCCGCGACCGTCGGCTCCTGGAACAGCGTCCGCGGCGACAGCTCGACGCCGAGCGCGGCGCGGGCCCGGCTGATGAACCGGTTGGCCAGCAGCGAGTGCCCGCCCAGGGTGAAGAAGTTGTCGTCGAGGCCGACCGACTCCAGGCCCAGGATCTCGGCCACCAGTTCGCACAGCTTCTCCTGGCGGGGAGTCTCGGGACGGCGCGATGTGGGCGCCGCGGTCACGCCGGGTTCGGGGAGGGCGCGCCGGTCGAGCTTGCCGTTCGGGGTGAGCGGCAAATCCTCGATCGCGACGAACGCCGACGGCACCATGTAATCGGGCAGGCGCGCCTCGGCGTGCGTCCGCAGCGCGGACTCGTCGGCGCCGCCGACGAGGTAGGCCACCAGCCGTCGGACACCGGGGGTGTCCTCGCGGTCGATGACCACGGCCCGGCGGACGGCCGGGTGGTCGGCCAGCACGGCGGCGACCTCGGCGGGTTCGATCCGGAAACCCCGGATCTTCACTTGGTCGTCGGCTCGGCCGAGGAACTCCAGCACACCGTCGGCGCTCCAGCGGACCAGGTCGCCGGTGCGGTACATACGCGACCCGGCCGGACCGAACGGATCGGCGACGAAGCGTTCCGCCGTCAACCCTGTCCGTCGGTGGTACCCCCGGGCCAGCGGTGTGCCCGCCAGGTACAGCTCGCCGGGGGTGCCGGGCGGTGTCGGGCGCAGCGCGGCGTCGAGCACGTAGGCCCGGGTGTTCCACAGTGGACGGCCGATCGCCGGGCGCTCGTGGTCGGCGAGCCTGCCGACGGCGGTCACCACCGTGCACTCGGTCGGCCCGTAGAGGTTGTACGCGGTGACCCCCTCGGCCCCGCGGACCCGCTCCCACAGCCGGGGGCTGGACGCCTCGCCACCGAGGAACACGACCGACGGCCGGGTGTGGCCGTCAAGCAGCCCTTGGTCGAGCAGTTCCTCCGCGTGGCTGGGCGTGGCCTCCAGGACGTCGATTCCGCGGTCGCGCACGTAGCCGATCAGCGCGGTGACGTCGCGGCGCACGTCGTCGTCGAGCACGTGCAGTTCGTGGCCCGCGAGCAGCCAGAACACCAGGTTCCAGGAGGCGTCGAACGACAGCGACGCGATGAGCGCCACCCGCAGCGCCCGTCCCGCGGCCGCCGCGGCGGGGCCCATGACCTCGCGGCGGTGGAAGTCGAACAGGCCCGCCAGGCTCTCGTGGCACACCACGACACCCTTGGGCCGCCCGGTCGAGCCGGACGTGTAGATCACGTACGCCGGATGCCCGGGCGCCACGTCGACATCCACGGGGTCGCAGGCCAGACCGGCCAGCTCCGCCTGGGTGTCGGGCGCGTCGAGCACGACCGACGCCACCCCGTCGACCGGCGTGCCCGTGGTCAGCACGACCGTCGGGTGGGCGTCGTCGAGCAGGTACCGCACCCGGTCGGCCGGGTAGGCGGGGTCGATCGGCACGTAGCCGCCGCCCGCCTTCCACACCGCCAGCAGCGCGACCAGCGCGTCGGCCGAGCGGGGCAGCATCAGCGCGACCAGCCGCTCCGGGCCGACGCCACGCGCGATCAGCAGCCGGGCCAGCCGGTTGGCCCGGCGGTCCAGCTCGGCGAAGGTCAGCGACTCGTCCGCGCACACCACCGCGGTCGCGGTCGGGGTCGCGGCCGCCTGCCGGGCGAACACGTGGACGGGCAGCGGGCCCGCGGGTTCGGTCCGGCCGTGCCACTGCTCCAGCATCCGCCGTCGTTCCCGCGGCAGGACGACGTCGATGGCGCTGAGCGGGGTCTCCGGGCCGCGGGTGACCGCGTCGAGCACGTGGACCAACCGGTCGGCGATGGCCAGCGCGGTGTCGCGGTCGAACAGGTCGACGGCGTACTCGAGGTCCCAGTCGAGCCCGTCCGGGGTGCCGTCGGCCCGATAGGACTCGTTGACGCGGAAGGTCAGGTCGAACTTCGACGTCGCGGTGTCGACCGGCTCGATGTCGATCGCCAGCCCGGGCAGCAGCCCTTGGGCGGGCGGGGTGTTCGACAGCATGAGCAGGATCTGGAACAGCGGGTTGTGCGACAGCGACCGCGGCGGGTTGACGTGCTCGACGACCCGCTCGAACGACACGTCCTGGTTGGCGTACGCGGCCAGGTCGGTCTCGCGGACCCGGGCGAGCAGCTCCTTGAACGTGGGGTCGCCCGCGGTGTCGACCCGCAGGACGAGCGTGTTGACGAAGAAGCCGACCAGGTCGTCGAGGGCTTCGTCGGTGCGGCCCGCGATCGGTGAGCCGACCGTGATGTCCGTGCCCGCGCCGATCCGAGTCAGCATCGCCGACAGCGCCGCGTGCAGGACCATGTACAGGGTGACCCCGCCCGCGCGGGCCAGCTCGGCGATCCGCGCGTGCAGGTCCGCGTCGACCCGGAACCGGACCGTGTCGCCGCGGTGGGTCGGGGCGGTGGGTCGGGGCCGGTCGGTCGGCAGCGCGAGGCATTCCGGCGCGTCGGCGAGCTGGGTGCCCCAGTAGCCCAGTTGCTTGGCGAGCAGGCTTTCCGGGTCCTCGGCGGCGCCGAACAGCTCGGCCTGCCAGAGGCTGTAGTCCATGTACTGCACCGGAAGCGGCGCCCAGTCGGGGCCGTGTCCGGCGCGGCGGGCGGCGTAGCCGGCGCCCAGGTCGCGCAGCAGCGGGGCGATCGACCAGCCGTCGGCGGCGATGTGGTGCACCACGACGAGCAGCGCGTGCTCGTCGGGGGCCACCGCGAACAGCTCCACCCGGATCGGCACCGCGCCTGCCGCCACGTCGAAGGGCCGCACCGCCGCCGCGTGCAGGGCGGGTTTGAGCCCGGCCGCGTCGCACTCGACGAGCGCGAGGCTGAGGCCGACCTGGTCGGCGCCCAGGATCCGCTGGTACGGCTCGCCGTCGACCTCGGTGAACACGGTGCGCAGGGCCTCGTGCCTGCCGACGACATCGGTGAGCGCGTCGGCGAGGGCCTGGCGGTCCAGTGGCCCTTGCAGCCGCAGCGCGCCGGAGATGTTGTAGGTGGCGCTCGGCCCTTCCAGCCAGTTGACGAACCACATCCGCCGCTGGGCGAACGACAGCGGCACCCGCTCCGGCCGGTCCCGCCGGGCCAGCGTGGGCCGGGCGCCCGCGGCCACGTCCAGGCACTGGTCGAGCTCGCGCACGGTCGGGGCGCCGAACAGCGTGCGCAGCGACAGTTCGAGCCCGAAGACGCCGCGGGCGCGGCTGACGAACCGGGTGGCCAGCAGGGAGTGCCCGCCGATGGCGAAGAAGTCGTCGTCGACGCCGACCGAGTCGATCCCGAGCACCTCGGCGAAGAGTCCACACAGGATCTCCTGCCGGGCCGACCGCGGCCCGCGGGCGGCGGCCGAGGCGCGGGAGTCCGGTTCGGGCAGTGCCGCCCGGTCCAGCTTTCCATTACTTCCCAAGGGGAGCTGGTCGAGTTCGACGAACGCGGCCGGGACCAGGTAGTCGGGCAGCCGCGCCTCGGCGTAGGACCGCAGCGAGTCGAGCTCACCGCCCGTGGAGACGACGTAGGCGACCAGCCGCAGCCCGCTGTCGCCGTCGGCGCGGGCGATGACGGCCACCCGGGCGACCGAAGAGTGGCCCAGCAGGGTGGCCTCGACCTCGCCCGGCTCGACGCGGAACCCGCGGATCTTGACCTGGTGGTCGGCCCGGCCCAGGTACTCCAGCTGCCCGTCCGCGGTCCAGCGGACCAGGTCGCCGGTCCGGTACATCCTGGTCCCCTGTGGACCGTGGGGGTCGGCGACGAACCGTTCGGCGGTCAGGCCGGGCCTGCGGTGGTAGCCGCGGGCCAGGGGCTCCCCCGCCACGTACAGCTCCCCGGTGGCGCCGGGCGGCACGAAGCGCAGCGCGGGGTCGAGGACGTAGGCCCTGGTGTTGCGGACCGGCCTGCCGATCACCGGGTTGGCGCTGTCGGCGGGTCGGCCGATCGCGGTGACGACCGTGCACTCAGTCGGGCCGTACATGTTGCACACCACGACGCCCTCGGCCCGGACCCGCTCCCACAGCGCGGTCCCGACCGCCTCGCCGCCGAGGAACAGCACCGACGGTCGGGTGTCGCCGTCGAGCAGGCCTTGGTCGAGCAACTCAGCCAGGTAGGTGGGTGTCGCCTCCAGCACGTCGATCGCGTGCTCGCGGGAATAGGCGACCAGACCGGCCACGTCGCGGCGCAGGTCGTCGTCGAACACATGCAGTTCGTGACCGGAAAGCAGCCACGCCAACAGGTTCCAGGAGGCGTCGAACGACAGCGACTGGATCAGGCCGACCCGCGCCGGGCGCCCGGCGACGGTGTCGATCACCTCGGCGCGGTGGTGGGCGAGCAGGTTGCCCAGGCTGCCGTGGCTGACCACCACGCCCTTCGGCCGCCCGGTCGAGCCGGAGGTGTAGATCACGTACGCCGGGTGCGCGGCCTCGGTCGGGCCCGTCCGCTCCACCGAGGTGATCGGGCGCGGGTCGAAGCCGGCCAGCACGGCGGCCGTGTCCCGCGAGTCGAGCACGACCACCGACGTGCCCGCCACGCGCGACCGGTGCTCGGCCAGGGTCACCACGGCGGCGGGCGCGGCGTCGGCGAGCATCATGGCGACCCGGTCGTCGGGGTAGGCCGGGTCGACCGGGACGTAGCAGCCGCCGGCCTTCCAGGTCGCCAGCAGCCCGACGACGAGGTCGACCGAGCGGGGCAGGACCAGGGCCACTGGGCCCTCGGGGCCCACACCGCGGGAGATCAGCAGCCGGGCCAGCCGGTTGGCCCGGCGGTCCAGCTCGGCGAAGGTCACCTCGGCGCCGTCGCACACGACCGCGACCGCGACCGGCGTGTCGGCGACCTGGGCGGCGAACACCGCGGGCGCGAGGTCGGCGGGCGCTCCCGCGGGACCGTGCCACGCCGACAGCTGGACGCTTTCCTCAGGAAGCAGGAGATCGATGTGGCGCACCGGCTGGTCGGGGTCGGTGATCACCGACTCCAGCACCCGCACCAGGCGCGCGGCGACACCCTCGGCGAACGCGCGGTCGAGCAGGTCGGCGCGGTACTCCACGTCGAGGCCGAGCGCGGCGCCGATCGAGCGGACGGTGACGCTCAGCGAGTAGTTCGTGCCTCCCTGGACGTCCACATCGGACATCCGAAGAGGACTGTCGCCCAGCGCGGAGCCGACCGGGACGTTCTGGAACACGAAATGAGTGTCGAACAGCTCGGTCACGCCCGCCGCGCGCTGGATGTCGACCAGCCCGAGGTGTTGGTGGGCGACCAGGGCGGCCTGCTCGGCCTGCACCCGCGCCAACAGTTCAGCGGCGGTCTCGCTGTGGCCCGGGCGCACGCGCACCGGGACGGTGTTGATGAACAGGCCGACCATCGACTCCATGCCGGGCAGTTCGGCGGGCCGGCCGGAGACCGTGGCGCCGAAGACGGCGTCGTCGCGGCCGGTGACCCCGCCCAGCACCAGGCCAAGCGCGCCTTGGAACACCGTGTTCACGGTCAGGCCGCGGCTCAGCGCGAAACGGCGCAGCCGCGCGCACAGGTCTTCCGGCAGTTCGACGTTGATCTCGTCGGCGACCAGCGGCTGCCGGGTCGGGTCGGCCGGGGCCAGCAGGGTCGGGCCCGCGAGGTCGCGCAGCGCGGCGCCCCACGCCCGCCCGGCGGCGGCCTTGTCCTGCCGGGCCAGCCATGAGTAGAACTCGCGGTACGCGGTCGGGGCGGGCAGTCCGGTGCCGTCGCCGCCGCGCGCGTAGAGCTGGAACAGCTCCTTGATCAGCACCGATGTCGACCACCCGTCGACCACGATGTGGTGGTTGGTGACGATGAACCGGTGCCGGTCGGAACTCAGGCGCACCAATAGGAACCGCAGCAGCGGCGGCCGGGACAGGTCGAACCGGTCGCCCTGGGCCGCGCGGCTCAGCTCGGCGAGGCGCGCCGCCTGCTCGGTGTCGTCGTGGCCGGACAGGTCGACCTGCCGCCACGGCAGCGCCACCTGGCGGCGGACGACCTGCACGGTGCGGTCCTCGCGGTCCTGGCGGAAGCAGGCGCGCAGACTCTGGTGCCGGGCCAGCAACTCCGCGCAGGACGCGCGCAGCGCCGCCACGTCGAGCGGTCCCTCCAGCAGCGCGGAGAACTGCATCGTGTAGACGTCCGGTCCGCTCTCGTCGAACCGGGCGTGAAACAGCAGGCCCTCTTGCAGCGGCGTCAGCGGAAGGACGTCATCGATGGTCGTGGTGCGGGTCATGTCGCGGTTGCTCCCAGGCATGGAAAGTGGGCGGTGGATAGGTGCTGTCCGGCAAGTCCGGTGCCGCTCGGCCGCGGATAGCGCGTACCGGACTCGCAGGACAGGACCTAGGCCAGGCTCTTGGGGCGCAGGTCGGTCCAGGTCGCCTCGACGTGGTCGAGGCAGGCCGCGCGCCGGTCTGGACCGAACACCGCGGACCAGCCCGCGGGCACGTCGAACCCGGCGGGCCACAGCGAGTGCTGGCCCTCGTCGTTCACCAGGACGACGTAGTCCGCGTCCTCGTTCTCGAATGGATTGGTCACGAATTCAACTCCAGAAAGTCGACACCACGTGGGAGGCGATCCTCCCAGGGCTTGCTGACTCGCCGCTGACCGCATTCTGATCGAGCAGCGGCCGTTGGGCCAAATGCGCGGGAATGAATTGGACCGATTCCTGACATCGGTAATTTCCACCCGGTTTCCGCCCACGCGCCTGCCGGGCACTGGGTGCTCGCCCGTACGAACACCCCCATGGCGGCCCTATCGACCCTGGTAGACGAGCCAAACGACGGCGGGTGACGTCACCCACCGGGGTCGCGGCAGGTCCCCGCCCCACCCATTGCCGGTCGTATCCAGAACGAAGTCGGGTACCGGACACGCATACGTGGGTGGTGCATCGCGACCAAACTTATGGGGGCACGGACAAACCGCTGACAAGGAAGTAGCCATGACGAAATTCTTCGTACTCGGGCCGTTGGAATGCTGGTCAGGGCAACGTCAGATCGATATCCGCGGACCGTTGCAACGCACCCTGCTCGCCGCACTTCTCGCCACCGAGTCGCGACTGGTGTCGGTCGAGTCGCTGGTGACCGAACTGTGGGGCGACACCCCGCCGGACCAATGGGAGAACGCGCTGCAGGCGCACGTGAGCAGACTGCGCCGAAGACTCACCGCGGTCGCCGACGAGCACCCGGCGCGGCTGATCAGCCTGGCCACCGGCTACCGGCTCGTCGTCGCGGAGACCGACCTCGACGCCATGGCGTTCACCCGGCAGGTCGCCCACGCCCGCGCCATCGCCACGTCCGACCCCACCGAGGCCGCGGACGTGCTGCGTTCGGCGTTGTCGCTGTGGCGCGGCACCGCGTTCGCGATGGAGGCGGGCGGGCCGCTGTGCCGGGCAGCCGCCCACCGCTATGAGGCGGCCAGGACGATGGCGCTGGAGACGCTGTTCGACACCGAGCTGCAGACCGGCAGGCACTCCGACATCATTCCCAAGCTGCGGGAGCTGGTGGAGTCGCCCGCGCTCAACGAGCGGTTCTGCGAGCAGCTGATGGTGGCCCTGTACCGGTCGGGCCGCCAGGCCGAGGCCCTGGAGACCTACCGACGGATGCGCAACCGGCTCGACCACGAACTCGGCGTGCAGCCGACGCGGACGCTGCGCAACCACGAGAAGGCCATCCTCGTCCAGCACCCGGCCCTGCACATGCGCGCCAACCACACCGCCCTCCGCGAATAACCTCAGCCGACGGGGACCAGCCGGGTCAAATGGCCGGCGAAGTCGGACATCACCGCGGCCTTGTGCTCGTCGAGGTAGAAGTGGGTGCCACCGTACTCCCGGTGTCCCAGGTAGCGCGTGCTCCGGTCGGCCCAGGTCCGCATCGCCGACGGCTCCAGCATCAGCGGGTCCTCCCGCCCGACGTAGGAGACCAGCGGGCAGTCGACCACGGCCGCGTCGTCGGTGTGGTCGGCCGCGAGCCGGAAGTCGGCGATCACGGGCGGCAGGACCAGGTCGAGCATGTCCGGGTCGGCGGCCACCACGTCGGGGATGGCGCCGAGTTCCCGGATCCAGGCGACCACCTCCGCCATCGGGATGTCCTCGTGGTTCGCCGGCGCGCGGAAGAAGCCCGTCGGCGCCCACCCGGACATGCCGAGCAGGCACGGCGCCGGGTCACCGCCGGCTTCGAGCCGCACCGTGAGCCGGTAGGCCAGCTGCGCGCCGAGGCAGTGTCCGAACACCGCGTACGGGCGTTCGTCCAGTTCCGCGATGAGCGCGGAGTGCAGGTCGGACAGGGTGGCCTCCCAGTCGGTGGGCAGTGGCTCGCCGCGACGGCCCTGCCTGCCGGGCAGGGTGACCGCCTGGACGGCGACCGTCGCGGGCAGCAGCTGGTCCCAGCCGCGGTAGGCGACCGCGCCGCTTCCCGCGTGGGCCAACAGGAACACCCGGATCTCGGCGTCGGGCCGGTCCGGGGTGAACCACCGCGGCTCAGGCACCGGCCACCACCCGCATCAGGGTGTCGAGCTCACGCAGGGCGCCGTTGGCCTGCTCGGCGACGGCCGGGTCGTCGGGGGCGCCGCAGACCGCCATGAACATCCCCATGACGTTCTGGCAGGCGGCGCCGATCCGCTCCATGATCTCGGCTTCGGACATGTGTGGCTCCTTCGTGGTCAGAACGCGCCCGCGGCCCGGAAGACGTGGGCGAACGCGGCGATGTCGGCCTCGCCGTCGAAGGCCAGGTACTCGGGCAGCACGAGGTGGGGCAACCACTTGTGCTTGTAGGCCAGCTGGGTCTTGGCCGGGTACAGCGCCTCGCCGTGCTCCCAGAGCAGCTTGGTCACCTGGGCGAATCCGTAGTGGAACCCGGGCACCTGCAGCGAGTCGTCGAGTCCGGTGAAGGGGGTGAACCCGAAGTGCAGCCAGCCGGTTCCCTCGGCCTTGAACGTCTCCAGCGCGGTGACGTTGATCATCTCCATGATCCCCGGCAGCTTGCCGGGGATCCGGCGGCTCAGGTCGTGCATCCAGCCCGCGCGCGTGCCGTAGACCGGGGAGTAGGAGATGTAGCCGGCGAGTTTGCCGTCGAGCAGGCCGACGAACAGGCGCCGGTGCGGCTGCAGGTCGCCGCCGCGCTGTCCGACTAGGAAGCCCAGTTCCTTGGTCTCCTCGCCTTTGCTGCGCAGCCAGGTCCGGTCCAGTTCCTCGATCGCCGAGGACCACTGGTCGAAGTCGACCTCCCGCACCTGCAGCCCGGCTTTGCCCGCCCGCGCGATCTTGTTGCGCAGCCGCATGAACCGGGTTCCCTCCATGGAGAACGCGGGCAGCTCCACGGCGTAGGAGGCGCCGACCTGGTTGACGGTGAAGCCTTCGGCAGCGTACAGCTCGGCGTCGTGGCGCTGCAGCTGCACCGCGACCACCCGGCACCCCTGTTCGTGCGCGGCCGCGCGGAAAGCCCGCAGCAGCTCGGGGTAGTCCGCGGCCGCGGCGAATGGTCCGCCGAACTGCACGAAGTAGCGTCCGACCGGGCGGTAGGCGACGACGCCGTCGAGCCCGGGCGCGGTGAAGTACGTCGTGCCGTCGTTGCACGCGAGGAACGCGCTGGGGTTGTCGGCCTGGGTGTGCCGCTGGATCGCGTCCAGCGACAGGGGTTCCGCAATTCTCGTCATGTGTGTCTCCGTCACCTTGAAGTTGCTGAGCGCAGTGATCGACGCAGGACTTTGCCCATCGGGTTGCGCGGCAATGAGTCGACGAACTCGTAGTGGGTGGGCACCTTGTAGTCGGCCAGGCCGCCTCGCACCGACAGCATCAGTTCCCGCGCGGTGACCTTCGCGCCCGGCCGCACGACGACGAACGCGTGCACTGCCTCGCCCCAGCGCTCGTGTTCCATCCCGACCACGGCGACGTCGGCGACCGCCGGGTGGCAGGCCAGCGCGTTCTCCACCTCGACCGGGTACACGTTCTGACCGGCCACGATGATCGTGTCGTCGAGCCGGTCGAGCAGGAACAGGTAGCCGTTGTCGAGGCATCCCGTGTCCCCCATCCGCAGCCAGCCGTCGACCAGGGCGCGGCCGGTGGCCTCTGGCTGGTTCCAGTAGCCGAGCATGAGCGCGGGCGAGCGCACGCACACCTGCCCGGCCTCGCCGTCGGGGACCTGCTCACCCGCGTTGTCGATGATCTTGATTTCGACGTCGGGGCACGGCTTTCCGGCCGACGCCAGCAGTTTGCTGCCGACCACGTGGTCGACGGCGGGCAGCAGGGTCACCGCGTTGCCCGCCTCGGTGGCCGAGTACGCCTGCAGGAACTCGCCGTCGATCATGTCGAAGCACTGGCGCAGCAGGGTTTGCGAGATCGGGGAGCCGCCGTAGACGACGCGGCGCATCGAGGCGAACGCCTCCCGCGAGGCGCCGGGTTCGGCGAACATCATCGCCAGCATGGTCGGCGCCACGAAGGTCGTGGTGACTCCGAGCCGGTGGATCAGGTCCACCGCCTCCTGGCTGACGAACATCCGCATGACGACGTTGGTCACCCCGGCGGTGAAGCCCTGCATCGCCCAGGACAGGCCCGCGGTGTTGAGGCCGGGCAGCCCGATCAGGCTGCGGTCCTCCGGTCGCAGGTCGAACCAGTCGAGCCGGTGGGCGGCCATGGTGTCGCGCAGGGTGAAGAAACTGCGGTGCGGCAGCACGACGCCTTTGGGCAGGCCGGTGGTGCCGCTGGTGTAGAGCTGCGCGAAGGGCGCGTCGGGGGTGATGCGCGGCAGTGAGCACAGCGTCGGCTGGCCCGAGCGCCATTCCTCGAACCCGGCGCCGCGCTGGTCGGCGGAGTCCAGTTCGATCACCAGCCGCAGCTTCGGCAGCGACGGCTTGACCCGTTCGACCACACCGAGCAGTTCCCGTTCGACTAACAGCAGTTCCGCGTCCGAGTCACGCAGGATGTGCTCGACCTCGGGGGCGGTGAGCCGCCAGTTGACCGGCACCAGCACGGTCTCGCTCTTGGCGCAGCCGAAGGCGATGTCGTAGTACAGCTCGGATTCCTTGCCCAGGTACGCCACCCGCGCCCCCGGCGGCGCGCAGGCCCGCAGCGCGTTCGCCGTGCGGTTGCTGCCCAGGTGCAGCTGTTCGTAGGTGACTTCCCGGCCCTCACAGGTGATCGCCACGTGCCGCGGCCGGGCGGCGGCCTGGAAGCCGGTGATCTCGGTGATCAGCTCCGGTTGCCCCATCGGCTATCGGGTCCTTTCTGCGTCGAACTGGTCGTCAAGGAAGTGGGCGAGCTTGCGGATCGTCGGGTTGTCGAAGACCGCGGATGCCGGGCACTGGACGGGAAGCACTCCGTTGAGCGCCGCGCGGAGCTCGGTGGCGACCAGCGAGTCCATGCCCAGCTCGCCGAACTCCGCGTCCAGGCCGATCTCGCCCGGGTGGGTGAAGTCCATGGCCGTGGCCAGCATCCGCTGGATCAGGTTCTCGATGGCCGGACGGCGGCGCTCCGGGTCGGCGAGCACCGCGGGGTCGAGCCGCTCGGGCTCGGCCTTGGGCGCCGCCGCGGCCGGTGCCCGCTCTGCGGCGGCGTCTCCGGGAGTCGAGAGCCAGTAGGTCTTGCGCTCGAACGGGTATGTCGGCAGGTCGACCTTGCGGTGCGCGGCGCCCGCGTGGAAGTCCGGCCACGAGACCGCAAGACCGGCGGTGTACGCCTTCGCCACCGCGGCGGGCAGCGACTCGGCGTCCACATCGGACCGACGGAGGCTGGTCAGCCAGCTGTGGTCGGCGGCGGTGACGCACTGCTTGGCCAGGGAGGTCAGCGTCGAGCCGGGGCCGACCTCGATGAACACGTGCTTGCCGCGCTTGTGCGCCGCCCGCATCGCGCCGAGGAAGTCGACGGGCGCGACGATCTGGCGGACCCAGTAGTCGACGTCGGCCAGTTCCCGCCACCGGGCGACCTTCCCGGTGACCGTCGAGACCAGGGTGACCTCGGGCTGGCGGAACTCGATGTCGGCGATCGCCGCGCGGAACTCGTCGACCACCTCGGCCATCAGCGGCGAGTGGAACGCGTGGGACACGGTCAGGCGCTTGGCCTCGATCTCCCGCGCCGCCAGGGCCGCCACGATCTCGGTCAGCGCGTCGGCGCCGCCGGACAGCACCGTCCGTCCCGGCGCGTTGATGGCGGCGACGGTGACATCCGGGTACGCGGCGACCACGTCGGCCAGGTCTTCGGCGGCCATCGGCACGGAGATCATCCCGCCGGGAGCGCGCACCGAGCCCATCAGCCTGCCGCGCGCCGCGACCAGCTTCGCGGCGTCGGCCAGGGTGAACAGTCCGGCGATCGTCGCCGCGACCACCTCGCCGACGCTGTGTCCGATGAGGACGGTCGGCCGAACGCCCCAGGACAGCCAGAGTCTTGCCGTGGCGTATTCCAGGGCGAACAGCGCGGGCTGGGTGAACCGGGTCTCGTCCAGGTCCGCCGCGGCGGGGTCGATCACCAGGTCCTTGACTGACCTGCCCACCAGCGGGGTGAGCAGCCGGTCGCACTCGTCGAGCGCGGCGGCGAAGACGGGGTAGCGCCGGTAGGCGCCCGCGCCCATGCCCGCGTACTGCGCGCCCTGCCCGGTGCACAGGAACGCGACCTTGCGCGCGGCGGTCGGAGTCGACTCGGTCTCGGCGGCGCGCGTCAGCAGTGCGGCGAGGTCGTCGTGGTCGCGGACCACCCCGGCCACCCGGTGCCGGAAGTGGGCCCGGCCGACGTTGGCGGTGTGGCAGAGGTCGGCGACATTGAGCCTCGGCTGGTCGGCCAGCAGGCGCTGGTAGCCGCGCAGCTGCTCGGCCATGGCCGGGGCGGACTTCGCCGACACGGTGAACACTCCCCCGCCATCGGCAGGCGCGGCGGGCACAATCGGCCTGCTGTCCAAGGGGGCCTGTTCGAGCACGACCGACGCGATGGTCCCGGTGAACCCGAAGGAGTTGACGAGCGCGCGGCGGACCGGCGCGGTCCACGGCTCGGACTTGGCGGGCACCCGCACCGGGTAGGTGTCCCAGGGGATCCGGCCGGACGGGGTGTCGACGTTGAGGTGCGGGTATACGGTGGCGTCACGCAGCTGCAGCACGGTCTTGATCACGCCGCCGACGCCCGCGGCGGCCTCCATGTGGCCGATGTTGGTCTTGAGGGACGCGACCAGCAGCGGGTCGTCGGCGGTGTGGGAGTCGCGGAACACCTCGTCGAGCGCGGCCACCTCGATCGGGTCGCCCAGCGGGGTCCCGGTGCCGTGCGCCTCGACGTAGGAGATGTCGACGGGTGCCAGCGCGGCGTTGGCGAGTGCGGCGCGCATCAGCGCGACCTGTGCGGTTCCGTTGGGCGCGGTCAGCCCCGCGCTCTCGCCGTCCTGCCGGACCGCGGACCCGCGGACGAGCGCGAGCACGGTGTCGCCGTCACGCTGGGCGTCGGAAAGACGCTTGAGCACCAGCACCCCGCAGCCCTCGCTGCGGGCGTAGCCGTCGGCGGACTCGTCGAAGGTCTTGCACCGCCCGTCCGCGGCCAGCGCCCGCATGTCGGAGAGCAGGGCGGTGCTGAGCGGGTGGTGGATGGCGTTGACCCCGCCGCACAGGGCGATCTCGCACTCGCCGCCGCGCAATCCCTGCACCGACAGGTGCAGGGCGACGAGGGACGCCGAGCAGGCAGTGTCCAACGTGATCGACGGGCCGCGCAGGCCGAGGAAGTAGGACATCCGGCCGGACACCCCCGCGTGCAGGATGCCCGCGGCCAGGTAGCCGTCGACGTCCTCGGTGGCGAGCGCGCCGAGTTCGAGGGCGTAGTCCATCGAACTCGCGCCGAAGTAGACGCCGCCGGTGCCGTGGCGCAGCCGGGTGGGGTCGATGTTGGCGTGTTCGAGCGCGGCCCAGGTGGTCTGCAGCACCATCCGCTGCTGCGGGTCCAGGCAGCGCGCCTCTTTGGGCGAGATCGTGAAGAACGGCGCGTCGAATTCGGTCATCCCGGTGAGGAAACCGCCGCCCGACGAGTGGATCTTTCCTTTTTCCTCGACGTCTCCGGCAAATGCCGCCACATCCCACCGGTCCGCCGGAAATGGCGTGGTGCCGATCCCGCCCGCGTCGAGGAATTCGGCGAGTCCGGCCGGGGTGTCATTGTCGCCGGGAAAGCGCAGGCCGAGTCCGACGATGGCGATCGGCTCGCTTTTCTCGCGCGACAGCCTGTCGATGACCTCTTGCTGTTCGCGGATGGTGGCGCGGGCGGCGGCCAGGTCGGCTGCGGCCAGGGCTTCGGTGGACATGTCCCCCCTCAAGGGCGGTCGACGAGGTCGACGAGATAGGTCAGCAGGCTCTCCAGCGTCGGGCTGTTGAACAGCACGTTCGCGTCGATCTCGCAGCCGAGCAGCCGCTCGATCCGCTGCTTGAGGTCGGTGAGCCCCAACGACGTCAGACCTAGGTCGAAGAAGCTCTCGTCGTGCGGCAGGTCGTCGTCATCGGTCATCAGCAGCGCCTGCCGGAACTCCGGCTCGAGCGCTGCCTCCAGCGCCTCCCGGCGTTCGACCACGGGCAGGTCGACCAGCTCCGCGATCGTCAGGTCGGGCGTCATGGCCGGTGCCTCCACGTCAATGGGTCGGGGAATTGTCCGGCTATTCGAGAGCCCTCGGACGAGCCACATGTTAAGCGGCCGCGAGCCGCGCGGAAAGCGGCAAACAGCGCAGTGTCAGCCCCGTGTCAGCAATCAGCACAGCGTCAGCGACTTATCCGATCGTGCTGTTAGCTTCGGCGCCGCGGACTGGTTCGTCGCGTCCAAGAAAAAGGGAGTTGAATTGGTGCGATCGGTGACGACATACGACTCGTATGTCGGTGGCGCACAGGTGCCGTCGAGCCGATACGTCTATTCGGTGACGACGTCGGCGGTGCTGGCCGATGTCTTCGAGGCGCTGACCCTCAAACGACGGCTCGAGCAGGGCGCGGTCGACCCTGGTGAGGCGGCCGACTTCGTGGTCGGGCGCTGCGCGATGGCCGACGAGGACACGATCGCCGCGGCGACGGAGGCCGCCGCCGCGGCCGCGCCCGGCTGGGCGGCCACCCCGCTGGCGGTGCGGCTGTCGCTGGCCGAGGGCATCCGCAAGCGGCTGGAGGAGCGGCACGCGGAGTTCGTCGACGTGCTCATCGCCGAGGGCACGCCGCGCGCGTTGGCGGAGTGGCAGGTCGCGGGCCTGCTGGAGACCTTCGGCGAGACGACCATCGGCTGGTGCGCCGGTCAGATGGAGCACCAGACCCGGCTCGGGTCGCGACTGCTGCGGCTGCGCCGCGTGCCCGACGGCGTGGTGGCGATCAACCCGCCGCAGAACGCGCCCGCGGCCAGCGCCCTGTTCGGGATCACCGCGCTGCTGGCCGGGAACGCGGTCATCGTGCGGGCGCCGCGCAGCGCGCCGCTCGGGGTGATGTACGCGATGCGCGAACTGGTCGCGCCCGCGCTCGACGAACTCGGGGCGCCACCCGGCACGCTCAACGTGCTGTGCGCGCGACCGAGCCCGATGATCCGGAACTGGCTGGAAAGCCCGCGGGTCGACACCATCTTCTACACCGGCAGCGTGGAGACCGGCCTCAAGCTGGAGCAGGACGCCGCCAGGCACGGGACGAAGGTGATCCTCGAACTGGCGGGCAACGACTGCGTGGTCGTCTGGCGCGACGCCGACCTCGACCTGGCCACCGAGGCGCTCACCGAGTGCTTCTTCGGCTCCGGGCAGATCTGCATGGTGCCCAACCAGGTCCTGGTCCACCCCGCGGTCGCCGACGACCTGTTCGACCGGCTGCGCGTCGCCGCCGCCCTGATCCGGCCGGGACCGCCGGAGGAGCCCGGGGTGCTGCTCTCACCCGTGCTGCGCAGCGAGAAGTTCTTCACCTTCATCCGCGACGCGCTCGCCAAGGGCGCCGAGGTCGTGCACGGCGCCCGGCGGCTGGAGACTGACGGCTCGCCGTCGGACACCGGGCTGTTCCTCGAACCGACGGTGCTGCGGGTCGACGGGATCGAGCGCGGCCGGGAGATCGACGCGGTCCGGCACGAGACATTCTTCCCGCTGCTGCCGGTCATCGTCTGCGAAGCCGGCTCCGACGAGTCCATTGTGGATTCGATGCTCGCCCATGTGATCGCCAATCCGTATGGGCTGCGCAATTCACTGTGGGCCGCCGACGCCTCGGTCATCGAACAGTTCGTGAACCGAGTGACCAACTGCGGCCTGCTCAAAGTCAACGACTCCCATATCGGCTTCCTGTCGTTCCTGCCGACGCACGGCGGCCCCGGCCGCACCGGCGGCGCGTTCGGCGAGGCCAACTACCCGATGCTGCGCACCTCCCGGCTGCAGGGCATCAGCGTCGCGGAGGGGATCCGTCCCCGTGCCGCGGTGTTCGACGCGTACACCCGATTCCTCACAGGAAGGCAAGCCAATGCGGTTCATGGAGGCTGACCGGCTCGCGTGTGACGAGCTGCTGCCCGGGCTGCTCGACGCCATCGCCGAGGTCCCGCTGACCGAGCTGGAGACCGAGAAGAACCCGGCGATCGAGCTGTTCCGCGCCCACGGCGGCACGAACC
>NZ_JBOHGC010000535.1:0-1433 GCF_050699995.1 Actinokineospora sp. | reverse complement strand
GAGTTCTCCTGCGGGGCCCGCTTCGTTCCAAGCTTGATCAACACGCGCTCTGCGAGAAATCCTCAGTGTCGGTTGGCGGCCGCGCCGACCGGCTGACGCGGGCCGGGAAGCGGCACCGCCGGGGTCTGCTTGGCCTTCGCGGCCACGCTCTTGCGGCGGCGGATCAGGCCCACGATGAAGCCGCCGATCCCCACGGTCACCGCGGCGATGCCGGGACCGGACATGATCGGGCTGCCGCTCTCGATGACGGTCTCCGCGACGGTCTCCGCGACCGAGGGGGACGCCGACCACACGAACTGCGCGGCGACCACTGAGCCGAGTACCGCCACTCGGCGAGTGTGGTCGCGCAGAGTTTCCGTGTTCACGAACTGACACCGCCTGACACCGTTGTACCGTCCCTCGATTGGACTAAGCACACTGCGTGGACTCTGGAAAAGCTACCGAGTGTGTCAACCCTGCGTCCCCGAAACCGCACTATCGGTTGTCGCGGATCGACCCTAGACCCTCCGGCGACGCACATCGCACGTGGGTTGTCGATCAATAACGCGATCTTGGCAGTCGTCTGCCCGCTCCCCGCGGGCGGGTCGGCGGAGAGCGGCGAGCAGCCCGGCGGTGATCAGCACGACCCCCACGATCTGGGTGCCGGTGGGCTGTGCGGACAGCAGCAGCCAGGCCAGGGCGAGGCCCCAGGCGGGCTCCAGGAACAACGTGACGGACGTGCCCACGGCGCCGATGGCGGCGACACCGCGGTACCAGAGCACGTTCGCCACCGCGCTGCCGAAGACGATGAGGTACAGCAGCCCGCCGACCGACTTCCAGTCCGCGGCATGGAGCGCCCGCGCGATGTCCACGGTGAACACTCCGGGCAACAAGGCGATGGCGCCGCCGACCGTGGCCCACAGTGTCACCGTGAGCGGGGGGGTACCGGGCCGGCATCGACGCGCCGAATACGGTGTAGCCCGCCCAGCAGACCGCCGCCGCGATGAGCAGCAGCGACCCGGCGACGACACGCTCGCCGGTCCAGCCGCCCGCGCGCCAGACGACCGTGACCACCCCCGCGAGCCCGAGGAACACCCCCAGGACGCTGCCCACCGTGACCGGCTTACCGAGCAGGGCCCACGACAGCAGCAAGGTCCACAGCGGCGGTGTCGCGCCGATGATCGCGCCCAGGACCGCCGAGGACAGGTCCAGCCCGCTCAGGAACAGCAGGCTGTAGGCGCCCATGCCGATCCCGCCGAGCGCCATTATCCGGATCAGGTCCGCCCGCGCCGGTATGCTGCGCTCGCCGAGGGCCACCAGGACCACGGCGAGCACCACGGCGGCCCCCGCGCACCGCGACCACGCGGAAAGCAGCGGCGGGAAGGCCACGACGGCGACCTGACCGGCGATGTTCGTGCCTGCCCACAACGCCGTGGCGAGGAGCAGGTTTATAC
>NZ_JBOHGC010000534.1:0-8388 GCF_050699995.1 Actinokineospora sp. | reverse complement strand
ACTGAAGCCCTTGGTTGTGATCTTCCTCTGTCGCAAGAAGGAATGATCAACCAAGGGCTTCATCCATGATCAACCGGGGGTCCCACTGGGCTCTGAGACCTTAAAACTCAAGCTAAGGTCCGACCTGGGCATCCGTCGAAAGGCTGACGCCTGGGTCGGCGCCGCCGGCTAGCGTCGACTCCGTTGTGCGACAACGGAGGGGGACTCATGGTCGGGGGACGCGTCGCGGCCTTGGATGTGCTGCGTGGAGTGGCGATCCTGGGCACGCTGGGCACGAATATCTGGATCTTCACGACATCCGGCGGCGCCGCCGGGTTCCTCAGCGGCGGCGAGTCGGGGTTCGCCGAGACGGAGCTGAGGTTCCTGAGCAACGGGAAGTACCTGGCGCTGCTGTCCATCATGTTCGGCATCGGCCTGGCGATGCAGCACGCCTCCGCGCTGCGACGGGGTGAGCGCTGGCCTGGCTGGTACCTGTGGCGCTCGGCGCTGCTGCTGTTCGAAGGGCTCATCCACTATGTGCTGATCTTCGAGTTCGACGTCCTGATGTTCTACGCGCTCGTGTCCGTCCTGGTCGCCTATCTGGTCGGCCGCAGCGACAAGGTGATCCGCGGTTGGATGATCGCCCAGGGCGTGTTGCTCACCGCGATCATCGGACTGCTCACCTGGGCACTGTTCGCGGGCACCGCGGGCACCCCATCCGGTGGACCGCCCACCGACACCTCGAACTGGCTCGCGCAGGTTCAGGCCCGGCTCGACTACGCGGGCCTCTACCGCGTCGAGGCGCTCTTCGCCATCCCGCTCAGCACGGTGCTGTTCCTCGCGGGAGTTCGGCTGCTGCGGGCGGGCGCCCTGGAGGACTCCGAGCGCGGCAGGCGGATCCAGCGCAGGCTGGTGGGTTGGGGGCTCGGGCTCGGCGTCCCGCTCAACGCGATCACCAGTTTCGCCGGGGCCGAATGGTTCCTGGTCGACCGGTACCTGTGCGCGCCGGTCGTCGCCTTCGGTCTGCTCGGCCTGATCACCATGCTGGTCAACCGGATGCGGGCCGAGGCGGGCGTGGTAAGGCGCGGCCTCACCTCGGTCGGGCGGGCCGCGCTCACCTGCTACATCGGGCAGAACGTGATCGCGTCGATCCTCTGCTACGACTGGGGTTTCGGCCTCAACGGGCACGGCCCAGCGGTGACCGCCGCGCTGTGGCTGGGGATCTCGGTCTTGCTCATGGCCGGGGCGTCGTGGTGGCTGCGCCGCCACGAGCGCGGCCCGATGGAGGCGCTGTGGCAGTGGGCGCACCGCGCTCCGCAGCGCCTGCCCGCCCTGCGCTGACCCGCCGCTTGCTCCGGTCCCGGATCAGCCACGCCTCGACCACCACCAGCGGCAGCACCCAGCCCAGCCAGGCCGACAGGCCGGCAACGGTGAAGCCGTACGCGATCTCGCTCCCACCGAACAGCGTGTCGATCTTCGGTTCGAGCAGGACCACGGCCAGCGGGGCCCACACCCGGTTGGTGATGGTCGAGGCGGTCAGCGCGTAGCTGCGGATCATCCACTCGCGGTGCTCGACGAACCGCCGCTGCCTGCCTCGGCGGTAGCCGAGCGTGGTCGTGGCGAGCCACAACGACACCAGCAGCACCGCGCTGACCTGCGAGAGCGGCCCGAACACCGATGTCACGCCGACCACCAGCCCGGCCAGCCCGGCGGGGACCACCCCGGCGAAGACATACACTCTCCCCGCCACCCGGTGCCACCGCCGGTGCGTGCTCCGGAACCAGGGCCACACCTGGAGGAAGCCGCTGGCGATCGCGACCGTGCCGAAGGCGATGTGGGGAGTACTGCTCCGGGAATCCCGCAGGCTGCGGCACGCGTGAGCGGGCGGGATCGAGCTCCAGATACGGCGGAATCGAGAAGGCGAGGAAGGCGACTATCAGCGCCCCCAGGGGCAGCACCCAAGGGCGCCGCCACCACCTCGGGCGTGCCCCCGGCCGGGCCGTTCGGGTATCCGACTCGGCTGCCACCGTCGCCATCTCGTCCCCCATGTCTCGACGCGGATCTTGGTGTCCACGGTGGGAACCAGGCGACGCCGAACCCATGGGGCGCACACCAGAATCGAAGGTAGGGGTAACCCCCGGCTCCCAGATGACCACGGGTGGCAAATTCTGACGCATTCGGTCAGGCCGGGACGAAACGCCACCCGTTCGTGCAGCGACTCCCCCGTATGAGGGAATTGCTTGTCCAGCTCTTTGCACGCGCATAGCGTTCATCGGCTGGATTCCCGCCTGACCTACCCGGAGGCGAAATGCGTGATCCCCGCAGATCACGAGCGCGACGGTTCGGCCTACTCGGCGCCGCCGTTCTCGTCACCAGCGTCCTGACCACGGGCGTGTCGAGCGCCCACCCAGACCACCCGGGCGGCGGCAGCCGCGAGGACTTCCCCGGTGAAGGCGTCGCCGACGGGATGTACAAGCAGCACGACGGCGACGAGGGCCACCTCCCTCCGGTCAACAACAACGTCACCCTCATCGGCAAGGGCGAGGTGACCAACCCGGCGGGCACCGGCAACACCGGCCGCGTCGCCGACGTCACCGCCCACGGCGACTACGCCTACCTCAACGCGTTCCGTGAACCGACGTGCGGGCAGACCGGCGTGCACGTCATGGACATCTCCGACCCCGCCAACCCCACTGAGGTCCTCGACGCGTTCATCCCGACCAGCGCGGGTTCCTACGCGGGTGAGGGCATCCAGGTCCTCCACATCGCCAACGCGTTCTTCACCGGCGACCTGCTCGCCCACCAGAGCGAGACCTGCCCCGGCGTGACCCCGCCGCCGCCGAACCTGGGCGGCATCTCACTGTGGGATGTCACCGATCCCCGTGACCCGCAGCCTGTCACGCTGCACACCGGCGACTTCAGCAACCCGAGCGGCGCGACCGACCCGGCGCCGAACCAGACGCACAGCATGCGGATGTGGACCAACGCGTTCGACGGCCGCACCTACGTCGTGCTCGTCGACGACGAGGAACTCGCCGACGTCGACATCATGGACATCACCGACCCGTTCAACCCGGTGATGGTCAACGACGAGCTCGACCTGGCCCACCTGTTCGGCGTGAACCAGCCGAGCCCGGCGAACCTGACCTCGGTGTTCAGCCACGACATGATGGTCACCAAGATCGGCCAGCGGTACGTGATGAACATGAACTACTGGGACGGCGGCTACGTCCTGCTCGACGTCACCGACCCGCGGCCCGGCCACGTCACGCTCATCGCCGAGAGCGACTACGCCGCGCTCGACGAGGAGCGGCTGGCCCGCGGGCACTCGATCTCGCCCGAGGGCAACTCCCACCAGTCGGAGCTGTCGCCGAACAAGAAGTTCCTGCTCGGCACGGATGAGGACTTCAACCCGTTCCGGGTGACCGCGACGATCGACTCCGGCCCGTACGCCGGTCAGTCCTACATCGCGACCCAGGCGAGCGACACACCTCCGATCGACCAGGACACCACGATCAGCGGGGCGACAACCTACGTCGGTAACGCCTGCGCCGCGCTGCCTTCGGGCACCGGAACCGCCCTGGTCGAACGCGGGACTTGCACGTTCCAGGTCAAGCTGGACAACATCACCGCCGCCGGCTACACAGCGGGGATCGTGTTCCAGAACGTCCGCGCGGACTGTCTGGCGGGCGTGACGATGTTGGCGGACGGGACCATCCCGTACGTGTTCGTCAACCGGCTCAACGGTCTCAAGCTGCTGGGTGTGCCCGGCGTGACCGAGGCCAACGCCTGCACCACGGCGAGCCCGGCCACCGGCCCGGGTGAAGCCACCACGATTCAGGCCGTGTTCGACGGGTGGGGCTACGTGCGGCTCTTCAGCACGAACATCTCACCCAAGGTCGGCGTGGCGGGGTCGATCAACCAGATCGACACCTACAGCGTGCCCGAGGCGCAGGACGTGGCCTACGCGACCGGATTCGGTGACCTCTCGGTGCACGAGGTCGCGATGGACCCCGACAACAGCAACCTCGCCTACATCTCGTACTACGCCGCCGGATTCCGCGTGGTGAACTACGGGAAGAACGGCATCCAGGAAGTCGGCGCCTTCATCGATGAAGGCGGGAACAACTTCTGGGGTGTCGAGGTCTGGAAGGACGAGAACGGCGTGAAGTACATCCTCGGCAGTGACCGGGACTTCGGCCTCTACGTGTTCCAGTTCAACGGCTGACCGACGGCAAGACCGCGGGCGGCGCCGATCCGGCGCCGCCCGCGCTCGCGTCAGTACTCGTCGCCGCCGGAGAAGATTTCTTCGATCTGGTCGGCGGTGCCCGCGAGCAGACTCAGCGGCTCGGTGAACTCGTGCAGGTCCAGCGTGGCCAGCGGCAGCGCGTGCCGCAGCACGACGTGGTCGCCCATGATCGCCGCGCCGCACGCGATGGTCGTGTGGCCGACCTCGGTGAGCAGCGCCTTAAGGTCGACCTTGTGGGCCAGGCCCACCGGGGAGGCGACCTGGACCCACTCGTGCTGCTTGTCGAGGACCTCGCGGGCCAGCACGATCACCTGGGTGCGCTCGTCCTCGTCGTCGTAGTGCTCGAAGTTGAACAGGATGCGGATCTCGCCCTCATCCTCGGACAGCACGTCGTAGGTCTCGTTGACGTACGCCGTCAGATCGCCCCATGTCGCCATGACGATCATCATAGGGACGGTTCAGACCCCGTAGGCGCGGATTGTGGTCTGCTCCACGGTATTTCCGTTGGCGTCCGTGGCTTTCGCGCGCAATGAGACGAATCGGGCGGCCCGCGGGTGCTCGACTGTCGCCACTCCCCCATCGACCGGGACAGCCCGCCAGGTGCGGCCGTCGTCGAAGGACGCCTCGACGGTCAGCGAGGTGAGCGCCACCGGGTCGAGACCCTTGTTCCACTGGACGGTCACCGGCACCTTCGCCGAGTCGGCGGCGGTCCGGTTGCCGTCATCGAGGCCCTGCGGGGCCGCGCGCACGACCATCAGCGGAAGCGGCACCCCGCCCTTGCCCTTGCCGGGCGCGTCGTCCGGCGGGCGCACGGAGGTGAAGGTCCACGCGGTCGACAGCGACGTCGAGTAGCCGGACACGCCGGAGCGGACCGCGGTCGTCTCCAGCCGGTAGGCCGCCTGCTCCGGCCGAACGTCGAACGCCCCCTGGCCCGCCGTGTCGGACTCGCCGACCTTGACGCCGTCCATGTAAAGCACGGTCGACCCACTGTCCATTTCGGACGTTCCGGCCCGGTCGAGACCGGCGTCGGCGTACATCGGGATCGACACGGACATCGTGTCACGGGACCGGGACGCCTGGTCGACCCGCAAACTTGGGCCGAACACCGCGGTGTTCCAGTCGTCCACATAGGACTTTCCGGCTTCGTGGGCGACGGCGCCGCCGGTCACGACCGTCTCGGTGTGCAGGGACTTGCGCACCTTGCGCCACTGCTGGAACTCCGCCGACCACGACAGGTCGTCGACGTTGTGGAACTCGGTGCGCGTGCGCGGCAGTTCGAACGGGATGCCGTAGCCGACGGCGGTGCCGTGGCGTGGTTCCTTCGCCACCCAGATCTTGGTGCCGCCGCGCCGGTCGGCCTGTTCCCGGTACGTGGTGCGCACTTCGGCGAGGTCGGCGTCGACGATGTGCTTGGCGAACCCGTTCGGCAGCCTGCCGTAGTCGAACCACGCGAGGTGGTAGGCCACGGCGGCGCGGCTGGTGTCGCCGAACCGGTCGGGGACGGCCCAGGCGCCACCGATGTCGGCGACGAACTCGGCGTCGGGCAGCGCTTCGCCGACCTGGCCGATGAAGATCCGCTCGAAGGTGTCGCCGAGCACCCCGGTCAACACCGCCCGCTCGCCGCTGACCCGGCCGTAGCCCGCGCCCACGGCCTTGGGCCGGACGCCCGCCCGGTCGAAGGTGACCGCGATCGGTTTCGCCGAGCGCGCGTCGAGCACGACGGTCTTGTCGGCGGCGACGTCGATGGTGGGGTGGACGACCTTGTTGGAGTTGACGGTCACGCCGTCCGGGCGCGGGGTGTTGATGACCGAATCGAGGTGGTAGCTGCCTTTGCGGACCCGGACGGTGCCGACGCCGCCGATGGTGGGAACGCCCCGGTAGCGCGAGGGATCGATGCCGAAGAGGAACGAGAAGTTGTTGTCGGACAGGGCGCCGGTGGTGTCGAGAGTCTTGATGGTCAGGTCGTGGCTCTCGGGTTCCCGGTCGATGGCGACGGGCGTGGTGACCCGGCCGGTCGCGGTTTCGGCGGTGACCCGAGCGCTGAACGCACCTTCGGCCGCGTCGCCTTTGGTGTCGGCGGTGACCTGGACGGTGGCCTGGCCGCGGGCGGGGATCGTCACCTCGGCCGCGGACAGACGGAACATGTCGGGCGCGGGTTCGCCGTTCGGGCCCGCGGTGGTGAGCGTCAGCCGGACGGTGACGGGCTGGTCGCCGGTGTTGGTGTAGGCGATCGGTTTGGTGACCGGGGTGTCGTCGTCGTGCGGCCAGGCCTGCCTGCCCATCGACACGGCGGACGGCTCGGCGTAGAGGATCTGCTGCACGCCGCGCGCGAGGTCGACGCGGCCCGCGCCCTGGTCGTAGTTGCCCGTCTCGATGGGGTGGGCCGAGGCCATCAGCGCGGCCTTGAGCTGCGCGCCGGTCCACCCGGGATTGCGCTGCGCCAGGATGGCCGCGGCCCCGGCGACGTGCGGGGTGGCCATGGAGGTGCCGCTGAGTTCGCGGTACTTCTCCTGCGGTTTGCCGTAGCTGTAGCGCGACCGGGCGGCCATGATGTTCACTCCCGGCGCCACGATCTCCGGCTTGAGCGCCGCGTCATGGATGCGCGGCCCCCGCCCGGAGAAACTCGCGATCGCGTCGTCACCGTCCACCGCCCCGACAGCCAACGCGGCGTCCGCGCTGGCAGGCGAGGACACCGTCTCGGCGCCGTAGGACCCGTCATTGCCCGCGGCGACGACGAACAGCGTCCCGTGCCGGGCGCTGAGCTGGTTCACCCCCACCTCAAGCGGATCATCCCCGCGCGCGTCCGGCCCGCCGAGGCTCAGGTTGACCACCTTGGCACCGGACTCGGCGGCCCACCGCATCCCCGCCAGGATCGCCGACTCCGGGCAGCCCCGAGGTCCACAAACCTTACCCACCAACAGTTTGGCGTCCGGCGCGACCCCGGTGTACTTGCGGTCACCGCGCCCGGTCCCGGCGATGGTGGAGGCGACATGCGTCCCATGCCCGTCCTCGTCGCGCAGGGTGCCGTCGGTGAAGTTCTTGGCCTCGACCACCCGGTCGCGCAGATCGGGGTGGGTGGCGTCGACCCCGGTGTCGAGCACGGCGACCGTGACCCCCTTGCCGGTGAACCCGCCCGCCCAGGCCTGCGGCGCACCGATCTGGGGGACGCTGACGTCGAGGCTGGGCCTGCGCATCCCGTCGAGCCAGAGCTTGCCGGGGTCGCGGGATTGTTTGCGCTGGACCCAGATCTCCCCATCCTTGGCGGCAGTCAGCGCGGTGAGGTCACTGGCGATCAACGGCAGTGAGTCGGTCCGGCCGTCGTCGTACCCGTCGCGGATCAGCAGGGCGACGTCGAAGATCCGCAGGTCGAGCCGCCCGGCGTTGACGTCGCTCCAGGCGTCGGAGGGGATGACGTGGAGCCTGGTCCCGTCCCCGGTGGTCGCGAAATGCACGTGCTCGCGGCCCTCTCCCGGGTCCACGGCGGGCACCAGCCGCGTCCCCACGCGACGAACCGTGACCCGGTCCCCGGTGATCAGGGTGACGGCCCCGAGGTACTCCCCGCCGAGCGTGGGCTCGGCAGCCCCGGCGGGCACCGACACCCCCACCAACGCCGCCGCCACCGCGGCGGCCATGGCGGCGAACTTGGTGACCATGCGCATCGCGACCTCCCGAGCGGACGTGTGCACCCAACCAAGTGCAGCCGCCGGCAACCGTCAACAGACGAATGGAGGAGTTCGTTACCAGATGCCAAAGGTCAAGGAGGCTGCCGATCCCCGAGCAGCCCTCCGAGCCCCATCTCACTGCCCGGCAACGCGTCGACCGTTGCCACCCTGACGATGCAGCCTCGACGCGACGAAGCATCACCTGAGAGCCAGGCGGCCATCACCCAGAACACGTTCGGCCGGTCAGAGCGAACCCCGATGTCTCAGCCACCCGGACAGCGCGCAACCGAGCCGAATCGAGGCGAGGCGAGGCGAGGCGAGGCGAGGCGAGGCGAGGCGAGGCGAGGCGAGGCGAGGCGAGGCGAGGCGAACCACCCTGCACGGAGCGGAAGCAAACCCAGGCCGCCAAGTTGAACCGAGCGGGCCGAACCCAACGGCCTGTTTGGGTGGTTCGCCTGGATTTGGGGCAAGTGGGGCTAAACTCGCGGTGCGGGTGGG
>NZ_JBOHGC010000533.1:0-1981 GCF_050699995.1 Actinokineospora sp. | reverse complement strand
ACCCAGCAACTCGCCGCCACGTGGGCCGCGGCCGCGGAGGGCGGGCGGATCGTGACCCTCCTGGTCGACGTGTCCAAGTCGATGGGCGACGACAACGGCGACGGTCGCACCCGGATGCAGTGGGTACGGGAGGCGCTGCACGGGTACGCGGACTACACGGTGTCCGGCTCCTTGGGGCTTTGGCGGTTCTCCCAGGCGCTCGACCGCACGAAGCCATACCAGCAACTGGTCGCGACCGGCCCGATCGGCGACACCCGGACGACCCTGCACCAGGCCGTCGACACCCTGACGCCGACCGGCGCCACCCACCTCCACGAGAGCATCGCCGCGGCCTACCGGGCCGCCACCACCGGCCACATCGCCGACAAGCGCAACGAGATCGTGGTGATCACCGACGGCGGCAGCGACGGCGCGATGACCCTGGCCGAGCTCACCGCCGCGATCAAGGCCGCGCGCAGCGCGAAGAAGCCGGTGGTGATCAGCGTGATCGCCTTCGGCCCGGACCAGAACCGCGCCGCCCTGCACGACATCGCCAAGCTGACCGGCGGCACCGTCTCCACCCTCACCAGCGCGCGCGGCCTGCAGGCGGCCCTAGGCCAACTCGCCGCCCGCCGAGACTGACCCAGCCCTCGGCCCGTCCGTGATCACTGGTGACGGGCGACCTCGGGTCGGACGATCAAGCGAACCCTGGTGCGGACGTCCGGCGGCAGCCCGCCGCCAAGCTCGCGCCCGTACCGGGCGGCCAACCGCCGGAAGAATTCGCCATCGCCGTCGGGAACGATCCGCCGCACGTGACCGCGGATCTCCAGGAAGCGATACGGCAGTTCCGGGTCGTTGACCGACACGGAGACGCGGCTGTCGCGCTGGATGTTGGCGTACTTGACCCGACCGGTCGATGTCGTGAACGACAGTTCGCCGTCCTCCCACAGCATCCACATCGGGTTGACCTGCGGCGCACCGTCCGCTCGGATGGAGCCCACATGACAGAACAGCGGTCGCGTCAACAGATCCTCGTGGCTGCTCGGGACCACTGGGCGCGCCATCAGGCACCGCCACCAACCGCGGCGCCAACGCCACCCAGGTCCTGCGCCACAACGCGATCGACGTCCTCCGGGGCGCGCACCGCGATCGCCCGGACGCCCGGGCGCGCGCGCTCGAGCAGCCGGGTCAGCGGACCGGCGGGCGCCAACTCGATGTGCAGCGCGTCCGGTGATGACTGTGCGGCGATCGCCGCCGCGCACAGGTCCCACCGGACCGCCGAGGTCACCTGGGTGACGAGCCGCTGCCTGAGGTCGGCCGGTCCGGCCACGATCGCGCCATCGCTGTTGCCCAGCATCGCTGATGTCGGCTCCGACAACGGCGCTTCCGCCACGGCACGCGCGAACGGGGCCCGCGCCGTGATCATCGCGTCGGTGTGGAACGCGCCTGCGACGTCGAGTCTGGTGATCCGCGTCCCCGCGGGCGGCTTGGCGACGAACCCGTCGACGCGGTCCACCGGCCCGGCAGCCACGAACTGGTGGCTGCCGTTCCAGTTGGCCACAGCCAGACCCGCGGCATGGATCTCGGCGACGATCGACTCGTCCGGCCGACCGTCACGTCGAGTCGGCCTGACCGCCGCCATCCCGGTCGGGGAGGCCGCACAAGCCGCCGACATGAACTCGCCGCGCGCACGGGCAAGTGTGATCGCCGTCGCCGGTGTCAGGTACCCCGCGCCCGCGGCCGCGGCCAGCTCGCCGACGGAGTGACCGGCGAACAGCACCCGGTCCGGGTCCAGGGACATCCGGTCGCGCAACGACTCCATCGACAACAACGCCGCGGCGGTGATCAGTGGCTGTGCCACGGCGGTGTCGGCCATCGCGGTCGCGTCGCGGCCCGCGTCGAGCAGGTCGAACCCGGCGACGGCGGACCAGTCGGCGAGGAGCGCCCCCGCCTGTGGTGCGGCCGCCACCCAGGAATCGAGCATTCCCGGTCGCTGCGCCCC
>NZ_JBOHGC010000532.1:0-5236 GCF_050699995.1 Actinokineospora sp. | reverse complement strand
AGGTTGCCCTTTGCGGAGACCGCGTGAGGCTGCGGGCAGGTCCCGGTCGGGCAGTGGACGTGCCAGCTCATGTCGTTGTCCGGGTCGATCCGGCAGCCGGGATCGATCGGCGGGATCTTGTAGCCGCCGCAGCCGATGCCGGCGATCACGTTGATCCCTCCCAGCGCCGAGCCGACGGTCACGCCGAATGTGTCGTTCGCGATGCCCTCGCGGCCGTCGCTGATGTCCACGCCCCCGACCCCGTCGCGGTCGATGTCGAAATTCTCGAAGAGCAGGCCGTCGTCGCTGGTGTTCCCTGTGCCGTCGGGACCGAGCACCCTCTGGACCACCACGCCCTCGGGCAGATCGAGGTCGAGCAGGATCTGGAAGCCCACTTTGTTTCGCGTGCCGATCGACTCGCGGGAGATGAGCGCCAGGTTGAAGTCGCCCTTCAGGGGCTGCGCCGCGTCCGTCGTCTCGCTGGTCGGCGACATGACGAACTCGAACGCCCGCCGCTGGCCGCCGATGTTCGCGGTGTTGACCTTGGTCCCGGCGGCGAGGGTGCCGATGTTCACGGACGAGCGGGTCACGCACTGGATGTCCGAGTCGGAGGTCGCCAGGAACAGGGTGACGTCCGTCAGGTTGATGGGTGAGGCGTTGAAGACGGTCATGGTCATCTCGCAGCGCTCGCCGGTGTCGCAGAAGACGTCGAGGTCGCCGTTGAGATCGACGACGTCCACCCTCTCCACGACCAGGGTCGGCAGGGGCACCTTGCCGCAGTTCACCACCAGCGAGAACGACACGACGTCGTCGGGGAGGCCGCTGTTGTCGCCGTCCACCATGAAGGGGGAGTCGCAGGCGTCGCCGATGTTGTCGTTGTCCCCGTCCGCCTGCCGGCTGGTCCCGGGAACCACCGGCAGGTTGGTCTTCACCGGGCAGTTGTCGACGGCGTCCGCCACGCTGTCGACGTCCGTGTCGTCGTCCCTGATGGAGCAGGTGCGGGGGGTGTCGTTGATCGTCCCGGTCAGGACGCAGGCCTCCGGGGCGATGTTGATGCAGGTGCACTGCGGGCCGCTGCTGGTGCAGACCCGGCTGAGGTCTTCCTGGCATATGCCGGTGGTCGGGCAGGCCGGGTCCGCGGCGCTGCACTCGACCGCGCTCGAACGGCTGCACGACCCGATCGCCAGCTCCGCCCGGCGCGCCCCGAGGCAGTCGCCCTCGCAGGCGTCCCCGATGCCGTCCTGGTCGGCGTCCTCCTGGAGCGGGTTGGGCGTGCGCACGCACTTGTCGAGCCGATCGTTGAAGCCGTCGCCGTCCCGGTCGGTGGTCTTGTCGCAGGCCAGCCCCTTGCCGCTGGGCCCGCCCGGCGCCTGCAACGGATTGTAGACGTCCAGGCAGTTGTCCACCGTGTTCACGATCCCGTCGAAATCGATGTCGTCCAGATCGCAGGCGTCGCCGACCCGGTCGCCGTCCGAATCGAGCTGATCGGCGTTCGCCACGCCAGGGCAGTTGTCGCACCCCATCTCGCCGGCGACGGTGCCGTCGCCCCTGCCGTCCCCGTCGGGATCGCCCTGGCTCGGGTTGTAGTCGAACGGGCAGCTGTCGGCGCCGAACGCCACCCCGTCGCCGTCCAGGTTGTCGAAGTCGTTCTGGCCGGCCACGCCGGTGCGGTTGCCGTCGCACTGCGGGTCCTGGTAATAGACCTGGACGAAGTTGTCCGTCGCGGGCGAGACGAACAGCGTGTTCGGGGCGTTGATCGCCTGGGACGCGACGATCGGGCCCGTGAACATCCCGGGCGAGCCGGACACCTCGGCCAGGGTGAAGCGCTTCACCGGGTGGAGCGCGGTGACGACGCCGGTGCTGAAGGGGCGCGCGTCGCTGTCCGAGGCCGCCAGGACCTCGACCGATCCGGCCCCCGCCCTCTTCGGGTCGTAGACGGAGACCAGCAGCGCATCCTCGCACTCGAACAGGCCGCCGCGATCGACCGACAGGGTGGCGCACTGCGCCCCGGCCGCCTGGCCCGGCTGCCCGAAGCGCTGGCACGCCGCGGCATGGCCGAGCGCGGCCTCGTCCACCGGGTGCCGCTCGTCCCACTCGAACACCACGTCGTCCACGCCGATCCCGTAATCGGCCACGTTGGCGCCGCCCTCGATGTGGAAGAAGCCGAAGCCGACTTGCCAGCGCACGCCGGGGTTGACGTCGAACGGCGTGACCGACGGCACCTCCTGGCCCGTCGATCCCTGCATCAGGGAGTTGAAGCCGGCGGCGTAGTTGATCAGCGTCAGGTCGAAGTTGCGCACCGGGCCCGCCACGTCGTTGGTCCATGGCGTGACGCCATCCGGCGCGAACACGGTCGGCGCGTCCGGCAGCGGATACGGCAGCAGGGCCGGCCCCGCCTCCGGGATCGGGCTGCTGCTGAGGATGTTGGTGTTCTGGGTGAAGGCGGTGAAGCCGGTCTCATCGCCGGTGAGCGACTTGTTCCCGCCACCGAGCGAGCCGTCGGGGTCGATCGTCAGCCCGAAGGTGCGCTGCGGGATGCCGACGCAGGCCGGGCAGGTGCCCGCGTCGCCGGAGTTCACCCAGCCCGCCACCAGGTAGTCGATCCCGCCGTACCGGAAGTCGAAATCCTGGCAGAGCAGGCAGTTCGGGCCGTCGTCGTCGACGTTGTTGTCGATGTTGAGGTTTCCACCCGGCTGATCGTCGACCGTCTGGACCATGGTGTTGTAGCCCAGGCGCTGGAACTCGACCGTGTACGGCAGGCCGCGCGAGTCCGCCGTCTGGTGCACCTTGGCGATGATCGGCGACACCAGGAAGTCCTGGAAGAACTCCTGCCCCGGCGGGGTGGCCGCCTCGGACGCGATGGCGTGGTTCTCGCAGGACGTCGTCGGGGTGGCCGGGCTGCCGTCCCCCGTGTGCCAGATTCCCGCGCCGTCGTTCTGGAACCCGTTCGCCGGGTCCCCGTCGGGGATGGCGGTCTGGAAGCCGCACACGCCGCTGCGCACGTACTCCCACACCTGCGCGGCCGAGCCGCCGGGGCGGCTGAAGGCGCTGCGGAAGCCGGCGAAGCCGCCGCTGTTGCTGTCGAAGGTGAAGGGCGCCTTGTCGACGCCCGGGGTCGGCCCCGAGGCGGAGGCCACGATGCCGCGATCCAGGGCACCGTTCGGGATGATGTCGCGCTCGGTGGCGGTATCCAGGGCCCCGTTGTTGTTCAGGTCCTCGCCCAGGATGTTGGTCACCACGCCGCCCGCCGTTCCCGGGATGAACATCGAGCTGAAGGTCACGTCTTCATCGGGGATCTGGATGCCGATGAACGGATCGATCAGGTCCGGCGTGTCGATCTGGAGGTTCCGGTTGAAGTCGCGGATCTCGCGGGCGCCGCCCGGATGATCGGTCGAGTAGTGGAAGGTCTCGTAGTCGGAGTTGAGGGCGTGGCGGAAGGCGAACGCCTGGCGCTCCAGCTGCACGTTGCCCGTGCTGGCCCGCAGCGTCACCGTCACGTCGACGATCCGGTTGTTGACCGCGATGAGGGCGAGCGCCGCGGGGTCGATGCGCAGGATGAAGGTCGCGGCGGTGATCTGGCCGCCCGGGATCCTCCCGAGGTTCTGCGGGCTGTTCAGGACGCGCACCGCGCCCGCGCCCGGTCCGCCGACCGCCAGCGTCGCCTGCACGTCGGTCAGGTCGTGATCGCGGTTGGAGTTCCCGAAGGTCAACGAGTAGGTGACGTTTTCCCCCGAGTCCATGAACTGGTCCTGGTCGCAGCCGCCGCCGATGGCCACCTGCTGCGTCCCGTTCTCGTTCGGGATGCCCAGGAACCGCCAGGCCACCAGGTTGGGGCTGCACGAGATGCGGGCCGCCGCCAGCACCTCGCGCGGCGTATCGGCGTAGCGCGCCCGGACGGAATACGGCTCCTCGAGCCCCGGGCCGTTGGTTTCCAGGATGCCGTTGAAGCGGATCGCCGCCGGGCGCCCGTCGCGCACCGGGATGCCGCCCGACGCGTAGGTGTTGCTGGCCGAGGCGGTGAACGGCAGGCCGCGCTCCTGGTCGACCACGACCCCGCCGCGCGACACCACCTCGAAGGTCACGGCCGCGGCCACGGCCGTCGCCGTGGTGCCCGGATCGAACACCGTCAGGCGCGCCTCGTCGGCGCAGCCGTACAGGCTCTTGTTGAGCCGCGCCACGCTCGCCGGGAAGGCGTGGGACGCGCCGTTGAACGTCTGGCTGCCGCTCCCGATCACGGGTCCGGCGATCACCAGGCCGTACGGCTGCCCGTCGGCGTCCAGGAAGCCGTCGCCGTCCCCCGCCGGCGCCGAGTCCTCGCCCGGGTCCAGCCGTCCGTTATTGTTGGCGTCCTCGCGCGCGCCGGTCAGGACGGTGATCTGCCCCGCCGTCGCCCCGCCGGCGCCCCGCTTGACGCGCACCCGCCAGGTGCCCACGAAGAGCTGCGAGTCCGCCACGCTACCGTCGCCGTTGGCGTCCGCCGACAGGTGCACCGCCTCGATCGGATTGCGGCGGTCGCCCAGGTCGGTGCCTGCCGGTGTCCGGCCGAGGCTCCACTGCCCCTGCTTGATGGTGCCCTGCTGGTAGTTGTTGCCGTCGTAGATGATGTTGTCCGTCGTGGAGCTCAGAGTCCCGTCCGGGCCCGGAGACTCGACCTCGAGGTCGAGGTCGTTCACCAGGGCGCCCGCCGTTCCGGGCCCGCTCGGCGGATCGCTCCACGCCACGGCGATCCGCAGCTGGCCGCGATCGACGATCTTCGCCGACACCCCGCCGATCAGCACGGTGCGCGTGCTGTCGGAGTCCACCGTGAAGGTGTGCTCGATCGACGTCCGGGTGTTGCTGATCGCCAGCTCGCCGGTCCCGACCTCGTCGAACACCAGCAGGCCCGCGGCCGGGTACTCGAGGGTGTTGTTGATCCCCACCCCCTTGCTCGTCGGCCAGTTCGCCAGGGGCAGGACGGAGGTCACCACCGGGCGCCCGTACCCCTGCTCGCTGTTGCCGATGATGCCCACGTTCACCCCGGAGACGTTCGGCAGATTGACCGCCCGCGCGAAACCGACCGCCTGATCGTTGGGCGTCGGGTAGGAGGTGCCCAGCTCTTCGAGGAAGTTCGCCGAGGCGGCGACCATCGCCTTCACCAGCGGGCCGGAGACGTTCGGCAGGCGGTCGGCGTCCACGCGCGCTCCCGTCGGGTAGAAGCCTTGCGCGAAGTAGTCGCGGATCAGCGCTCCGACGCCCGTCAGCTCTGCGGAGGCGTAGG
>NZ_JBOHGC010000531.1:0-3219 GCF_050699995.1 Actinokineospora sp. | reverse complement strand
AGTCCACCAGGGCCTAGTCGATCGCCGGGCACCCCAAATACCTGGGCTCCTCGGGTCATGTGCTGCTCGACGGCTCCGAGGTGCTCTCGATTTCTGTGTACGAAAGCGCCCGAGCGGGCTTGTTCCTCGCCATGCAGTATCCGGCCGACCCGCCGCGTCAGAACGTCTGGTTCGCGAAGCCCTTCGTGGCGATCTTCGACAGCATCGACTGCCACGCCGCCGAGCTTGTGTGTGGATCACCCGTGATGGCGAGCGCTGATTTGGCTCCGTTGAAGGCGTTCTGGGTGTTGGTTCCCCAGATGCCGTCCACGACCAGCCCCGAACCCCGGAAGTTGTTGCACATCGCCTGGACGAACTTGGTGTCGCTCTCCGAACTCTTCACGCACAGCACCGGCAGCCCGCCGAAGTCGGAGTGGATGTGGTCGGCGTGCGCGGAGTTGTACCAACCGTCCAGCGCGTACCGGAATCGCCTGCGGCACACGGCGTCCACGGCCAGGTAGCGCTTGCGGAGCGACGCCGTGCTGGAGGCGTGGTGTTGGTCCAGCGGGCTGCTGACCTGCCCGCCGCTCCAGCGGACGTAGTCGAGGTCCATCGCCGTGCCCGTGCCGTGCTGGCCGGGCTTGTTGACGTAGAACCCGGCCGACACCAGGTACGTCACGCTGCCGTACGCCGCCGATAACGACCGCAGGTCCCGGACCCAGAGCACGAGTTTGTCGTAGAACTCCTGGGTGCACTGCCAGTTCCGCAGCGTCGTGTTGCCCCGGCTGGAGCGCCAGTAGTAGACCGGCGTGCCGTCGATTCGCTGGAAGGTGATCATCGGACCTCCGCCGTCTGGAGCTTGCCGTCGATCAGCCAGTACGAGACGCGGCCCCGGTGGGTGCGGACCAGGCCGACCGCGTGGGACCGGTCGGGGACTCCGGCGGGGCCGCGGCCCGCGCCGACGGTGCCCGCGAGGGCGGCGGAACCGCCGATCGCGTTGCCGACCCAGCGGACCGAGCCGTCGTCGAGGACGCCCTGCACGGCGGCGTCGTCGAGCCTGCCCGCGGCGAGTTCGGACCACGTGGTGCCGTTCGACGACACGTGGAGCACGGTCTCCTGCGACCCGATGGCACCCGCGAGCCAGCCGCCGCGACCCACCGCGAGGGTGGTGACGTAGGCGGTCGCCGCCAGGCCGGCGACCGCGCCGAGGCTCCAGTTCGCGCCGAGCCTGCGGGCGGCGATGGCGCCCCGCGGGACGTCCTCGCCGGAGAGGTCCGAGCCCAACGCCATCGCCTCGCTCGGGTTCGAGGCAATGGCGGTGAACATCGACCGCCTTCCGCGCAGGCGCAGGACTTCGCGCCAGGCAAGGCCGTCGGCGGAGGACCACAGCGCGGCCTCGCCGTCGATCGAGCCCGCGGCCAAGGCGCCGCGCGCGTCGGTGGCGACGTCGAGGACGAGTGCGCCCGCGAGTCCGGTGGTGGCCTTGGCGCCACCGTCGTCGCCGATGAGCACCCAGCGGGAGTCCTGTCGGCACAGGACCTGTGGGCTGTCGCCGACGACCGCCACGCCCGCGCAGATGTCGACTTCGGCGGCCGCCGCGGCGAGTCCGGCGCCCGGTCCGACCGCCGCGACGGCCGCGAGGCCCGCCGCGCCGATCACGAACATCCGGCGGCTGATCCGATCTGGTTCATCAGGTCCCAATTCAGCTGATGTTTGCACGGGAAACCCTTCGGGGATAAGGGAAAAGTGCACACGACAAGCACGAGCTGTTAGTGGAGGATTGGCACGACAGTTCCGAGTGTAGGACCCGACGATCTACTTGGGATACGTCCGTTCTGACCAATCTGGACCACCTGGCTACGCCAAAAAGCCCTGCCGGTGTGGGCACCGGCAGGGCCTTGAGGGTCGGCGGTCGGGACCGCACTGGGGGACGCGATCTCCGCGACCGCCGACGTCCCCGGGGCGGCTAGATCACGCGGATCGCGTGTGCGGTCCAGCTGGACTGGCCGTAGAGCTCCTTGATCCGCACGCTGTTGCCGTTGCGCGGCCAGGAGGCCTCGATCAGCTTGCCGTCACCGACGTAGATGGCCACGTGGGTCGTCGTGCTGGGCTTGTCGCCGTCGCCCCAGAAGATCAGGTCGCCCGGCTCGAGCTGGTTGAGCGGCACCTTCTTGCCCGACGTGTACTGCTGGGTCGTGGCGGGGCCGATGTCGATGCCCGCGCCCTTCCAGAAGGCGTACAGCGTGAAGCCGGAGCAGTCGTACCCGTAGCGGTAGTAGTCGTCGCCGCCCTCACGCTGGCGGTGCTCGACGCCGTAGGACGGGCCGCCCTTGCCGCCCGCGCCCCACGAGTACAGGTAGCCCTTGCCCGTCTGGGACTTGGCCGCGTCGAGGACGCGCTTGATCTTCTCGGCGCGGGTGCCGGTCGTCGGGCCCGCCGGGCCGTTGTTGCGTCCGTGGACCTTCTTGCCGCCGCCGTCGGAGCTCTCGTCACCGCAGCGCGGGACGCCGGGCGCCCAGCCGTCGGTGCCGGTCTTGACGTACTTGTCCGGCACCCACCAGCCGTCGCTGGTGTAGTCCCAGATCTCGCCGGAGGCGCTGGACTGGCACTTGACCGGGACCAGCTGGCCCGCCTTGTAGGCGTTGTACTTGTGGCCGGGCGCGTTGGCGTCCTGGCCCTTCTTCTTGCGGCCGTTGATGTCGACCTTCGCCGGGAAGCCCTTGGGCTTGATCGCCGGGTCGATCTCGAAGTCGGCGTCGGTGAACTCGCCGTCGGCGGCCACCGGGGCGGGCGACGGCGTCGGGTCGGCCGTGCCGCAGGCGGTCAGGCTGAGTCCGGCGATCATCGCCACGGCCAGGATCTTGGTGCTGGTTCGCATCGTCATAGTCCCTGTGTCACCAGTCGGCGGGCATGTAGGCCCAGCCGAGGTAGTCGGAGCGGTTGCGGAAGTGGTTGTCCTGGTAGACCTTCGGCCCGGTGCTGATCGCCTTGTTGTCGCCGATCGAGAGCATCACGTGGCCCCACTTGGTGGTGCTGCGGAAGAACACCACCGAGCCGGCCGGCGGGACGGAACCCGTGTGGATGCGGCCGCGCGCCTTCTGCCACTCGTAGTGCGTCATCGCCGAGTACTGCTTGCCGGACGTGCCGACCGAGCGCTCGACGAACAGCTCGCACTGGTTGTTCCAGTCGGTCGCGCCGAGACGGGCCCGGGCGAACGCGATGGCTTCCTTGGCCCGCGGG
>NZ_JBOHGC010000530.1:0-11873 GCF_050699995.1 Actinokineospora sp. | reverse complement strand
TTCCGCATCAACACCGAGAACATGGGCCAGTTCGAGCGGACGCTGATCATCGTCGACGAGGGTGCGTACGTGCACTACGTCGAGGGGTGCACGGCGCCGATCTACTCCTCCGACTCGCTGCACAGCGAGTTCGTCGAGATCATCGTGAAGAAGGGCGCGCGCTGCCGCTACACGACGATCCAGAACTGGTCGAACAACGTCTACAACCTCGTTACCAAGCGGGCCGTCGCCCACGAGGGCGCCACCATGGAGTGGATCGACGGCAACATCGGCTCCAAGGTGACGATGAAGTACCCGGCCGTCTGGATGACCGGCGAGCACGCCAAGGGCGAGGTGCTCTCGATCGCGTTCGCCGGCGAGGGCCAGCACCAGGACGCCGGCGCCAAGATGGTGCACGCGGCGCCGCACACGTCCTCGACGATCGTGTCGAAGTCCGTCGCCCGGGGTGGCGGCCGCACGTCCTACCGCGGCCTCGTGCAGATCGACGAGGGTGCCTACGGCTCCAAGTCGACGGTGAAGTGCGACGCGCTGCTGGTCGACACGATCTCGCGGTCGGACACCTACCCGTACGTGGACGTCCGCAACGACAACGTGTCGATGGGCCACGAGGCCACGGTGTCGAAGGTCAGCGACGACCAGCTGTTCTACCTGATGTCGCGCGGCCTGACCGAGGACGAGGCCATGGCGATGATCGTGCGCGGGTTCGTCGAGCCCATCGCGCGTGAGCTGCCCATGGAGTACGCGCTCGAACTGAACCGCCTTATCGAACTGCAGATGGAAGGGGCCGTCGGCTAAATGACTGCCGCTGTTGAAAACTCGCGTTCCGAAGGAGTGCGGGTTCCCGAGGCGTCGCGCGCCGAATGGTTCTCCTCCTACGATGTCAACGCGTTCGAGGTGCCGACCGGCCGCGAGGAGATCTGGCGTTTCACGCCGATGAAGCGACTGGCCGGCCTGCACCAAGGTGTCGAGGCCACCGGTGTGGCGACCGTCGAGGTCGACGCGCCCGGTGAACTCACCGTGGAGACGGTGGCGCGCGGCGACAAGCGGCTCGGCGAGGCGGGCGTGCCCGCCGACCGGGTCGCCGCCCAGGCGTACAGCTCCTTCACCGAGGCCACGATCGTGACCGCGGCCAAGGAGCAGCGCGCGTCCGCCCCGACGACCGTCAAGGTCACCGGGCCGGGCGAGGGCAAGCTCGCCTACGGCCACCTGCAGATCCGCGCCGAGCTGTACGCCGAGGCTGTCGTGGTCATCGACCACCGCGGTTCCGGTGTGTACGCCGACAACGTGGAGTTCGTCCTCGCCGAGGGCTCGAAGCTCACCGTGGTGTCCATCCAGGACTGGGCCGACGACGCGGTGCACGTCTCCGCGCAGCACGCCAAGATCGGCAAGGACGCGGTGCTCAAGCACACCGTCGTCACCCTTGGCGGCAACGTGGTCCGGGTGTCCCCGACGGCGTCCTTCGCCGAGCGGGGCGGGGAAGTCGACCTCACCGGTCTGTACTTCGCCGACGCCGGGCAGCACTTCGAGCACCGGACCTTTGTGGACCACGCGCAGCCGAACTGCACGTCGAACGTGACGTACAAGGGCGCGCTGCAGGGCCAGGGCGCGCACACCGTGTGGATCGGCGACGTGCTGATCCGCGTGGCCGCCGAGGGCACCCAGACCTACGAGCTCAACCGGAACCTCCTGCTGACCGACGGCGCGCGCGCCGACTCGGTGCCGAACCTGGAGATCGAGACCGGTGAGATCGCCGGGGCGGGCCACGCCAGCGCGACCGGCCGCTTCGACGACGAGCAGCTGTTCTACTTGCAGGCTCGCGGAATCCCGGAGGACCAGGCCCGGCGCCTGGTTGTGCGCGGCTTCTTCCACGAGCTGCTGATGAAGATCACCGTTCCCGAGGTGCGCGAGCGCCTTGAGGCGGCGATCGAGGCCGAACTGGAAGCAGTCGGGGTATGAGTCGCGCTTGTGCACTGTCCGATCTGGACGACGGCAAACCGCACGCCGTCGAGGTCGATGATGTCGCCGTGGTGCTGGTGCGCCAGGGCGACGAGGTGCACGCGTTGCGCGACGAGTGCTCGCACGCCGAACTGGCACTGTCCGAAGGGGAGATGACCCGCAAGGGGCTGGAGTGCTGGCTGCACGGGTCGTGTTTCGACCTGCGCACCGGCGCCCCCTCGGCTCCGCCCGCCACCGAACCCGTCGACGTGTACGCCGTGACAATCGTCGCTGGGGATGTTCACGTCGACGTTCAGCGCGTGACAAATGCCGCCGTCACCACCACCACGAACTGAAGGAAACCGCACGACATGGCCACGCTGGAGATCAAGGACCTGCACGTCTCGGTCAACACCGACGAAGGTCCCAAGGAGATCCTCAAGGGCGTCGACCTGACCATCAAGGCAGGCGAGACCCACGCGATCATGGGCCCCAACGGGTCCGGCAAGTCCACTCTGTCCTACGCGATCGCCGGTCACCCCAAGTACCAGGTGACCTCGGGCACGATCACGCTCGACGGCGAGGACGTCCTGGCCATGAGCGTGGACGAGCGCGCCCGCGCGGGCCTGTTCCTGGCCATGCAGTACCCGGTCGAGGTTCCCGGCGTGTCGATGTCGAACTTCCTGCGCACCGCGGCCACCGCCGTGCGCGGCGAGGCGCCGAAGCTGCGGACCTGGGTCAAGGAGGTCAAGGCCGCCATGGGCGAGCTGGACATCGACCCGTCCTTCGCCGAGCGCAGCGTCAACGAGGGCTTCTCCGGTGGTGAGAAGAAGCGCCACGAGATCCTGCAGCTCGCGCTGCTCGACCCGAAGATCGCCATCCTGGACGAGACCGACTCCGGCCTCGACGTCGACGCCCTGCGTGTCGTGTCCGAGGGCGTCAACCGGTTCCAGGCCTCCGGTGAGCACGGTGTCCTGCTGATCACGCACTACACCCGCATCCTGCGCCACATCACGCCCGACTTCGTGCACGTCTTCGCGGCGGGCAAGATCGTCGAGTCCGGCGGCAAGGAGCTGGCGGACCAGCTCGAGGCCGAGGGCTACGTGAAATACGCGGGAATCCAGGAAGCCGCGAGCACTTCCTGACGTTGCACAGGACAGAATCCACGGAGAGGGGTGTCAGGTGACCGGCCACGGGTACGACGTCGAGCAGGTCCGCAAGGACTTCCCGATCCTGCAGCGCAAACTCGCCGAGGACCGGCCGCTGGTCTACCTCGACAGCGCGAACACGTCGCAGAAGCCGCAGTCGGTGATCGACACGCTCACCGAGCACTACGAGCGCCACAACGCGAATGTGGCGCGCGCGGTGCACCAGCTCGGTGAGGAGTCGACGGCGGCGTTCGAGGGCGCCCGCGACAAGATCGCGGCGTTCATCGGCGCGCCCAGCCGCGACGAGATCATCTTCACCCGGGGCATCACCGAGGCGATCAACCTGGTCGCCAACGTGCTGGCCTGGGCCGATGAGCCGTACCGGGTGGGTCCCGGCGACGAGGTCGTCGTCACCGAGATGGAGCACCACTCCAACATCGTGCCGTGGCAGCTGCTCACCCAGCGGACCGGCGCGACGCTGAAGTGGTTCGGCATCACCGACGACGGCAGGCTCGACCTGTCGAACATCGACGAGCTGATCACCGAGCGCACCAAGGTCGTCTCGTTGGCGCATGTGTCGAACATGCTGGGCACGATCAACCCGGTCGCCGAGATCGCCCGCCGCGCCAAGGCCGTCGGTGCGCTCGTCGTGCTCGACGCCGCGCAGGCGGGGCCGCAGCTGCCGTACAACGTCCTGGAGACGGGTGCGGACCTGATCGGCTTCACCGGGCACAAGCTGCTGGGTCCCACCGGCATCGGTGTCCTGTGGGGACGGTCCGACGTGCTCGCGGCGCTGCCCCCGTTCCACGGTGGCGGCGAGATGATCGAGGACGTCCGGATGGAGCGCTCCACCTACGCTCCGGCTCCGCACAAGTTCGAGGCGGGCACCCCGCCGATCGCCCAGGCGATCGGGCTGGGCGCGGCGATCGACTACCTCAGCGCGCTGGGCATGGAGAACGTGGCCGCGCACGAGCAGGCGATCACCGGCTACGCGCTGCGGCGGATGCTGGAGGTGCCGGGGGTGCGGATCCTCGGGCCGACCGACATGGTCGACCGCGGCGGGGCGATCAGCTTCACCATGGAAGGCCTGCACCCGCACGACATCAGCCAGGTGCTCGACTCGTACGGCATCGCCGTGCGCGGCGGGCACCACTGCGCCAAGCCCGCGCACCGCAGGCTCGGCGCGCAGTCCTCGACCCGGGTGTCCGGTTACCTGTACACCACCGAGGCCGAGATCGACGCGATGATCGAGGGGCTGCACCAGGTCCGCAAGTTCTTCGGGGTGGCGTGATGCAGCTGCAGCAGATGTACCAGGAGATCATCCTGGACCACTACAAGAACCCGCACGGACGCGGTCTGCGCGACCCGTTCGACGCGGAGTCCTTCCAGGTCAACCCGACCTGCGGCGACGAGGTCACCCTGCGGGTGAAACTCGACGGCGACAAGGTCGCGGACGTGTCGTACGAGGGGCAGGGCTGCTCGATCAGCCAGGCGTCCACGTCGGTGCTGACGGACCTGGTGGTCGGCCGGGACGTGACGGACGCACTGTCCACTATGGACGCGTTCGTGGAGCTGATGCAGGGCCGGGGTCAGATCGAACCGGATGAGGACGTGCTGGAGGACGGCATCGCCTTCGCGGGGGTGGCCAAGTACCCGGCACGGGTGAAGTGTGCTCTGCTTGGCTGGATGGCTTTCAAGGACGCGGTTGCCCGTTCGGGCGAAGGAGTGACAGCGCAATGAGCACCGGGAACGACGCAGAAGAAGTCCAGCGCGGCGCCGCCGGGATGCCAGACCAGGCCCCCCGCGCCGACCTGGCCACCTTGGACGACCTCGAAGAGGCCATGCGCGACGTGGTCGACCCTGAGCTTGGGATCAACGTCGTCGACCTTGGCCTGGTGTACGACATCCGCGTCGAGGACGACAACACGGCGACCATCGACATGACGCTGACGTCAGCGGCGTGCCCCCTGACCGACGTGATCGAAGACCAGACCCGCGCGGCGCTGACCGGCGGAGGCCTGGTCAACGACTTCCGGATCAACTGGGTCTGGATGCCCCCGTGGGGCCCGGAGAAGATCACCGACGACGGCCGCGAACAGCTACGCGCGCTAGGCTTCACTGTCTGATCGAATAGCTCTTACCGAAGGCCGACGGACACACCCCGTCGGCCTTCGTTTTCTTTTCACCCTTTCAGGGACTACTCCGTCACCCCATTCCCGTGCGACGCTGGAATCTCCTTGGGGGAGGAAATCAACTTCCCCCATGTGGCAAGGGGGAAATGAAATGCGTTCACTGGTAAGCCTGCGCCCGCTGGCGTCTCTGGCAATCGCTCTGTCCTTCGCGGGACTCGCCGCCGCTCCGGCCGCCGCGGTTGTCGAGCAGAACAGTCCTCGGGTCGCGGCAAGCCCGCTGGCCTGCGGCTGGGACCCCGACGGGCCGTCCGGGCGGGCGTACTACAACCACTGCGGCGGGGGCTCGTGGGTCTGGATCCGGGTGGAGCGGCACCACGGCCTGAGCGGCTACGACGAATGCGTCGGACCGGGCCGCACCTATCTGGGGGATGCGGGAATCATCAAGTTCGCCTGGTACAAGGGTGAAACCTGCTGATTCGAATGAATGGCGGGCCGAATAGCGTCTGGGGGCTATTCGGCCCGCCCCTTTCAGTATTTGGTGATCAGCGCGCCTGATCCAACATCGCGCGCTGCTCGGGCGACAGGTCCAGATCCACGGCGGCAAGACTCTCGTCGAGTTGGGCCACCGACGACGCGCCCACGAGCGGGATCGCCGGGATCTCGTGGCCGATCATCCACGCCAGCACCACCTGGTTCACCGTCGCGCCGGTCTCCTCGGCGACCTTGCGCGCCGCCGTGAGTCGCGACTCGGTGCCGGGGTGGTCGAAGTCGACACCGAGCGGCTTGTCCGCCCGCGTGTAGGCCCCACCGAGCAGCGGCGAGTACGCCACCAGCGCCAACTCCGGCTCGGTCCGCAAGTACGCCCGCAGATCCGCGCTGAGGTAACCCTGGTTGCCGTCGACCGAGCGCCGACCGGGCAGGTCCGTCCGCGGACGCAGGTAACTGTGCTGGTACTGCAGCACTTCATACCCCGGCAGCGCCGCCGCCACGGCCGTGGTGCGAGCGCGCTCGACGCGCCAGGCCCAGTGGTTGCTCACCCCGAGCATCCCGACCGTCCCCTCCGCGACGAGTTCGGCGAACGCCGCCACCGTCTCCTCCATCGGGGTCACGTAGTCCTCCACGTGCGCGTACAGCAGGTCCACTGTGGACATGCCCAGCGTCTCCGCGCTGCGTGCGGCGGACTCGCGGATCACCTTGGGGGACAGGCCCTCGACGTTCTTCGCCAGCGCCGTGTCGGCGAAGCTGAGGCCGGGGGCAACCGGACGGCCGCCGAGTTTGGTGGCGATGGTGATCTCGCCGCCCACACCTCGGCTGCGTCGCCAGCGGCCGAGCAGCGCCTCGCTCTGGCCGCCCTGGGACTCGTCGAACCAGAAGGCGTAGTTGTTGGACGTGTCGATGAACGTCCCGCCCGCCTCGACATACCTGTCCAGGATCGCGAACGACGTCTGCTCGTCGACGGTCGTGCCGAACAGCATGGCGCCCAGGCTCAGCACGCTGACGGTGCGGCGGGTTCGGGGGTCCGTGCCGATCGTGCGGTACTTCACGCGGAGGTCCTCTCAACTGGCCCGTGTGGTTCCGGGCGTCGAGAGCAGTCAATCTCCTGGAGCGCGCTCCAGGTCAAGTCAGCAGCGGTCGAGCATCTTCCCGAGTTCGGTCTTCTCCGCGGGGTTCACCGACAGCTTGTAGTGGTGCTTGACCGCGATCCAGTTGACCGAGTAGCCGCACCAAGTGCTGATCAGCGGCGGCTTCCAGGTGTCGGGGCCCTGGTCGCCCTTGGCCTGGTTGACGTTGTCGGTCACCGCGATGAGCTGGGGACGAACCATGTCGTTGGCGAACTCGCGGCGCTGCACCTTCGACCACTCGCCCGCGCCGCTGCGCCACGCGTTGGCCAGCGGCACCAGGTGGTCGATGTCCACATCGGTGGGTTCGGTCCAGGTCGCGCCGTCGAACGGGCTGACCCAGCGGCCCGACACGACGCGGCAACGCCCGTCGACCACGACGTCTTGGCCGTCGCGCTTCAGCACCGCTTCGCGGGCGTTGCACTGTCCTTCGACGGTGGCCCAGTGGGGGAACGAGTCCCGCGAGTACCCCGCCATCGGCCTGCCCGGCCGGACTTCCAACTCCGCCAACTGCGCGCGGGCGGTGCCGGGATCGTTGGCCGGTGCGATGTCCGCCGGTGTCGCGTCCGCGGACCTCGATTCCAGCCACCCGACCGCCACCGCGGTCAGACTGAGCACAATCAGCGCCGTGAGCGCCAGCAACAGCCGGGTCCGGAGCGGGATCGCCTTCGGCCGTGCCATCCCCTCGAGACCCCCTCCGCGCGTCAGCGCGATCTTGGCACGGAGGGAGCCCGCTGATCGTTTCGGGATGCTTTTGTTATCGGATCGAGGTTTCAGCCATGCGAACGCCCGACCCGCACGTCGTGGATCACCACCGGGTACCGGGGTGCGCCGTCGACCGCGCCGTCCGGGTCGATGCCCGCCGCGACGATGCGGTCCATGACCTCGATGCCGCGCGTCACGTGTCCCATCACCGTGTACACCGGCCGGATCTTGGCCACCGAGTGCACGATGAACCACTCGCTGCCGTTGGTACCCGGCCCCTGGTTGCCCATCGCGATGGCGCCGCGCGGGTAGGTCTCCTGGCCGGTGACCTCGTCCGGGAACTTGTAGCCCGGACCGCCTTCCTCGGCGCGGTAGATGTCGCCGCACTGCAGGACACCGAGGCGGGGGCTGTTCGTGAGCCGGAAACACCGGCTGTCGTCATAGAAGTCGGCGCGCGCCAGGTGGACGATGTTGTGCACCGCGCAGGGCGCGTTGTCGCGGTCGAGCCGAAGTTCGAGCGTCCCGTAGTTGGTGGAGATGCTGACATCCACGGTCCCGTGCGACTTCGCTTTCGCGCGGGGCACGCGCACCGGTCGGGCGGCGGGGTTGTCCGGGGTCGGTGTGAACTCGCACTGCGCGGGTCTGCCCGTCTCCGCGGTGGCGGGCGACGAGACGATCACACCAGCGACAAGAGCCGTGATGACGGCGATCATGGTTCGCTTCATCGGGCCAGGCTAACCACGGCGCCCACCCGTGGCGATCGGCTGTTCGGCCGGTGATCCCGCCGCCCCAGGCGGGACCACCGGCGTCAGCCGGTCACTCTTCGGTCTTGGCGGCCGGGCGGTAGGTCTGCAGGAGCACGTTGGGGCCGACGTTGCGCGACTCCACCAACTCCAGGTCCGAGGCGCCCGCGCCGTCGTTGAACAGGCGCTTGCCCGAGCCCAGGACGACCGGGTGCACCATCAGCCGGTACTCGTCGATCAGGCCGTGCGCGCGCAGCGTGTCGATGAGCTGCGAGCTGCCCGGGACGAGGATGTCGCCCTCGTGCTTGGTCTTGATGTTGGCGACCTCTTCGGCGACGTTGTCGGAGATGACGGTGGTGTTGTTCCACTTCGCCTCGCCGAGGGTCGTGGACACGACGTACTTGGGCATCGAGTTCATCTTGTCGGCGAACCCGGCCTCGTCGGTCATCTCTGGCCACGCGGCGGCGAAGGCGTCGTAGGTGAGCCGGCCGAACAGCTGCGCGTCGCTGTTCATCAGCTCCTCGAACTTGAACTGGTCGCCGTCCGGCGCCGGGGACTTGAAGCTCCAACCGCCGTGCTCGAAGCCCTCGGCGCCGCCCGGGTCCTCGATGACGCCGTCGAGGGAGATGAATTCGGTGACAACGAGCTTGCCCATGGTGATCCTCCAGTCTCGGCCCGCGGTGTGCGGGGCTACCTCTTCGTGGTCGGCTGTCTTCGCCGTGTACTTGACCGACGGACGGGAGGTCGTGCAATCGACACGTCTTCAGGATTTTTTTCGCGTGACTTTCGCGGGCAAGGTCCAGACCTCCGCGACTCGGGCGGCGACGTGTCTGCCTTGGGCTCGACCGGCGCGGGCGGCCGGGGTCCGCGTGGCCGGGTCCAGCGGGTCGGGGCCGAACGCGGCGAGGGAACGCTCGTCGGGCGTGAGGATCTCGACCCGGCAGCTCTCGACCGGTTCCCACAGGGCATCGTCCGGGATCGGCGCGATGACGACGGCGCGGTCGCATCCGGCAGCCAGGTCGACGTTGGCCATCGACCGCACACCACCATCGATGTAGCGCGCGCCCCCGATGGTGACCGGCGGCCAGACGCACGGAACCGCGCAGCTCGCGGCTACGGCGTCCACGAGGTCCACGCCCGAGTCCGGGCCGAACACCCGGGGAGCACCAGTGGTGGCGTCCACCGCGACGATCAGCAGGGCGCGGTCGGGCCACGCGGGTGACGGGAGCCGGTTCGCGATGACCTCCCGGCGGACCGACTCCGGCACCGTGGCCGTCGAGAGGGCGAGCGCCCCGATTCGCCTCCGCAGTTCCGCGGGGTCGACTCCCTCGGCCGTGAACGCGGCCAGGTTGGCCATGAACTCCGGCCCACCCGCCCCGGGTGGGGTCAGCTCGCGGTTGTGCGCCAGGGGATCCGCCTGCCTACGGAACAGCTCGTCGAGCGGCAGTCCGCTGCCGATCTGCGCGGCCACGGTCGATCCCGCCGAGGTGCCGATAGTCAGGTCTGCATCGGTCACGTTCAGGCCCGCGTCGGCCAAGCCGGTGAGGATGCCGGTTTCCCAGGCGATCCCGGCCAGCCCGCCGCCGCCCAGTACCAGCGCACGTCGCGTCATCTTTGTCATCGTGGTACGTGGGGCAAGTCACCCGGTTGCCATGCTCCGCCGAACCGGCCCGGTTCTCCGCTGCGTGACCGACTTACACCCACATGGGCCGGGTCGATCCGCCATTCGCGGGTAACGATCATGTGGATCCCGAGAGCCCGGCCGCCGACGCCGGGCAGCCCCGCCGATCGGCGTCGCCCCGTCGGCGGATTGCCTACGGGGTTCTCGCGACACCAGGCTCGCGAGGGAATCACCACCCACCTCATCCCGGCGGCAAGGAGTCGACATCACCATGGGGCGAACCAAGTTCGGCGCCCGGCTGGTCGCAGGGGTGGCGAGTGCCTCGCTGCTGGCGGGCGCCCTCCTCGTGAGCGCCGCGCCCACCGCCGCGGCGGCCGTGCAGGAAGCTCTCGGATACAAGACCGCGCCCTCGCAGCCGTACAAGGGCAACCCGGACGCGACGGACTGGTCCGGCTCGTACCTGGTCAACGGGCAGCAGGTGTGGTGCGTGCAGTACGCCTACCTCGCGCCCGACACCGACGAGCAGTATCAGCCGGGTGAGGCGCTCAAGACCAAATGGGGCACGGAGCTGAGCCCGGACGTCGCGGCCCAGATCTCCTACCTGCTGCTGCGCCACTCGACGACCAAGAGCCCCGACGAGGCCGCGGCCTTGGCGCACCTGCTGCACTCCTGGACGGCGGCGCCGCAGAACCCCGACCAACTGCTGCCGACCAACACGTTCCGCACGATCGCCTACGACGCGCCCTTCCACCTGGCGAAGCTGCCCGCGAGCGCCAAATCGGCCGTCGACAAGCTCAAAGCTGATGCCGTGGCCAACCGCGGTCCGTGGACGACGGGCATCACCAAGCCGACCGCGCCGCAGCTCATCGGCACGCCCGACACCTGGACGGTCACGGTCGTCAACGCGGCGGGCAAGGGCGTGGCGGCCGTGCCGGTCACGATCACCCTCACCGACGCCCTCGTCGAGGGCCGCAAGACGCTGACGCTGCCGACCCCGGAAGCGGGTGGGCCACTGACGCTCAACGTCACGCCGACCGGCCCCAACCCGAAGGTCGCGATCGCCCTGGCCGCTCCCGCCGACAAGCCGGTGGTACGCCAGGCAATCCAGGTCGACACCCAGCGCGTGGTGAGCACCGGCGGCGAGAAGCAGCTGACCGCCGCGGCGGCCGTCACGGCCGTGACCGCGCCGGGCAAGGTCGCGGTGGCGAAGGTCGACGAGAAGACCGGCAAGGGCATCGCGGGTGTCTCGCTGCGGATCACCGGCGCGGACAAGACCAAGCCCGCCCTCGACCAGGACGGCAAGCCGCTGGCAGGCGCGGACGGGACGCCGTCGGTCGTGGTGACCGGCGCCGACGGAACCATCGGCGTGCCGAATCTGCGGACGCCGCAACAGATCTGCGTCATCGAGGTCGCCGCACCGCCCGGATACGAGCAGGCCTTCGACCCTGCGGCACCGCCTTCGGCGTGCGGTGAGGTCACACCGGGGGCGACGCTCACGCTCACGGTCGCGAACAAGCCGAACGTGCCCACGGTGCCCAAGACGATCCCCGCCGGCGACGGCCAGTCCGTCGCGGCGGCCGCGCTGGACGACGGCGGACCGTCGACCGGCCTGCTCGCCGGACTCGGTGTGCTGGTGCTGATCGGCGGCGCGCTCGTGGCCCTGCTCCTGCTCCACGGCCCGTCGCGCCGTCGCGTCGTGGTCGGCCGGGGCATGCGCCGCGACTGGGAGCGCTGACCCCGGATGGCCCAACAGAGTTGGTGGCTCGCCCTGCCCGCCGTCGCGGGCGGGGCGGGTCTGTTCGTCGCGGTGGTCTTCGGCGGCGCGGTGACCGTGTCCGGGACCGCCGTCGCCGGCCCCCATGAGCCCGCGCGGCCGCAGGTGGTCGCGCTCGGCGGGATCGGCGCGGTCCTGCCCGTCGAGCCACCGCGGGCACCCACGACCGCCGCGCCGCCCGCGGCCAGTGCCGCGC